>CAZVHW010000016.1:0-20195 GCA_964626835.1 uncultured Enterobacterales bacterium
GTGGGATTGGTGGGATGCCCCTTCTACCCAGCAGGCGAGCGCGGCCTCGAGCTGGACCAGTTGATCACGGTGGCCGACCTGGGGCTCTACCACGCCAAGCGCACCGGACGGAACCGCAGCATCCTCGTCAGGCCCGGCGAGAAGGGGCCCGCCAATCGGGAAGAGGCCGCCCAGGCCTACGCCACCGTCGATGCGGCGGTCGCAGGGGCGCATGTCGAGATGGTGTTGGTGACGCCGGAGCCCGGCGGAATGTCGTAGAATCACCGGCGACCCGAACAAACGAGGTTCGCCGTGTTCGGACTACCCACCACCACCGCCGCTCTCGTCTTCGGCTTCCCGCTCTTCTGGGTCGTCTATACGGCTGGCTTCTGGCTGCTCACCCGCCACTGGGTCCAGCACGACGGCAGGGAGCGCTAGGTGGAACCCACCGTCCTTCTCTTCCTGGTCCTGTACTACCTGGTGGTGGTCGCCATCGGCTGGTGGGCGGCCCGCCGCGGCGCCGCCACCGACCTCGAGGGCTACCTGCTCGGCGGACGCAAGGTGGGGCCTCTGGTCACGGCCCTGACCCTGCAGGCCACCTCCATGAGCGGCTTCATGTTCCTGGGCGCCGGCTCCGAGGGCTACCGCATGGGCTACTGGGCCCTGTGGTACGCAGCCGGGGACCTGGGCGGCGGGGTGGTGAACTTGAGCGTCATCGGGCGGCGCATGCGCAAGCTGTCCAAGCTGCTGGGGTCCTTGAGCTCCATCGAGTACCTCGAGCACCGCTACCCGGGGGCCGCCATCCGCCTGGTGGCCGGCTCGCTCACCATCTTCTTCCTGTTCTTCTACGTGCTGGCCCAGTTCATCGCCGGGGGCAAGGGAATGGCCCTGGTCACCGGCATGCCCTACGGGATCGCACTGCTCGTAGCCGTAGGCATCATCCTCGTCTACACCTGGCTCGGGGGCTACTTCGCGGTGGCCTGGACCGACCTGTTCCAGAGCGTGGTGATGCTCATCGGCATCGTCTGGATCTTCGGGGCCTGCCTGTCCCACCTGGGAGGCTTCACCGCCGCCAACGAAGCCGTGGCCGCCATCGATCCCACCTACCTGAGCATCTGGGGCAAGGACCTGGTCAACGAGGGCAAGTGGGGCGAGATCACCGGGGCCGTGTTGATCTTTTCGGTTGGCTACATGGGTTGGCCGCACGTCGTCACGCGCCACATGGCCATGGACAGCGCCACCAGCGCCCGAACCGCAGGGCTCTACTCCACGGCGTGGAACCTGCTCTTCGTCTGCACCCCCTACCTGGTGGGCATCTTCGCCATCGTCATCCTGCCCGACCTGGCGGATCCCGAGCAGGCCATCTCGAGGTGGCCGGACTGCTGCTGCCCCCGGCCGTGACCGGCCTGGTCATGGCGGCCATCATGGCGGCCATCATGTCCACCGCCGACTCCATCCTGCTGCAGGTCGGCACCATCGCCTCCCGTGACATCTTCCAGCGCTTCGTGCGGCCGAACGCCAGCGACCGGCAGATGGTGGCCGTGTCCCGCCTGATGGTGCTGGGCATCGCCGTCGTTGGGCTGCTGGTCGCGCTGCTGCGGCCGCCGGGGGTGTTCTCCATCGTGATCTTCACCACCTCGGTGCTGGGCAGCGCCTTCCTGCCCTCCTACCTCTGCGCCGTGTTCTGGCGCCGGGCCAACAGCCCGGGGGCACTGGCCTCCATGTTGGGGGGCGCCAGCACGGCGCTGCTGTGGCAGCTCACCGGGCTGAACGATCTCACCGCCATCCACCCCATGTTCGCGGGGGTCACGGTGTCCGCGGTGCTCATCGTCGTGGTCAGCCTGGCCACCCAGCGCAAGGCTCCGGTGCCGGAGCACGTGCTGGCGGCGATGGACGAGGCGGCGAGGTTGTAGGGGGCGGCGGGCAGATACGACCCTACTCCACGGCGCCCGCAAAGAGACGGATGTCGAAGCTACCGCTGATGGCGTCGCCGGTCTCGGTGCCCACCTCTTCGAAGACGAGGGTCCCGTCGCCAGCGTAGCCGAGAATCGAGGCCTGGTCGCCCTCGACGTAGACGCCGTAGGCGCGCACCTGGTTCCAGTCCACCGCCAGCTCCGCACCGGGCCGCAGGTCGTCCATGGAGATCAGGAAGTAGGGGTAGACGTAGACGTCCGCCGCCAACACACCGAGCACCGCCAGCACGCCAAGGCCCTGGTCTTCGCCCATCAAGCTGATGGTCTGGGAGATGGGGATGTCCTCCCCGTACCACTCCAGCGTCATGGCTCCGCTGCCCTGGGGTGCGGTGTGTTCGAGCGAACCCCAAGAGGTGTCGAAGCTGCCCGTCATTCCCCCGACATCCACCAGGCAGGACTCACCCCGCAGCGGCTCCTCCCAGTCGGGAGCCCCCTCTGCGAGCTCGGCGCGGATCCGCTCCTCCCGTTCGGGCACGTAGTCGCGAATGACCTCGACCCCGGCCTCGAAGGCGCCCAGCTCGTCGGCCTGGACGTAGGACGAGACCAGCTCCACCATGCGGTCGATCTCGGCGTCGATGGCCTCGACGTCCCACACGGTGTCCATCAGATCCGTGAGGCGTACGTGGTAGGCGGCGCGCCCCTCCTCGAGCTCGTAGAGCCTGCGCGGCAGGGCCGAGCGCGCGATCACCGACTCGGGTACCGTGGAGCCGAAGGGCTGCTGGCCGTCGAACAACGCATCGATACCCCAAGGCGCGAACAGGAACTTGCCGGTCGTCGGATCGTTGTAGACGTGGAAGTTGTTGGTGGCTGATGCGTAGCCGTCCCAATGGCCGGTCAGGACCTCCATCGCCCAGTAGCCATAGAACGCGTCGAGATCGACGACGGCACCCAGCTCGTCCAGCAGCTGGTCGTCGTCCGCGGCCAGGGCGTCGACCACCGACTGCAGGTCCGAGCGGTCGACGCTGTTGCCATCCTTGGCCTCGAAGGTGTCTGTCCAGCCGTCGCGGAAGTCGGAGAGGGTACCCTCGTAGTGGTTGCCACCGTCGTCCCCGACGTGGTGGGCCCAGTAGGGACGCCGGATGCTCTCGACGTGTACGTACAGGCCCAGGTCGGCGTCGTTGACGGTGAGGTGGGCGAAGTTGCAGCGGCAGGCGGGTCCGCCGGCCTCGGCGAACAGGCCGTAGCCGAGGCACTGATCCAGGTAGCTGGGGTCCTGGTTGGCGTTGTTGAAGGTGAGCATGTCGTTGCCCAGATAGGCCCCGTCGTCGTCGACCCAGTCCATGTTGAGCTTGAGCGAGGGCTTGTCCACGTTGTCCGAACCCAACAACCCCTTCTTGCGCACACCGATAGCCTCGAAGTGCTCCCCATCGAGCGTCGCGGAGGCCTCGACGTAGGTGTACGGGCTCTCCAGGGGCCCCTCCATGCAGTCCCCCGCGAGCAGGTCCAGGACGTTGCGGTGTTGGTTGCGGATCTCGTCCCAGTCGGCGGGATCCAGCTCGATCTCCACCTCGATGACGTGTTCCGGATCGAACAGCGTGTCGACGGGCGCAGCGGTCTCGCCGGGCGCGCTGTCCAGCGGCGCCACGTCGTCGGGGCGGCAACCCCCGAGGGTCAACGCGGTCATCAAAGACAGGATCAGGGACGCTCGGGACATGATCACTCCGCGTTCGAGACCTCACGGCGCCTTGGGCGCCGGGGTGGCCGGGTGGCCGCTACCATTCTCTATGTGTCTGACACGCGAGGGTTTGCTGCCACCAACGAAAATTGGTCCACGAGCTGCCGGTGATGACCACGGCGCCCATCCTCTCGGGCCTTTCATGGGTTGGGGCGCCACGGCCCTCCGGTCAGGGCTCGATGACCTCGACTTCGCTGGACCCCCGGCGAGCGGGCCTCTCGAAGCTCACTCGTCCCAGCAAGCCCTGGCGGATCTCGTGAACGATGAGCTCCGAGACCTTCTGTCTGTCCACGACGCCCCCCTTCCGGATGCACCCACGTCGCCCGGCGATGGCGTCGAGGATCTCGAGAGGCTCCGAGGGGATCTCGGCCAATCGGTAGCGGCCTACCAGCGCTTTGGGGTAGTCCGCGGCCAGCCATCGGACGGCGAACAGCGCGAGGTCGACGTAGTCCACGGCGGTGTCGGGGATGGCTCCGCTGATGGCCAGGCGGTAGCCACAGGCGGGTGGCGACAGCTTGTGCCACAGGATGCCGGGGGTGTCCAGCAGCGCGAGGTCGCGGGCTATCATCACCCGCTGCTGGCGCTTGGTGATGGCCGGCTTGTTGGCGGTCTTGGCGATGCTCCGCTGGGCCAGGCTGTTGATCAGGGTCGACTTGCCCACGTTGGGGACCCCGACGATCATCGCGGTGATCGTCCGGCCGGGGCGGCGGTCTGCGGGAAGGAGCCTGCGAGCCCGGGCCAGCAGCTTGGGCAGCTGGGCGACCTGGGTCTTGTCGTGGGCCAGGGCTGTCACGCCCGGCACCTCCCGCAGTCGGGTCAGCCAGGCGGAGGTGACGCCCGGATCGGCGAGGTCTTGTTTGTTGAGGATCTTGATGCACGGGGTGTCGCCGCGCAGCTTGGCGACCAGCGGGTTTTCACTGCTGTTGGGCAGGCGGGCGTCCAGGACCTCGAAGACGAGGTCGGCCCTGCGCAGGGCCTTGCGAATCTCTCGAATCGCCTTGTTCATGTGCCCGGGGAACCAGTTGATGGCCATCTCGCCCTCGTTGTCCGTGACGGTCTATCGCGTCGCCCGCTGGGATGAACCGCTCACACCGCCGGGTTGTCCGACCATCCTCCACCTCCCCGGAGCACCGCGTGGCCCTTTCCGGTGTCCTCTCTGCGTCCTTGGTCTCCGCAGCGCTGTCGACCTCCTGCTCTCCCGGTGTCGCGGGGCAGCCCGGCGCCCCCAGCCTCGAGATCCAGTCCCGCGTCGCGGACGGATCCTGGACCTCCGAGCCCGCCATCTACCCCCTGCGAGGTCAAGCCGTGACGCTGCGCGTCGAGGAGCGGGCCGACGCTCGCATCCGCTGGTACCAAGTCTTCCCCGTGCTCGACGAGCTGTACAAGAACGCCAACCACCCCTGGGAGGACAATCCCTACGAGTGGGTGGGACTGGACACGATCGACTACTCCCGCGTTGAGCTCACCCACCTCGAAGGCCAGTGGGCAGTGCGACCGCTCGACCAGCCACGAGCAGACCCGTCTGGCTCCCGCTTCCATCAGCGCGCGCTGGGCAGCTTCTGGTTCCAGGCCGTGGTGGAGACCGACACCGGCACGCTGCACTCCCCCGGCTTGGAGTCCAACGACGGCAGGGGGCTCTCGCCAGCCGTTCTCCGCGTGTCCGTTCGGAGCGACGAGGGGTATCTCGGCACGCTCGTGTCCTTCTTCAACGTCCCGGGCCTGTTCGGCTCGGTGGTCCATCAGAGCGAGCACTACATCGGGGTCGACTGCGCGGACGTGCTCGTCGCCGCCTACCATCGTTGGAAGGGCACGCCCCTGGGCCGAAACCACAACGTCGCCATGCTGGTGGACCTGTGGCCCCGGGTGCTCGAGATCGACCTCGACCAGGGTGAACCCAGCGGCGAGGTCCTGTGGGGCGAGCAGCTGAGGCCCGGTGACGTGATCGCCGTCCGCTATGCGGGCAAGAAGCAGTACCAGCACATCGGCGCGCTCTACCAGGACGCCGACTCGGACGGGCGACTGAGCGGCGACGACCTCGTGCTGCACGCCGGCCCCACTCCGCTGCATCTGTCCCGGCTCGAAGACGGTGGCTTCGATGGACACGTCGTCGTGATGCGGCCGGAGTAGCAGGCCGAGAAGACGACCTGTGTTCAGGCGCCTGGGACGCCCGCCACGGCTCGCAGCGCGGGATGGACGGCTACGAATCCCGATTGCGAATGATCCTCGCTACGAAACCCCGCCCAGGTCAAACCGGAACACCACGCCCGCCTTGATGTTCACGCTGCCCGTCCCCAGCTCTGGGCCCGCGAGTATCTGAAACCCAAGCATGTCGGTGGGGAAAAACTTGATGCCCCCCAAGAACTCCGCAGCAGGAAAGGGCACGTTCAACAACACCCCAGCGCTTGCGATCAGCGGGAGCGGGAGCGGGAGCGAACGTCCACGCCAGGAGGCCGCAGAGCAGAGTGAGCCGCCGGACCCACACCGTGCAGGATCCCGACTCCACGCTTGATGCGTTTCACTCCCCGGTGGGCTCCTCGGTAGGTTTGTCCTGCTCGGGCTCCGGATCCGGGTCCTCGGAGGGCGCCGCGATCTCGCCGTCGAGATGCTCTTCGGGGGGCGCCATCTCGCCCGGGATGGGTTCCTGGTTCAGATCGCAGGGTTCGCTCTTGGTGGCTCCCTCGTCGACCGGAGCGGGATCGGGATCGAGGGAAGGCGGGCTGATCCCCCCGTTGATCTTGACGTGGGGGAGCGGCTCCAGTTCGTCGCCGTCGACGTGAATGTCGGCATCGGGGGCTGGCTCGGGCTCGACCTCGGGGATGGTGGCCTCCGGATCGACATTCGCCGGGGCCACGGTTTCGCCAGAGGGCGTTCCCTCGGCGCCCTCGGCCGGTGCTGGCTCGGCGGCGGGCATGTCGCCCGCGCAGTTGGCCCCTTCGGCGTGGGCGGACGGAGGCTTCGCGGTGAAACAACCCACGGCGGTGGCGCCTGCCAGGGCGGTCCCCCCCAAGGCGAGCAGTCCCAGCACCCACGTGCGCTGTCTGCGGTCCGGGTAGCCTGGCTTGGCGGTTCGGCTGACTGGTTTCAACTTCATGACTCGGTCCTTGGGTAGCGGGTCCGTGACAGTATGGTCCGTCGGCGCGCGGCCGGCACCCCGCTCACCCCACCGCGGTCCATCCGAAGGGGGGCATCTCCCCGAGCAGAGGGGGCAGAAGATCGGCTTCCGAGGTGTCATTGATCGCACGTCAGGGTGGCGGCTGCCTCTCGTGGTTTCCGCGCCATGCGCGTGGTACCCTGCCGTTCGTCTGAATTCCCTCTTTCAGGAGCAACATCGTGACCATCGAGCTTCCCGTCGTCCTCGAGGTGCGTGATTTCCTCGCCGAGCAGGGGGTGGAGCTCCGCCCATCCTCCGGACTCGACGAAGCCCTGGACAGTCTCCACGTCTTGTTGGAGCAGCGGCGCGCCGATCCGGAGTTCTGGGAGTCGCTCTCCGCTCTCCTGCAGGAGCTCGCCGACAGCACGGTGGGCGCCAGCCAGGCGCGCAAGCTACCCGCTCCCGGACCGGAGCTGCTGTCGTCATGGAGCCGACAACGGGTCGTACAGTCGCTCCGGGACGCTCTGCCCGCACAGAGCCGCGGCGACTTGCAGGTGGCGACCCCCTTCTCGCGCACGTTCCCCGCCCCACTCCGTACCAGCTTCCTTCTGCTGGGCTTGGCGGCGACGGGCTGCTCGTGGCACGGAACCGCCGGTCAGGACGTCCCTTCGGAGGTTGAAGCGCAGGAGGTCGGGACCGTCGCCATCGAGCCGAGCCAGGTCGAGTCCCCAACGGTCTGGCAGGCCATCGACCGGTCCTCCCTCGACCCCGCCGACAAGATGAGGCTCCACGAGTGCCTGATCGGAGATCCGCGCGAGATCGATCTGAACCAGCTCTTCCAGACCGCGACCCCCGAAGAGATCGCCGCTGTGCTGGAGCTGGAGCTCGCCACCTGCAACGAGAAGGATGCCCGGGACCAAGAGCGGATCATGGAGCCGATGCCGCTGTACAAGGGTGTCTCCCCCAGGGCCTAGCAGCGCGCGGCCATCGGGGTGATCGAACGTCGCCACCCGCCGAGGATCCGTCAGGCCGCCCGGCTTTTGGTTAGCAGGCTACACCCCTCGCTACCTGGAAGACCATGGCCACCTTCACCCGACGTGAAACCGTCGCGATGCTGCTCTCCGCGGTGCCCTCGCTCTCTCTCGCCTCCCTGGTCGGCTGCACCTGCGGCACGCGCGGCCCCGGTGGCGGCAAGAACGACACGCCGGCGATGACGTCGTGCGCCCCGTCCTGGACTCGGACCGCCTGACCGCAGCGCTGACCGCGGCGTTGGCGGGCAGCCCGTGGGCCGACCGGGTCGAGACCTTGGTCGAGGGGGCAATGGCCGAGATCGATGCGCTGCGTGAAGCCGGCTACGACGACTCGGCCGACGTGGCGACCTACGGCCTCAACGGGGTCATCGCCAACGTCGCCGCCGGTATTGGCGACAGCATGGCGGTCCGGGGCGCCGAGGACCACGACTTCACCGATCTGACCGATTCGATCGTCACCGAGCTGTCGGCGTCCTGCGTGGCCATTCGGGCCTCCCTGCCCGGGGCTACAGACGAAATCCGCGGCGCACTGGGGGGCGACACGGTGCCCGGCAACGACGAGGTGGCGCAGACCATGGCGGAGGACGAGGCCGAGGCCCGCCGCCTGATGTTCGAGAGCGACTCGAACGACCAGAGCGGGCTGAACCTGCTGCTCGGGCAGCTGCAGTTCGCCCGTGGCGACGCCACCAGTGGATTCTCCCTGGCCGCGGCCGGCGCCGAATTGGACACCGTCCTGTCCGGTCTCGCTTCCGACCAGCAGGCCTATCGCTGGTCGTCCCGCCGCATGAGGCGCATGGCACTGCGCCCCGTTTCCCCAACGGCACCACCGCCACCACCCGGGCCGGCGAGCGATGCATGCGACATCTGGGGCTGGGTGAGCTTCTTCGTCGGCTGGATGAGCGCACTGCACAAGGCCGGCACCGCCGCCATGGAGAAGATGGCGGATGTCCTTGCAGAAGTGCCCGAAGCCCTCGACTGGGTCACCACCGCGTTCCCCCGCTGGCTGGCCAACGAATTCGCCGACGAGGCCGCGGAGCAGACCGAAGACCTGGTCGTCGGCGCGCTGACCGGCGAGCTGACCGAGGTGACCGAGGAGCAGTGCAACCGCATCGGCGCCTTCATCGTCGTGGTCTTGTGGTTCATCAGCCTGATGGCCACCATCATCGCCTTCGGCCAGGCCATCTCGTGGCTGGCAGGCGCCACGGCCGGGTTCGGCGGCGGGATGCTCGCCCTGGTGTTCGTCCTGATGTTGTTGATGATCCTGTACTGGTGCATCGAGCTGATGTGCGCGGTCATCGGGATCCTGCCCACCCTCGAGACCCTGTTCGCGGGGTGTGAGTGATGCTGCTTCTCCTCCTCCTGTTCAGCTGCGAGCTCGACCTCGACGACCTCTCCAATCCACCGCCTCCCTCCTTCCTGGAGGTCACAGTGGACTGCGCCGACGACACGCTGTCGGTGCAGGCCCTGATCGAGAGCGAGTACGACGTGACCAACCTGGTCATCGAGCGCATCGACGTGGACGAGACCGAGCTAGAACCGCTCTTTCCCACCCTCGACGTCTCCGCCATGGGCGGTGAGCTGACCCGCTGGGAGCTCGAGACCGAGCACGACTGCGACGAGTCCATCCTGACCACCTGGACCGCCTACACGGTGCTCGAGTCCTCGGCCTCCGCCGAGGTCGCCTGGCCAGAGGTAGGCCTCTCCGAGGGCGCGGTCGAACCGCCCTACGGCACCGACGCCGGAGGCAGCACGGTCTCCATCGCCGGTAGCGGAATGGACCAGGTCACCGAGGTGTGGTTCGGCGACAACGAAGGGTCCATCTCCGAGGCGACCGAGAGTGCCCTGACGGTGCAGACCCCCGCCGGCAGCGCCGGCACGGTCGATGTCACCCTCACCGCCGGGTTCACCGACGCCGTGCTCGAGCAGGCCTTCACCTACTATCCCGACGCCACGGGCATGATCACCGGCTTGTCCCAGATGCACCTGCACGTGTACAGCACCACCTGGTTCACGATCGGCTCTGCGTACACCACCCTGGATCCCTACGGCCCCTTCGTCCAGCTCGAGGTGATCCTGCAGGAGCCGTTGCTCGAGGAGCAGAGCTACCCCGTGGTTCACCCCGAGGCCGGCGAGTGCACCGGGGGTACCTACGACTGGG
The DNA here is from genome assembly GCA_964626835.1 of uncultured Enterobacterales bacterium. GTDB lineage: Bacteria > Myxococcota_A > UBA796 > UBA796 > JAFGLY01 > CALDOK01. Next base: position 9,908 of record CAZVHW010000016.1, read on the forward strand.
CTGCGATCGACGTCGGCAGCTACGTGACCTTCGCCTCGGACGAACTGGGAACCCTGGCCATGTTGTCCAACGGCAGCGAGCAGCCGGTGTACTACTACGTCGAGTCCGACGTGGACCCCGATCTATGGAGCGGCCAGTCCCTGTCCCTGGAGCTGCCGGAAGAGACCGAGCAGTTCCCGGCCATGACCATCGACGACGCCCTGCTCATCCCCACCCTGCCGACGGATCCATCCTTCGAGTGGGCCGCCGCCAACCAGTTCACCTGGGGCGAGGACCTCGTCTTCTCCTGGTCGGACACCACCGCCCAGCGGGTGTCCTGGACCCTCTACCCATCCCAGGGCTACACCGTGCTCGGCACCGTCAACTGCGTGGCTGACGCCACCTCCGGCGAGCTGGTGGTGTCCTGGGACACGCTCACCGCCGACATCGACGAGACCCAGGTCGACACCCTCTTCGCCGCGCTGACCTTCATCGAGGACGAGCTGGTCCGCCTGCCCCACGACAACAGCGACTTCTGGTCGATGGGGCTCCTCGACCACTGGTTGTATGCCGAGGTCGTGGAGCCCTGAGGGTAGGGGAGTGACTACGGGCCGGGGTGTTCTGCCCATGCCTGTTGGTCGCCGGCACCAGCTCCGTCGGTCTGGACCCTGGCTCCTGGACAGGCGAGATTGTCGAGGCTCTTTCGGAGGAGTCGGCCTACTCCTCACTGGCGGAGCTTCCCGATGGTCGCGTGGGGCTTCTGTACGAGCAGGGGGATGTCCTGCCCTACGACCGCATCCGCTTCGCCGCGTTGTCCTTCGACTGGGTGTCGGGGGGCCGCTAAGCTGACGGGTATGCGCATCCTGCTGGTGGAAGACGAAGCCATGATGCGGGCGTCGGTGGCCCGCGCGCTCCGTGCCGACGGCCACGCCGTGGACGAAGCGGACAGCCGCTCGGCGGCCGAGATGGAGATCCGGACCAACAGCTATGGGCTGGTGATCCTGGACCGCGGCCTGCCCGACGGCGATGGCCTGCTGTCCCTGCAGCGCTGGCGCCGCCGGGGCTTGACCCTGCCGGTGCTGGTCCTGACTGCGCGCGACGCAGTGGGCGACCGCATCGCCGGACTGGACGGTGGAGCGGACGACTACGTGATCAAGCCTTTCTCCCTGGACGAGCTGCGGGCCCGGGTGCGCACCCTGGCTCGCCGCCCCTCCGCGCTGCGGCAGGTGGTGTTGAGCGCAGGCGACCTCGAGCTGGACACCACCCGCGCCGAAGTCCGCCGCGGTGGCGTGCTGCTGCCCCTGCGCACCAAGGAGCTGGCGGTGCTGCAGGTCCTGCTCGAGCGCCGTGGTCGCGTGGTCAGCCGCGCCCAGCTGCGCGAGGCCTGCTGGGACGCCGAGCACGAACCCGGCTCGAACGTCGAAGAGGTCGCCGTCTCCGCGCTGCGCCGCAAGCTGGGAGACCCTCCCATCATCCGTACCCGACGGGGCCTGGGCTACGTCATCGATGACTGACGCCAGCCAGCTCTCCCGGCGTCTCGCCGCAGGCACCGCCATCGCATGGGTCACCGGCGTGCTCCTGCTGGCCTCGATGTGTATCGTGCTCGCCCACCACAGCTTCGACCAAGAGGTGGACGGTCAGCTCATCGCCCACGCCCTGGCTGGCTACGGCCTCGGCTGGTGGGATGCCGAAGGCGAGTTCCACGACGAGATCCTGCTGCTAGAAGACGAACTCTTCGGCGGTGAGGTGCAGGTCAGCTTCGCCACCCCAGAAGGCACGGTGTTCGGTCCGAGCGCTACAAATCACACCGCGCTCGTGGACGAGGCCATGAGCACCCTGGAACATGTCTGGGTCCGCGAGTCCCACGCCCGGACCGTCGCCATGGTCACCTACGACGATGCGGACCGGCCCGTCGGTGCCGTCATCGCGACCATGTCCACCGGCCCCATGCGCCAGGCCAGTCTTCAGCTCGGGGGCGCGATCCTCGCCGTCGCCTTCGCCTTCATCCTCGCGGGCCTGGTGTTCAGCCGGCTGCTCTCCGCCAAGATCTTGGCCGCGTTTCAGGCAAACATGGCCGAGCGTGAGCGCATCCTCGCGGGGGCTGCTCACGAGCTTCGCACCCCCGTGGCAACCTTGCTGGCCATCGTCGACTCCTCGGAACCCGACCGCGCCGAAGAGGCCCTGCGGGAGGTCAAGCACACCGCCGCGGCGGCCGCGGGCATGGTCGACCGCCTGTTGACCTGGAGCCGGCTGGCGCGCACCGAGCCGGTGCTCGAGCCCGTGCGGCTGGACCTGCTGGTGGAGCTCTGCCTCGAGGACGAAGAGCGCTTCGAGGCCGAAGCCACCGTCGTGCAGGCCGACCCTCGCCTCGTCGAGGTAGCCGTGCGCAACCTGGTGGAAAACGCGCGCGTGCACGGTGGCGGTGTGGACTTGGTCCGAGTGGCGTCTGGCTGTGTCGAGGTGCACGACCGAGGTCCAGGGATGCCCAGCGACGAGGTCCTGGCGCCGTTCTGCAAGGGCGAGGACAGCCCCGGCACCGGCCTCGGGCTCGCACTTGTTCAGCGCATCGCAGAGCGGCACGGGGGCGCCTTCGCGTTGCGGCCGGTGGTGAGCTTGAGCCTGCCCACTGCCTAGCCAGCCCCGCCACGGGAGACCACGATGACCCATCCACGGCTGCGGCTCGCGAGACTTCCCACACCCACCGAGCCCCTCGAGCGGCTCTCGGCGATGGTCGGTGTGGAGCTGTGGGTGAAGCGCGACGATCTGACGGGCCTCGGGCTGTCGGGCAACAAGGTTCGCAAGCTCGAGTTCCTGCTGGCGGACGCGCAGCGCCAGGGAGCCAACGTGGTGATCACCACCGGTGGCATCCAGTCCAACCACTGTCGCGCCACGGCCGTCGCGGCGCGCATGCTGGGGATGCGGCCGGTGCTGCTGCTGCGGGGCGAAGACCCCGGCGTTCCCGATGGCAACCTGCTGCTCGATCGTCTGTTGGGGGCCGAGATTCACTGGTGCACCGCGGATGAGTACCGACATCGCCGCGACGAGCGAATGCTGGCGCTCGCCCAGCAGGCGCGAGCGGCGGGAGAGCGTCCCTACGTGGTGCCCGAGGGAGGCAGCAACGGCCTGGGCGCCCAAGCCTACGCCTCGGCGGCCGAGGAGATCCGGGATGGGGACTTCGACCACCTGTTCGTGGCCGTAGGCTCGGGTGGAACGGTGGCCGGGCTGGCGATGGCGGGACTGCGAGCCCACGTCCATGGCATCGCCGTGTGCGACGACGAGGCCAGCTTTCGCGCCCGGGTGGACCACATCCATCGTGAAGCCGGCGGGGGGGCCGTGGATCCCCGAGTCTGGTCCATCGACGACCGCTACCGTGGCGAGGCGTACGGCGTGGCCGGTTCCGAGGTCTGGGCGACCATCGCCCTGGTAGCCCGCACCGAGGGACTGCTGCTCGACCCCACCTACACGGGCAAGGCCATGCACGCGCTCCTCGGCGAGGCCAACATCGGCCGCATCTCGGGCCGGGTGTTGTTCTGGCACACCGGCGGTGCGTTCGGTTTGTTCGGGCGAGGCGCGGAGGTGCCGACTTCCTAGGCCCCGCCGCCGGTGCGGATTGGGGGCCTGTCGGCCAGGCTCCACCCCGATACGCTGGAACCGTCCAGGTCACCGTCGTGCAGCCCCTGTCCCCCCTCGTTCCCATGCTCCGACTCATCCACCCCACCGCTCCTGCGCCGGACCACGGCACCCAATGCCACCCCCTGGACGGCGTGCGGGCGCTGGTCGTGGCCGGGGCCCGGGCATTCACCCTCGAAGGCGGCGAACGGCTGGTGGCCCGCTCCCTGCCCGATGTGCGGGTGCACTGGACAACCGCCGCCGCCGGCCATCTGCTGGCGTCATCCACGGGCGGCGAACGGCTGGCCGTTGCGAGGCGGCACGGGATCGAGATCATCGACGGGGGAGACGGGCAGGTCGTCAAAGAACGCCCGCTCCCCTGCGCATCGTGCAGCCTGGCCTTGGACGATCAGGGCGCGCTGGCGGTGGGCTCCCACGGCGGGATCGTCCTGGCCTGGTCCTCGGGTGGGTGGCTGCGCCTTCGACCCCTCCGCTCGCGGGTCACCGCCCTGGCTCGCAGAGGTGGCGTGATCGCTGCAGGCGGGGCGGACGGCAAGCTGTGCTGGATCGAGATCGAGGGTGGGAGCCAGCGCTCGTTCGGGGAGCGACGGCAAGCCGTTACCGCCATCGCGCTGTTGCCGGACGACACGCTGCTGGCAGCCTGGGCCGACGGCGCGCTGGAGCACTGGGCGCCCAACGAAGAGCGTCTGCTCCGGAGCTTCCCGGGGGCGGCGGGTCCAATCCACGCCCTGGCGTGCCACGACGGTCGGATCCTGGCCGCCGGGGACGAGCGCCTGATCCACCGTTGGGACACCCACAGCGCCGCCCCCTTGGGCCCCCTGGCTGGACACCAGCGGCCTGTCCTGGGCATGGGCGTCGACGGGGCCGGACGGCTGTGGACCGCCGGAAGGGACCAGACCCTGCGCAGCTGGGCCCCCGAGCTTTCCGCCCCGTTCCCCGCGCTGACTGGCCACGGCGGCGGTATCCGCGCCTGCTGCCTGCGGGGCGACACCGGCTTCACCGGCAGCCGCGACGGCACCGTACGCCGCTGGTCGCTGGCGGCGGGGACCACCGTGGAGACCTGGTTGCGGGGTTCCTCCACCATCACGGCCCTGATCCCGACCCCCGAGCGTGGCCTGGTGGTGGGTCGCAGCGACGGCTCGCTGACGCGGCTGGACGCCCCCCACCAGCCCGCCTGGGACCAGCGGCGTGCCCACAAGGGCCCAGTGGCCTGCCTGGGGAAGCTCGACGGGCTCGTGATCAGCGGCGGTGCGGACGGAGCGCTGCGGATCTGGGATAGCGCCAACGGCGCACCGGTGAGCGCCCGTCCGGATCACGGATCTCGGCTGCGCTGCCTCGCCCTCTCCAAGGACGGTTCCCTGGCGGCAACCGGGGGCTACGACGGCAGCCTGGTGATCGTCTCTCCGTTCGGAGGGGAGCCACTGGCCCGCGTCGAAGCCCACGAGGGGCCGGTAGTGGGCTGCGCGTGGACTGGCGAGCGGGTGGTCTCGGTTGGCATGGACGGCACCCTGCGGACTTGGACCGCGGCCGGGGAGTCCCGAGGCAGCCTGCAGGCACACGACGACGGGGCGGTGGGTGTGGCCAGCCTCGGCGGGCAGCAACTCGTCAGCGTCGGGGGGGACGGACGGGTCTGCCTCTGGAGCCACGGACGGCCCAGCGACCAGCCCCACGACATCACCCTGCTGGCGGAGCTTGACCTGGGCCTGGCCCTGGATGGGCTGGGCGTGGAGACAAACGAAGGTGGAGAGCGACGTCTGCTGGTGGGCGACCGCTTCGGAGGCGCGCACTTGATCGCCGTGGGAAGCTGAGCTCGCCCCCCCCGTTTCGATGATCGACACCCCTCGCCCACCGGTGCCCGCACGCTGGACGCACGATTCTCGGCGATGTCGCAGGGTGGCTTCAACCCCTCGCAATCCCCCCGAGTCGTACTGCAACCAAACGTGGCCGACGACCCAACCTCGTAGATCACGGTGCGCGCGCCCAAGTCCAGCACGACGTCGTCCGGATCGTTGTCCCCGCTCCCTTCGCCCAGATCACAGACGTCACAGGCCAGGTCCGATCCGGTCATGAGGATGGCGCCCCCCGACAGCGCGGTGTTGGACGTGATCTCCATGTTGGTCATGGTCACCCGCGCATCGTCCAACATCAGCCCGCCACCCCCGGCCGCTGCGTCGTTGTCGCTGACCACCACGTCGGCGATGGTGCTGATGTCGGTCACGAAGATGCCGCCGCCCGAGCCGGTGGTGCTGTTGGCGGTGATCTCGCCGCCGGACCACTCACCCTCGTCCCAGATCATGAGCCCGCCGCCGAAGTCGGTGGCGCTGTTGTCGTGGACGATGGTGGCGTCGTCCGCGCTGACGTCCCAATAGAAGACCACGCCGCCGCCCCCATAGGGCGCGGTGTTGGCCGTGATCTCGGCGCCTTCGAAGCTGCCGTGGAACATCAGGAAGCCACCGCCTGCGTAGTAGCCCTCGTTTTCCTGGAACAGGCTGTCCACCACGATGGCCTCGGCCGGGTACAGCGCCGAGCCCGCCATGCCGCCGCCGAAGTCGGCGGTGTTGCCCTGGACGATGCAGTCCAGCAACTCGAGACCGTCCGCGCCGCCGGCGTAGATGCCGCCACCCCAGCTGTTGCCGTCGTTCAGCGAACCCGTGCCGCCGGTGATGGTCAGGCCGTCGAGCACGACGTAGCCGCGGCGGACCTCGACGGTGGAGGTGAACGCCGTGGGCGAGCCGGCGTCGACCACCGTGGCCGCGGCGCCCTGCAGGCCGACGATCGTCAGGTTGTGGGTGACGACCAGGTTCTCGGCGAAGGTCCCTTCACAAACCGAGACCGTGTCCCCGGATGCCGATGCGTCGATGGCGTCCTGGATGTTCTCGAAGCCGCTGCCGTCGCTCAGACTGACGGTGCCTTCTTCGGTCGTGGTGCCGTCGCAGTCGTTGTCCACGCCGTCACAGATCTCGTCGGCTCCCGGGTGAACGTCGTCGTCGTCGTCGTCGCAATCCTCGGCGTTGTCCACCGCGTCGCCCGGAGACGTGCACGCCTCGACCAGCGCCTCACCCGCACCGTAGCCGTCGCCGTCGCCATCCGCGTACCAACTAGGCGCGTCCACCACGGCGTCGTCCGCGTCGTCGATCAGGCCGTCGCAGTCGTTGTCCTGCTGGTCGTAGATCTCGTTGGCGCCGGGGTTCACCGAGGCGTCCTCGTCGTCGCAGTCCTCGGGGCCTGCATATCCGTCTCCGTCGGCGTCGGCGGGATCGCCGGTGTCGTCGGGCCCTGGTGCCGTGTCGTCAGGATCGGTCGTGTCACTGTCGCCTGGCGCTGGCCCGGTGTCGTCCGGCCCGGGCCCATCGGTGTCGTCCTTTTCACCACAAGCGACGAGGAACAGCGCTAGCGCGAGGACTACGATCCGCATGATGACTCCCGTGAAGCGGGCAGCATAGCCTGGCCTACCAGAATCCGTCCGCCTTGTCCGTTATGGTGGTGCCCCCCCCCTGGCCCTGTCTCGTCGCTGCGGAGCCCCCGTGAAGAAGTTCATCGCCATCGCCGGCAACATGGGGGCCGGCAAGACCTCCATGGTCACGTTCCTGCAGCGGAACTACGGCTTCGAGCCCATCTACGAGCCGTTCATGGACAACCCGTACCTGGACGACTTCTACAAGGACATGCGCGGTTGGGCGTTCCAGTCCCAGCTGTACTTCATCACCCACAAGTTCCGGCTGCACCGCGAGCTGTCCGGCGCGTCGGGTACGGTGGTCATGGACCGCACCATCTACGAAGACGCCGAGATCTTCGCCCGCAACCTGGCCCGCGGTCGCTACATCAACAAGCGCGACTGGGGCATGTACCAAGAGCTGTACCACACCATGCTCGGGGCTCTTCAACCGCCCGACCTGCTCATCTACCTGCGCTGCACACCCCGAGCCATTCGCCGCCGCATCAAGCGACGGGGCCGCCCCAGCGAGCAGGCCATCCCCTCTCGCTATATCCGCCGGCTCAACGACCTGTACGTCGACTGGATCGCCCGATACGACCTCTCCCCCGTGCTCGAGTGGGACTCCGACCACGACGACTACGTCCAGGACTTCCGCGCGCTGGGCAAGTTCCAGCGGGCCATCGAACCGTTTCTGTAGCCAGGCCTCGTGTCGGATGCGCCTGGCCACCAGGGCCCCCTCTCGGGTCAGGTCTTCAGGGCGCCGTCCATGCGGCACGTCCGGCGATGATACCGTAGGAGACGCTCGAAACAAGGGTGCGGCCCGTGCCCGGGTCAGTGAGCGGACGGATCTCGGCGTGGAAGCGTGATGAGCGCCAGGAGGCAGGGCAACCAGACCCATCGGCCTCCCCCGGAGCCGGACGCGCATCCACAGCGCCGCCCGTCTTCCTCCGAGTCCCCTGGTGGGGATTCATCGCTGTCTTCCAGCCCCGTGTCCTCGCAGCTCGGCTCTTCGTCTTCGTAGGGGTAGGCCGGGTCGGCGAGGCAGGCGTCCAGGGAGCCGTCCGAGGACAGGTACAGCTCCAAGTCGTCGAAGTAGGCGTCGCAATCCTGGCCTGCGTAGCGGGTGCCCAGCATGGCGAAGGTGATGGTGCGGGTGCCCTCGGGAACCCGAGCGTGGCCCAGGACCCGAACCCACGCCGCGCTGGGATCCGAGAGGCGCTCGGTGGAACCGAGCTCCACGCCGTCGACGTCCAGGAAGCGCAGCTCGATCTCCGCCAGATCGGATCCGCTGTAGCTGGACAGCCAGCCAGCGTAGAGCGCGGTCAGCTCCCCCTCGTCGGCGTGGCTGGCCCAGGTCTGGATGTCCACCACCTGGATGGCCTCGGCGTTGTCCACGCCCTCTTCGCAGACACCGCCGACGGCGAAGTATGCCTCGCCGTCGTGGGGTTCGCCGCCGTCGCACTCGCCAGCTCGCAGCGCCTCGATGGGACCTTCGATGGCGTCCCAGCCCGCCACGCCCTGCTCGGCCCCGGGGTTGTCCAGCAGGTTGTCGCCCAGCATGCCCGTGCCGGTCGTAAACGCCGCACCCTCGGACCACTCGCTCCAGGCCAGGCCACGATCCCGGTAGCGCACCCTCCAGCACCAGCCGGAGCCGACCTCGAGATCCTCCAACACCACGTCACCCAGGTGGTCGTCTGCCTGCAGATCCTCGTCGTCGTAGACGTTCTCGTGTTGCAGCCAGCTCTCCCAGACGGGCGCATCCCAGCTCTCACAGTCCGAGGACAGCTGCCAGTGGCTGGCGCCGTGGCGGTCTCCTTCGGGGTCGCAGAAGGGCGATGCGGCCAGCCGCAGGCAGTGGGGGGAGACCTCCTCGTCGGCGGGTGTGCGCGCATCGGGGGTCGCAGGCGGAGCTTCATCGCGGCTCAGGGTGACGAAGTCTCGCTCCTCGTTGTCCTGGGATTCCGCTTCGTCACCCAGGCCGATGCGGCGCAGGCGGATGCTCGGCTCGTCTCCAGCACCCACCTCCACGGCGACGAAGCCGTACTCGTCCAGGGAGGTCTGGAAGTTCTCGTAGTCGATCTGGTCGTATTCGCCCCAGTAGTCGATGTTGCCTCCGGCGGTCGCAACGTTGACCCACAGGTGGCGGGCGTCCCTGGACTGTCCGCGGGAGTAGCCGTGGGTGTGCCCGAAGAAGTGCACCGCGGGCTTGCCGCAGCCCGTCGCGAAGGAATCCAGCAGATCGATGACCTCGCCCGTGAAGTCCGCCTCGCCCGGGGGCCACAGCTCGCTCCGGTAGGGGTGATGCATGGCGGCGAAGACGAAGTCGATGTCCTCCTGCCCGCAGGCGTCGTCCAGCACCGTCTTCAGCCAACCCTTCTGGGTCTCACCAGTGTAGGGAGCGTTGGAGTTCAGCCCGACGAAGCGAGCGTTGACCAGGTCCAGGTACCACCAATGCTCGGTGTAGTCGGCGCTGCCGTTCAGGGGCAGGTGGAAGGTATCGAAGTACAGGCTGCTGTTGGCCTCGTGGTTGCCGATGGCTGGGTAGAAGGGCACCGTCGCCATCAGGTCCTGGGCGGGTCTGATGAAGTCGTCGTGCCACTGCTCCTGCTCCCATCCGTTATCCACCAGATCGCCCGGCGCCAGCACCAGGTCGACAGCCTCGTCCAGCTCTTCGGCCCAGTTCGCCTGGGTCCACGACAGGATGCCATCGCGGACCACCTCGCCCCACTTGTCTGGGTTCGAGCTGTCGAACTGAGTGTCGCTCACCACCAGGAAGCGGAGGGAGGCCTCGGAGCCCGCCTTGGCGGTGCGGAACTCGAAGGTCTCGGTCGTTCCCTCGCCGTGGTGGATTCTGTAGTAGTAGCGGGTGCCGGGATCCAGCTCGAGCAGCTGCGCCTCCTGGACGTCGCCCGAGCTGCTGGTGACCGTCGTCTCCCTGCCCAGGCCATCCATCGTGCCCCACTCCACGATGGCGTCCGGGTCGCCGTCCCACAGGATCCAAGCCTGGTTCTGGCTGACCATCTGCACCCATGGGCCGGCCTCGAGGCCGGCTGCCAGGGCGGCGGGGGCGAGGAGCAGGGGGAGTGGCCCGATCATGTAGGTCCTCGTGGAGAAAACGCGGACCTACAGGGTACACCTCCTCGGCCAGACCGCCACCTCGGCGGCTTGCCACGGCGGGGGGTAGACAAGCCATCTGGGCGCGTGGTGGCGTGGGTGGAGGCCATCGACCTAGTTGCCCACGCC
>CAZVHW010000016.1:20295-32340 GCA_964626835.1 uncultured Enterobacterales bacterium
ACGCCACGGCGGGGGGTAGACAGGCCATCTGGGCGCGTGGTGGCGTGGGTGGAGGCCATCGACCTAGTTGCCCACGCCACGGCGGGGGGTAGACAGGCCATCTGGGCGCGTGGTGGCGTGGGTGGAGGCCATCGACCTAGTTGCCCACGCCACGGCGGGGGGTAGACAGGCCATCTGGGCGCGTGGTGGCGTGGGTGGAGGGGGGGGCACGAACGTCCACGGGGCGGCCGCGGGGGGATTGCCTCTTGTCCTGGCAAGAGGTATCCTTGCAGTCCCCCCTCGAGCATCCCCCGCTCCCCCCCCTCCGTCAGCTCCCACCCCCCTCTCCCCGCTCCAGGACCCCCGCATGTCCCGCATCATCAGCGTCGCCAACCAAAAGGGTGGTGTCGGCAAGACCACCACCGCCGTGAACCTCGCAGCCTGCCTCGCCGCTCGCGGGCAGGAAGTGCTGCTCGTCGACCTCGATCCCCAAGGCAACGCGTCCAGTGGACTCGGCTTCCCCCGCGGCGACGTCGCGAGGGGCGCGGCCGATGTCCTGCTGGGCTTCCGCACCTTGGACGAGGTGGTCCAGCCAACCTGGTACGAGCGCCTGTCCATCGCGGCTTGCACCCGCTCCTTGGTTGGGGTCGAGGTCGAGTTGGTGGATCTGCCTCGCCGCGAGCAGCGACTGCGTGCAGCCTTCGAGCGGTACGACCGCCCCCTGGACTGGGTCATCGTGGACTGCCCCCCCAGCCTGGGCCTGCTCACCGTCAACGCCCTGGTGGCCAGCCACTCGGTGCTCATCCCCCTGCAGGCCCAGTACTACGCCATCGAGGGATTGGGGCAGCTGCTCGAAAGCGTCGCGGCGATCAAGCGCGACCTCAACCCCCGCCTGGTGCGCGAAGGCGTGCTGATCACCCAGGCAGATCTGCGCACCAACCTGGCCCGGGACGTCGAGTACCAGGCCCGGGAGAAGTTCGGCCGGGACGTGTTCGACACGGTCGTTCCCCTCAACGCGCGCTTGGCCGAGGCCCCCAGCTACCAGCGCCCCGTCATCGACTTCGATCCTTCCTGCAGCGGAGCCGTCGCCTACACCGCGCTGGCGGACGAGCTGCTGCGCCGCCACCAGAAAAAGCACGCTCCCGCCTCGTTCCGGGTGGCCAAGTGACCCGCCGACCCCGTACCCGGCCCAGCGGGCTGGGGCGGGGGCTGTCCAGCATCATCCCCGACAAGGCCATGCACGCAACGACCGGCGGCGGACCCGTGCTGCTCCGCGTGCCCCTGGACCGGGTCCGGCGCGGCAGCGAGCAGCCCCGGGAAGCTTTCGACGACGGGGACCTCGACGGCCTGGCGGACAGCATCCGGGCCCACGGGCTGCTGTCCCCCTTGCTCGTGCGCGAGATCGAGGGCGAGTACGTGCTGGTGGCGGGAGAGCGCCGCTGGCGCGCCTGCGGGCGGGCGGGGCTCACCGAGGTTTCGGTGCTGGTCACCGATCGGGCCGAGCAAGACCGCGACGCCCTGTTGATGGCCCTGGTCGAGAACCTCCAGCGCGCGGACCTCAACCCGGTAGAGGAGGCATTCGGATTCCAGCGCCTCACGGAAGTCTACGGGCTCACCCAGGAACAGGTGGCCCGGCGAGTTGGGCGCAACCGCACCACGGTCACCAATGCGCTGCGCCTGCTACGCCTGCCGCCGCGGGCTCTCGACGCCCTGCGGCAGGGCGCGATCTCCGCGGGACACGGCAAGGCCCTGTTGGGGTTGCGCGAGCCCCGGCACCTCCTCGAGCTGTTGGCGGCCATCGTGGAGCACGGCATCTCGGTGCGGTCCACGGAGCGCCGGGTGGCTCGGCTCAACGACGGACTCGCCAAGCCCCCCGGGCGACCCACGTCCCCATACCTCGACGCCGAGGATCTGCTCACCCGCCAGCTGGGCGCCGAGGTGAGCATCAAGGCCAAGGCGCGCGGAGGGGGCAGCATCGTCATCCAGTACTCCAGCGAGGAAGAGCTCACGCAGCTGGTGGACCGGCTGGGCGTCGGGGGGCGATAGGGTGTCCAGCCAGCGGCATCCCATTTCTGGGTTCTTGGGTCCCGGCGCGTCCTGGAGCGGCGACTTGAGCTTCGAGGGCAGGCTGCGCATCGACGGCTCCTTCAAGGGGCGCATCTACAGCGACGACATCCTCGAGGTTGGCAGCACCGGGCGCATCGTGGGCGAGGTGGACGTGGCCCGCGCCCGGGTGGCGGGCGTCGTGGATGGACGGCTACAGGTTCGCGAGAGCCTGTTGGTGGAAGAGACCGCCCTGTTGCGGGGCGAGGTCCGCGTGGCCCGTATTCGTGTGGCGCCCGGAGCCAGCATCGAGGCTCGCGTCACCAAGCTGCGCGGCTGACGGGTCGACCTCGGGCGGATGGAGGTCGATAATGGCGGGCGATGACTGACGAATCCACCGCACGTCGCCTGACCATCGGAAACGTGGCACCCTGGGCGGTGCTGGGTGTCGGTCTGGCGGCTCAGCTCGCGGTAGCCTTTCGATGGATCGGCCTCGAGCGGCGGGTGGGGGAACCCGTCGTCTGTGAAGCCCTCTTCCCCGTGAACGACTTGGTGCGACTGGCCCACGGCGGTCAGCTGTTGGAAGGACTGGCCCGCTTGCCTGACTTTGGTCTGCTGGGTTGGCTCGGGATGGGGGGGGCGCGCCTGTTCGGCTCGAGCGGAGACACCCTGCTGGTCATCATGCTGCTGTGTATGCTGGCTGGCCAGCTGCTGACCCTGGACATCGGACGTCGGCTCGGCGGGCTCTGGGTGGGGGTGTTGGCCGCCTTGCTGCTGCCCCTCTTCCCGGACGTAGCGTTGGTGGGTCGTCGCTGGGGTCCCATCCTGCCCCAGCTCCTGATCCTGCTGGCCTTGGCGGACCTGCTGCTTTGCTCCAGGGGTCTCTCCCGTCCGCTGTTGGCCTTGGGCTGCGGGCTCCTGGCCATGCTGGGGGCCGTGGTCAGTCCGTTCGCCACCCACGACATGCTGTTCCTGGCTGCCGCTGGCAGCATGGTGGGCGGAGCGGTGTTGAGGGGCCTCGCCCTGGGACGCGGCGCGCTGGACGGGGAACGCGCGGGCCGCGGCTGGGTGCTGCTGGGCGCTGCGATGGTGGCCCTGCCCGTGGGATTGCTGGTTTGGCGTCTGGGCCCGCAGTACGTCAGCGCCGACTACTACGCCGCGGAAGTCCAGGGCGGCGCCTACGCGGGTGCAGGCCAGGTCTTCCATCCCTGGTACCTCACGGCCTACCTGCGCCTGCTCTTCCACAGCTCGGCGGGTCCCTGGCTCACCGTGGCCACGGCGCTGGGGTTGGCCGGTTTCTTGTGGAAGGGTCGTGGCCGTGCCGAGCTGACCTGCTGGCTGGTCGGTCCCCTGCTCGCTCTCTCCCTGCTGTCCAAGAAGAACTGGTACTACGTCGCGTACGTCTTCCCCGTGCTTCCGTTGCTCTTGGCCCTGGGGCTCGGTGCCGTCCCCTGGCGGCGGCTGCGTTGGGCCGTGGGAGCCGTGGTGCTGGTGGTAGCTGGCTGGGGCTGGGGACAAGCCTCCTTCCGGCAAGACTCGCCAGCGCTGTACCGTTGGCCCCAGAAAGACCCCGCCTTCCAGAGCAACCCGGGCCCCCCCCTCGAGCCCGCCCGGCACTTCCGGTACTCCCGGCACCAGGTATTGCTTGACGGTGTGCTACCGGGCTCCAGCTGCCCCGGGGGAGCGGTGCTGGGCCTGCTACCTACCGGCTCCGCCGACGATCTGATCTTCGTGCTCGCGGACCGTGACCCCTGCCTGCGCCTGGAGAGCTGGGAGCCAGACCGCCGCTTCGACTGGCTGCTGTTCCAAGACAACCAGTGCGCCTGGGACCCGCAGGCCGAAGCCGACTTCGAGGTCGACCCCGATCTGCGGCGCCCATCCTTCGTGGCCAGCTGCGAGCGCCGCGGTGCCTGCCGCGTGGCGGGCGTGGACACGCACGAGTCGCCTTGTCTGTGGGTGTTGGAGATGGGATCGGGGTCCTGACCCAGTCCTGGCTCAGCCCTGTTTGTCTTCCCCATCGCCCAGTGGCGGCCCCCGCCAGGCGTCGTTCGACAGCCGCGAGTGGTAGACGGCCAGGAGGATCAGGACCACCACCATCAGTCCGATGCCGATCGTCGTGGAGTGCATGGCCGCGGCGATGTTCCAGGCCAAGACCGACTGTTTCTCGGCAGCCGAGACGTAGCTCACGCCGTGAAAGGCCCGGGCCAGCATGATCATGCTGGTGGACATCGCGACGAGCGGGATCGCGACGGCCGAGACCAGCAGGTGGGCGGTGTAGCGAGCCTTTGGGTAGCGCTTCCGCAGCCAGCGGGCCCAGAAGTAGGCCCCCAGGGCGAGGGGCAGGAGTCCAGGGGCGCTGAGGGGGAGATTCATGGTGTCTACCGCAAAACCCTGTATGCCGTGACCTCTTCCAGCGGGGCGCTGCGCCAGCCCACCGGCAGGGCCCCGAGGGTCTCGCCATACCATCCCACCCGGCCGGTGACGTCGGTGATGCGCAGGGGGAAGTGGTCGTCGGATGGCAGGACCTCGATCTCTTCGAGGCGACCCCATGGCAAAGGGCCGGCGCCTGCGTGGGTGGGCGTGACCACGATGGCTCCGGCGGGCAGGTCACCTCCGCGCTCGGCCGGTTTCGCGTAGCGCCAGCCCGCCCTCTCGAGTGTGTGGCGGAACGCCCATTCTCCCGTGAACCAGCCGGGTTCGTGGCGCTCGGTGACCTGAACGGCAAGATCCTCGAGGGCGTTGGCGTAGCGGGCATCGGCCACCACCATGGCTACGCTCAACACGCCCCAGGCACCGATCAAGGCAGGGGCGACGTGCAGACAGAGGCGCATGCTGGCCAGCCGCCGGGCTGCCAGACAGGCCAGGGGTGCCATCGCTGGCAGCAGGTAGCGGCCCGAAGCGAAGTTGTGGCCCAGGGCCACGGCCAGTAGGACCGCCACCACCCACAGGCCCAACAAGAAGTCGTCGTGCCTCTTGTCCTTGCCACGGGGCCGGAGTGCGGCCAGGCCGTGCATGAACCAGAGGGCTCCGAACAGGGCCATCGTGGCCAGCACGGTGGTCTGCAGGGTGGACAGCTCGGGCGGCAGTGCCCAGGTGAGAGCGACGGCCGCCATCACACAAGCACCCGTCAGCGCCGGACGCGCGCTCTGCAGCACCAGCAGGGGCGCCAGGGCCAGGCCCGCGCGCACCAGCACACCCAGGATCCTCCCGCTGAGGGGCCCTCGGGCGATCTCACTGGCGTGTAGCAGCACGGCGCCCAAGTGGAAGCCGCCGTGGGCGACGCCGATCCACAGCTCCACGGCCCCCCAGGTGGCGAGCATGGCTGCCCACAGCGGCCAACTCCAAGGCAGGCGCTTGGTACGGATGGCGTGGAGAAAGACGACGAACGCGAGGACCAGCATGGGGTACTTGGTGGCTGCGGCGAGGCCCAGCAGGACTCCTGCCCCCACCAGCCAGTGCAGGCGAGTTCGGCTGTCGTCACCCTCGAACGCCTCGCGCCAGGCCACCACCCCCGCCGTGGCCAAGGCCGTGGCCCCCAGGTCGTTCATGAGGCCCGCGGCCAGGGCCAGCAGTGTGACCGGCGATGCGAGCCAGGCCAACGCGGCGAGGCCCGGATGCCGCGCGGTGCGGCGGGCCAAGCGGGCCGTGGCCCATCCCAGCAGCAGCGCCGGAGGCAGGGCCGTGAGGACCCGGAGCAGGGGCACCCATGCATCGCCCGCGATGGCGCGCCAGCCCGCGATCCAGGCCCAGTGCAGAGGTGGATGGGCGAACAGGAAGGTCTCGGCTCCTCCACCCCAGGGCTGCATGGCCCGGGAGAAGGCGTAGGGATGCAACGGATCCTCGGCCAGCCGTGCGGCCAGGAAGAGGTAGACCTCCTCGTCCACCACCGGCGCCCGCCCCGCGCAGAGCAGCACGACGACCCCCGCGGCGGCCGCCAGCAGAAGCTCGAGGCGGGGGCGGCGCCGCACGTCAGGTCCCGCTGGGCGGAGGCGATTCGAGGAACCCGTGAATGCGCTCGTAGCAGCTCACCAACAGCGCGAGGCTGGTGTGTTCGTGGGCTTGGTGGGCCTGTGTCACGTGACCGGGGCCGTGGTTGACCGCGGGGATGCCCAGCAGGGAGAGCCGCGCCACGTCGGTCCACCCCAGCTTGGGCTGCACCTCGGCACCCGTGGTGGCGAGGTAGTGGCGCACCGTGGGATCGTTCGCGTCCACGGGGCCCGGTGGGGCGCGATCGGTGACGTCGAGGATGGCCCTTCCCTCGCTGGCCTCGGCCACGAAGTTCCGCAGCCAGGCCTCGGCCTGGCCGAGGCTGCGGTCCGGCGCGAAGCGAAGGTTGAGGTTCAGGTAGAAACGCGCGGGGATGACGTTGCGGGTACCGTGGGGCGCCACCATGGTGACGTTCAGGTTCTCCCGAAAGACCAGGCCGCCGATCTCCACCTTTCTCTCGGGCATGGCGGCCACCGCCGAGAGCAGGCCCGCCGCCTGGTGCACGGCGTTGTCCCCGAGCCACGGCTTGGCGGAGTGGGCTGCCTTTCCCTCGAAGCGCGCCCAGGCTTGTAGCCCTCCAAGACAGCCAAGCTGGACGATGTCGTCGCTGGGCTCCAGCAGCACCCCAAGAGCGCTGCCCTTCACCCAGGGTACGGCGGCGAGCAGGGGATCGAGCCCACTGTCCAGGTAAGGGCCCTCTTCCTTGTCGTAGAAGACCAGCCCCAGATCCCATGGCAGCGCTTCGAGATCGAGGGCCTGGGCGAGGGCCAACATGATGGCCAGGCCGGACTTCATGTCGCTCGAGCCCAGCCCGTGCAGCACGTCCCCATCGCGCCATGCAGGCAGTCGAGGGGTACCCGCCGGCACGTCGTAGGGCCCCCCAACCGCGGGGGGAACCGTGTCGGTGTGGCCAAAGAGCGTGACCAGCGGTCGGCCCCGAACCGGGCCGCGGGCGGCCAGGGAGTTGCCCTCGCGGTGGATGCTCCAGCCCTTGTCGCTGGCCGTGAGCAGGGCTTCCAGCAGGTCGCAGAGGTCCTCTTCGTTGCCGATGACGCTGGGCACCGAGCACAGATCCAGGCAGTGCCGGGCGAGCCGGTCGGCCAGCGCTGCGGGGGCCCCGTCAGACGGCAAGGGCGAACTCCCGCAGCACCTGGTTGAGGCTGGTCTTGCGATCGGTGCTCGCCTTGCGTTGGCCGATGATCAAGGCGCAGGGCACGTGGTACTCCCCCGCGGGGAAGACCTTGGGGCGCCCGCCGGGGATGACGACCGAACGCGATGGCACGCGACCTTTGTGGATCACCTCTTCGGGCCCGGTGACGTCGATGATCTTCGTGCTGGCGGTGAGCACGGTGCCGGCGGCGATCACCGCCTCTTCCTCGACCAGCATGCCCTCGACCACGATGCAGCGGGAGCCGATGAAGGCGCCGTCCTCGATGATGACCGGCCGGGCCCCGGGGGGCTCGAGCACGCCGCCGATGCCCACGCCGCCGCTCAAGTGCACGCCTTTGCCGATCTGGGCACAGGTGCCCACGGTGGCCCAGGTGTCCACCATGGACCCAGCCCCTACATAGGCGCCGATGTTGACGTAGCCGGGCATCACCACGCAGCCCCGTTCCAAGAAGGAACCGTAGCGGATGGTGCCCGGGGGCACGACCCTCACTCCTTGGGCCCGCACGTCGGACTTCAGCGGCACCTTGTCGTAGAAGGTGAACGGCCCCACTTCCTGGACCTTCATGTCGGCCACCCGGAAGTAGAGCACGACGGCTTGACGCACCCACTCGTGGATGGTCCATTCACCGTCGAGCCTCTCGGCCACCCGCAGCGCACCGGCGTCCAGCAGGTCGATGACCTGCAGCACGGCGTCACCGTCGAGCATGGCCGGGTCGGAGACGGACAGCTCGATGCGGGCCTGGAGATCGGCGAAGTCCATGGAGACTCCCGGGTCAGAGGACGCCGCGCCAGGCCTCGATGGCGGCCTGGCAGCCGGCGATGTCGGGCACCAGCGCCAGCCGGAGCCAGCCGTGGCCGGCGCGGGTGCTGCCGAGCATGCGCCCGGGTACCACCACGATGCCGGCCTGGAGCAGCAGCTTGGCGTAGCTTTGGTCGTCGTGGCCATCCGGAGCGCGGAACCAGACGTAGAAGGTGGCCTGGCTGGGGGCGACCTGGTGGCCTGTGCTGTCGAGGAAGGCGTGCATGAGCGCGCGCTTTTCCGTGAAGATCTCGCACCGCTCGGCGGCGTGGTCGTCGTCTGCCCAAGCCACGGTCGCACCCGCGTTCACGAAGTCCTGGGGGGCTACACCCAGGTTGGTGCGCAGCTCGCCCACGATGCTCATCCAGCGGGGGTCGCCGGCCAGGAAGCCCGAGCGGTAGCCGGTCATGCCCGAGCGCTTGGACAGGGAGTGGATCACCAGCACGTTGTCCACGCCCACCTCGAGCATGGAGTGGGGTGGTTGGTGGTCGTACATGTCGGCGTAGCACTCGTCGGCCACGAGCAGAATGTCGTGCCGCACGCAGACTGCATGGATGCGGCGCAGGTCGTCGAGGCTGGCGGTGGCCCCCGAGGGGTTGTGGGGCGAGTTGACGTAGAGGATGCGTGTGCGCCGTAGCAGCTCGTCGTCGAGCTCCCAGGGGCGGAAGAGCCAATCGTCGGGAAGGGGGACGGCGTGGGGGGTGCCGCCTGCGAAGAGGGTTCCCCGCCCGTAGGCCGGGTAGCTCGGATCGGGGAAGACCACCGTGCGGTCGGGGGCGGCGGGGTCGATCACCGCCAGGGGCAGGTGGAACACGGCTTCCTTCGAGCCCGAGGTGGGCAGCACCTGGGTGTCCGGATCGACGGCGACATCGAACCGGCGCCGGAGGTAGTCTGCGATGGCCTGGCGCACACCGGGGGTGCCGCGGGTCGTGGGGTACTGGCTGACCTTGGGCACGGCGGCGCGGACCGCGTTGCGGATGAAGGCCGGGGTGGGCTCGTCCGGGTCGCCGAGGCCAAAGTCGAAGACGGGCCCACCGGCAGCCCGCAGCCGTGCAGCCGCTTTGACCAACTCGGCCAGGGGGTACGCCTCGAGGCGGTCCAGCAGGGGATTGGTGCGCGGCACGTCTTCTTCGCGGTCTGGAGGGAACCCTGGGAGGGTAGCAAGGCTGAGTGGGGATGTCATGGTGGCCGCCTTCGAAGGTTAGGGAAGCTCCATGCCCAGCATCACCAAGCTCGAGCGTCGCCTGCTGCGGGGCTTGGGCCGCGCGAACAGCGACTTCCGCCTCGTCGGCCCCGGTCAGCGGGTGCTCGCCTGCGTCTCGGGGGGCAAGGACTCGGTGGTCATGATGCACCTGCTGGCCCTGCTCCGGGCCCGGGTGTCCTTCGAGTTCCACCTCGAGGCCATGCTGCTGGACCAGGGGCAACCTGGCTTCGAGCCTACCGCCCTCGTGGACTGGATGGCCGAGCAGGGTCACACCTTCCGCATCGTGCGGCAGGACACCTACGCGGTGGTCACGCAGAAGCTGAAACCCGGCGACACCTACTGTTCCCTCTGTGCTCGGCTGCGCCGCGGGCGGCTCTACCGGGAAGCCTTCGAGGGGGGGTTCGACCGCATCGCCTTCGGCCATCATCGCGACGACGTGCTCGAGACCCTGCTCCTCAACCTGTTCTACTCCGGCAGCATCGGCACCATGGCCCCGCGCTTCACCTCCGACGACGGCCGCAACGTGATGATCCGCCCGCTGTTCTACTGCGCGGAGGAGGACATCGCGGCCTTGGCCCACGAGCAGGGCTTCCCTGTCATGCCCTGCGGGCTGTGCGACAACCAGCCCAACCAGAAACGCCAAGCGATGAAGGCCCTGCTGTCCGAGCTGCAGGGGGACAACGACAAGGTGAAGGGCAACATGATGGCCGCGCTACGCCGGGTCAATCCCAGCCACCTGCTGGACCCACGCCTACGAGCCGCCATGGGATGTGAATCCTGGGGAGAGGAATAGGGATCACCATGCCCAGCACCATCCACGATCGCAAACAAGCCCGCGCCTGGCAGCTCGAGCACGACCCCCGCGCTCCCCGGGTTGGCGAACTGGCCCCCGACTTCGAGCTCACCGATGTCACGGGCGAGCACCGGGTGCGGCTCTCCCAGTACCGCGGAGAGCGTCCCGTCGTCCTGATCTTCGGCAGCTTCACGTGACCGCCCTTCGTTCGTGGGACCGTGCGTCTCCAGGACTTGTACGAGCGCCATCATCAACGCGTGCAGTTCGTGATGATCTACATCCGCGAAGCCCACCCCACCGACGGCTGGTGGCTAGGTGGCGGGTTGGCTGGCTTCGCCGTGAACAAGCTCGTACCCAAGGCGTCCACGGACGTTCGCGACCCAAGGACCCTCGAGGAACGCCGGGTGACCGCCGGCCAGTGCGAGACAGCCCTCGAGTACGGCATCCGCACCTGGGTGGACGACGTGGACGACGCCGTGAACGAGGCCTATGCCGCATGGCCTACACGCCTGTACCTCGTCGCTGTGGATGGCCGAGTGGCCTACGCCGGCGGCGTTGGCCCCATGGGCTTCTCCCCCAAGGCCCTGGGCAAGGCCATCGAAGCCCTCCACGTCTAGCCCCGGCGTAGCTCCCGGAAGACGAAGCCCGTCACGATCAAGCACTGAGCCGCGTAGTAGATGCTCACGTTGATCAGGGTGGACTCGGGGATGGGCACCAGGAACTTGTTCACCGCGATGACGGTGTCGCTGATCATGAAGGTGATGGCACCCACGCTGATCAGCCAGGCAGGCTCGCGGAGCAGGAACGAGCCCATGGCCATCAGGGTGATGATCACCAGGTAGGCCATGACCGGCGCGAGCTTGTCCGATGGAATCTCCTTCAAGAAGAAGCCCATGACCAGGGCATAGACCACCAGCAGCCCGAGGGGGATCGC
Organism: uncultured Enterobacterales bacterium; assembly: GCA_964626835.1. Taxonomy (GTDB): domain Bacteria; phylum Myxococcota_A; class UBA796; order UBA796; family JAFGLY01; genus CALDOK01. Next base: position 31,205 of record CAZVHW010000016.1, read on the forward strand.
ACGCACCGGGCTGAAACGAAACTCCGTGGCGAAGGCCCCGATATAGCAGAGGTGCGCCAGCAGGAAGGCCACCAGGCCGGGGATGAACAGCCCCACCCTGTCGATGTTGAGGATGACGTCGCCGACCCCGGACAGCAGCATGCCCGCGAAGAGCAGCTTGCCCTGCACCCCGGGTACGTGGCGCCAGAGCAGGGCCGCGAGCGCCAAGATGGGGATCGCCTTGACCACCGAGCTGCCCGTAAAGGGCCACACGGTCGGTAGTGAAGCCAAGAAGACGATGGCGAAGAGGAAGAACGCGCCGTACAGCACCTTGTCAGGGGTCCCGAGACGTTCGAGCGGGCCGGGTGAGTTTGCGTCCATGGAGTGACCATCGCAGGGCGCGGGTCTCCCGTCAATCCCAGCCAGGGTCAGCGCGTGGGAGTTCCCACCGTCTCCCGCCAGCTCAGGCCCTGCTCCTTGGATTCTCGCTCGATGGCCCTGCGCAGCTGATGCCGTGCCTTGGTGAGCAGCTGACTGACGCGAGCCTTGCTCAGGTTCATCAGCGTGGCGATGTCCTTGCCCTGCATGCCCTTGAGGTAGACCAGCTCCACGATGGTGCGCTGGCGGTCGGGCAGGTTCGTGAGGGCCCGCGCGATCAGCTCGCTCGTGTCTTCCCGGGCCAGCCCCGCCATGACCTCCAGACCGCTGGTGTGGTGACGAGGCGCCGAGCCACCGACACCCTCGGCGGTTCCGTCGGCAAGGTCTCTGTCCTCGAGGCTCATCTTGCGCACCGCCGCGAGGCTCTGCTGCACGCGGAAGTACTGCTCGAGGCGCAAGCCGAGCTGCTCCGCGACCGCGCCTGCCGACGGGCGCTGGCCCGTGCGGTTCGCCAGCTCGGCTTGGGCGCGCTCGGCCTGACGTGCCAGGGAACGTTGGCGTCGGCCCAAGGGATCGGCCTCCCGCAGGGCGTCCAACATGGCTCCTCGGATTCGATGCTCTGCGAAGGTGGAGAACTTGATGCCGTAGCGCGGGTCGAAGTGGTCGAAGGCCTCCAGGAGACCGATGGAGCCGTGGGACAGGAGATCGCCCGCGGTGAGGGAGGCGTCGCTGGGGAGCCGCGAGGCCATGCGGTTCGCCAGGAAGCGCACCTTGGACAG
>CAZVHW010000017.1:0-25232 GCA_964626835.1 uncultured Enterobacterales bacterium
CGAGGAAGACACCGCGGTCCCCGTCGATGCTCCGCCCGATGACAGCGACGAGCCCATCGACGTCCAAGGTGGCCCCTTGGACTTCGACGATCCCCCGGTGGACGATCCCCCCGACACCGACCCGGAGGCTGGTTGCTCGGACGGCGAGCGCGAGGGCTACTAGGACTGGGACGCCTACCCCGACATCGCCGCCTGCTCGGGTGGTTGGTCCGTGGGCGGCATCACCCGCTCCGATCTGGCCCCCACCTGCAGCCGCGGCTCGGGGGACGACAGCTGGAACACCGAGGGTGACGGCTGCGCCTCGGCCGATCTCTGTTCCGAGGGTTGGCACGTCTGCGGCGGCATGAACGAGGTGGCGGACAACGCCGGTAGCTGCGACGACGCGGTCCCCTGGGGCGCCCCCGACAAGTCCTTGCTCTTCGCGGTGGCCCAGAACAGCGACAACGGCTCGGTCTGCGACAACGGCACCAGCACCGGCAACGACGTGTTCGGCTGCGGCAACCTGGGCACCGACCTGTCCTCGGACAAGAACTGTGGTGTGCTCAACAAGGTCATCGCCAGCATGAACCCTGGCAGCTGCGGCTACAACGAAGCCGAGCCCAGCCACGGCCCCTGGGAATGTTCCGGCGGCGACGACAGCCACTACCACGAGGGCGAATTGGTCACGAAGAAAGGCTGCCCTGGCGGATCCTGCGAGTACGACGGCAACGGCGTGGGCAACTCGGACAAGGGCGGCGTGCTCTGCTGTAGGGACTGACGCTCAGTCCGGCAACACCAAGGGCTCCTCGAGCCTGAAGTGCACCACCGAGCGGCCCTCGGTCACTCCGTCGAAGGTCCAACCCCGCGCCTGGCCCACCAAGCAGTCCGCCACCGCCTCTTCCACGAAGTAGCGCTCCGGCACGGTGGCCGTCTCGACGCTGCCTGCCACGACGTGGATCTTCACCACCAGTGTCGGCGCGCCCTCCTCGTCGGGTTTTTCCCCGCAGGCGAGGATGCTGCCGGGCTTGATCTCTGCGACACGCTCGGCCACGTCGGCTTCCCGGGCCAGCAAGCCGGGCAGGTCGAAGTCCAGGCGCTGCTCTAGCGTGACGGTGCAGGCGCCGCTGGGTTCGGGGAACCACAGCCAGGAGACGCGCTCGGCGATGCAAGCCTCCGCGCGTGGGTCCTCCAGGCCGCTGTCGCGAACCACCACTTCGGACACGGAGCCGTCCGGTTGGACCGTGTAGGCCAGCAGCACTTCGCCCCGCAGGGTCCTGTCCAGGATCAGGCGCCGAAGCTGGCAGCGACGGATGTCGTTGGCACCCCCGGCGAACACGGCCTCGTGAGCCGTGAGGTCCACCACCTGGTCGTCGCAGTGCAGCCCCACCGCTTCGACAGCGAAGGGCATTCCCATCTCTGGATCCTCGACGCGGATGTCCACGGTGTGGCGCATCGTGTCCCCGGGCGGAGGAAGGTTGGCGTCGGCGAAGCTCTCCGCCAGGCACGCCTGCCGCTCGGCCGCATCGAAGCCTTCGTAGCCCGCCTCGAGCACCGCGCCGTTCCCGTCCACCACCAGGGAGAACAGCTCGAGGGGCTCGAGGGTGCAGCCGGAGACTGCGGGGAAGTGCGCGGCGAGCGCCGCCTCGAGTTGGATGCGCCAAGCGTCGGCGGAGTCGTCGCTCGCCAGGGCCGCGGTGAGGGGTAGGGCTAGCAAGACGGTCAGGCATCGCAAAGCGGGGTGAGTCATCTCGGCTTCTTTCTCCACCACCAGAACAGACCCGTGGCCAAGAGAATCTCGCAGAGGGTCACGAGCGCCGAGCCCTCGAGGCCAAAGCCACCCCCCACCAGCCACTCGGGATACCGACCCGTGTCGGTGACCGTGATGACGCCATCGGTGACGATGCCGCTCACCGGGCTCTCGAACAGCACCCCCTGCGCCAGGTTCCACCCAAAGTGCAGCGCCGTGGGGAACCACAGGTTGTCGGCCGCCAGGTAGGCCAGCCCCAGCACCACCCCAGCCCCCACCAGGTTGATGGAGGGCCAGGGGGAAGACCACAGCTCGTCGTTGAACAGGTGCATCATCCAGAACAGCACCGACGAGACCGCCAGGCCCAGCAGCGGACGCCCCTCGTCCACGAAGTTGCGGAGGATGTAGCCCCGGCTGATCAGCTCTTCGGTGAAAGCCATCAAGGCCAGGACGGGCACCAGCAGAAAGGTGAGGACCGACACATCGACCCCCTGGACGGCCATGCCGCCGCCGGCCACCAGCACCAAGGTGCAGACGATCAGCGGTGCCGCCCCCAGGGCGAGGCCCGCCGCGATCTCGATCCCCCAGCCCATTCGGGGTCGACCCAGCCCCATGCTCACCACCGGCCGGTGGTCCATCCCGCGCCGAAACAGCACACAGATGCCCAGGCTCGCCAGGAACAGGGGCGGCGCGGAGATCATCTGCAGGACGAGCATGGGTCGATCCTCCTCCAGGAGGCCCAGTAGCTGCTCGGGCCCCTCGACCGATCCCGAGACGAGCAACACCACGGCCACGATCACGCCGAGCACCAGGGCCACCAGCAGCTGCGCGGCCGCCAAGGGGAAGAGGAACAGCAGAATGCGCCAGCCCAGGGCTAGGCGAGGGCGACGCTCGCCAGCAGGGGTGGCAGGGGGGGACGATGACTCGGTCATTTGCGCTGACGCCTGTCAGGGGGTCAGAAACGTCCGTCCAACAGGAGAGCAGGGACGGTAGCTTCGTCACGCCCAAGGGAAGCCACCGTCGGGGTGAGCTGCCAGCCGCGCAAGCTCGCGTGCTCGGCTCTCCACCGGTTCCGGACGGCCTTGTCGTGCTTGAACCGTTTCGTGCCCGCGATACCGAGGCTCAGCCCTGTGACCTGGGCAGCGCACAGCACGAAAGTAACGACCTTTCCATCGGTCCCATCGGCGACGGGGAGTGCCAGGAAGGGACCCACGATGGGGATCAGCAGGCGAGGACCAGCGGTGTAGCAGTTGACGCACTCGGTGTAGGGATCGCTGTCGGCCTCGAGGCCCATCTGGATCATGGTGAGCCCGACCAAGGCCGTCAGACCCCAGGTGCCACCCGTGGTCGCCCAGCCGGCGATCATCATTCCCTTGCGCGTCCCGGGCTCGCGTTCGAGCTGTTGGAGGGGCGCAGGGACGTCGACCGCCTCGGGAACAGCGCGGGCCGTTTCGGGAGTGGATTCGACCGCCTCGGGTACAACCTCCATGGCGTCGGGGGCTTCGTCGCCTGGCTCGGCAGCATCATCGACCGGCTCGGTGGCATCATCGACCGGCTCGGCGGCATCATCGACCGGCTCGGCGGCAGCGTCGTCGTCCGAGGCGGCAGCGTCGTCGTCCGAGGCGGCAGCGTCCTGCGCCCAGGTGGACACGGGAGCGGACAGAACGAGGCAAAGGGCGAGGGCGAGAAGAGGAGTTCGCAAGGGTGACCTCGGAAAAGGTGACGGTAGAAGGTAGCCTCGATGCGCAGAGCGACACTACGGGAACCAACGCTCCCTGTCCATACGCGAGCAGGAAAGAGGACGGTCCGCGAGCGGACGTGTCCAAGCTACCCCGCAGCTGCACCACCCACGATTGCACGACGACTGCAGCAGGGTGGTCAGCGGTCGTCACCACCGTCCGAACCAAACGCTCCCTTGATCTTTCCCCACAACCCCTTCCGCTCAGGCTGCTCCGCGGCCGTGATCTGCTTGCGCACTGGGTTCTCGGCGATGGCCTTGCGGCCCACCAGCCCTCGCAACAGGGGCACGCGCTGGGTGAGCTTGGGGCGGTCCTCGCGCAGGGGGAGCGTCTCGAGGTAGTGCAGCCAGCTCTGGAACAGCTCGCGGGAGAACTGCTCCTGCACCTCGTTGTCTCGGGTGGGGACGATGAAGTGCACGGCGGTGGCCAGGTTGTTCCCGCCCAGCTCCAGCGCCCTCCGCAGCGAGAGCCAGAAGATGTCGGTCAGCGCCTCGGCGTGCCGCGCGGCGTCCTTCTTCGAGAGGTGGAACTCCTTGACCAGCGCTTGGGCCAGGGCGGCGTCCATGTGCACCGCCCGCGGTGCGAGCATGGCGTGCTCTCGCATGGCGCGTGCGGCGTTGAAACCCGAGAAGCTGGAGCTGGCGTTCAGGTCTTCGACCACGATGGGGATGTTTTCGGGAATGGGGGGCAGGCGCGACAGCGCGTCCTGGATGATGGCCTCGGGATCCACCCACCACTCGGTGGCGTCGGGGTCTTCGTGGATGCGACGCAGGCGAGAGCGCTCTTGGGGGGTGATGCCCGGCCGCTGCAGCTCCTGGGCCACCGCTGCCTGGTGAGCCTCGAGGGCGGCCTCGCGGCCCAGGATGCGCGTGCGGATCCGCTCGGCCCGAGCGCGCTTTATCTCGACCTGTCTGTGATCCGAAAGCAGCGTGGGCAGCGGCAGGTCCTTCAAGAAGGAGTCCCACCAGGCCATCTGCTGCATGGCGCTGCGGTAGGCCTCCTCGCTGGACAGCAGGTCCATGGTGGTGGCCAGCCACCCCAACCGCTGCATGTCTTCGGACACCGAGCCCAGATCCACCACGAGCGCGGAGACCACGTCGCCGTAGGACTGCACAGCCGCTTCGAGCATCGTGGACATGGAGCGCTGGACGGGCAGGCGGGGGGCGGAGCGTTCGAGGTCGCCGTCTTGGGGAGCGCCCACCACTCCCGAACGTTGGGCAACGGGCTGGCCGTGCGCGGCGAGGGCGGTACCCGGATCGGGCTTGGAGTGTTGGCGGCTCATTGGGACATCATAGGGCATGGGGGACCGTGGTGCGCTGCCCACGATCTCGAGAGAACGCCCGCGAATGCAAGGCCATCTCGAGAGAACGGCCTCGAATGCAATGCCCTGGGCTTTCAGCGTCCCGAATCGAGCCGGAAACACACCAAGACGACCCCACCAAGGCGCACCGAGGCGCAATTCCTTGCACTCAGGGCGGCTCTCTTGACATCACCTTGCATTCGGGCGGGTTCTCTTGCTGTTCGTTCGAAGAGGAGGTCATGGACTGCGAGTACGAGTACGAGTACGAGTACGGGGCGGGGGGCGAGATTCGCCGTCCTGGCTGCAAGAGAGGTGGTCTGCACGGAGCCATGAGGTTCTCCCCGCCCCCTCGGGGTAGAGTGGAGTCGCCCGCCTACCGGAGTGGTTCCATGTTCGACCTCCGCTTCTCCGCGCTGATCGCCGGTTGCGTGACGTGCCTTGCCGCGAGCTGCAACGACCCCGTCGTGATCGTCGATGAAGCCGAGGGCGTGCTCCTAGGCAACCCCTACGACATCCAGCCCGACGGCATGTCCCTGTCCTGGCTCGAGAGCGACCTGGACAGCTTCGATCGCTACGAGCTGTACCGGGCCGACGAGCCCGAGGTGTCCATCGAGAGCACGCTGGTGTTCGAGTCCGACGAACCGACGGAGACCATCTTTGCCGACTCGGGGCTGGCGGCCACCGAGACCTACTACTACCGGATCTGGGTCTACAACACGGCCGGCGACAGCGCGCCCTCGAACGAGGTCGCGGGCACCACGGACTGGGACGCCTCGCCCTCGGCCATCGAGCTCGAAGATCCCTACGACATCACCGCCACCAGCATGACCCTGGCCTGGTCCCAGAGCGAGAGCGACGACTTCGCTGGCTACCGACTCTACCGCTCCGACACCGAGGACGTGGGCGACGATGCCACCCTGGTCTACTCCACCGAAGAGCGGAGCGTGCTCGAGCGCACCGACACGGGGCTGGTCCCGGGCACCACCTACTTCTACCGGGTGTACGTCGAGGACGAGTGGGGCCTGATGACCGGGAGCAACATGGTCAGCGGCACCACCCCCGACACCGAGTCCCCCTACTGCTCCATCAGCCGCAGCCCCGTGTTTCGACCCGCGGGCGAGACCTTCTTCCTGGAGGCCGTCAGCTGCGCCGACAACAGCACCGCCGTGGACGATCTCACGGTCAGCTGGGACTACGGTGACGGATCGGGCTGGACCACGCCCACAACCGAAAAGTCCACCACCCACAGCTACGCCTACCGCGGCGCCTACACCGTCCAGGTCGCGGTCTCCGACAGCGTGTTCAGCTCCATCGCGAGCGTCCCCCTGGTGGTCACCGACGTGGTGGACATCGACGCGGGCACCTACACCATGGGCAGCGAGTCGGAGACCACGCCCTGGCCCGCTCAAGAACCCGCCCGTTCGGTCAGCCTCGGCGCCTTCGCCATGGATGTCTACGAGGTGACGGTGGAGGCATACGCTGCCTTCCTGACGGACCAGGGTGGCGCCCTGGGCCACTACTCGAGCGGCATGCAGATCGACGAATCCACCGACGGGACCTACACCGCCCTCCATGGCCACGAGGACCACGCCGCCACCGGCGTCACCTGGCACGACGCGGACGCCTACTGCAGCTGGGTCGGCGGCTGGCTGGCCCACCGAGGCCCAGTGGGAGGCCGCGGCCAGGGGGCCCAGCGAGGGCCCCAACTACGACTTCCCCTGGGGCGACGAGCTCCCCAACGCGCTCGATCCCGTGCCCGTCCACTACGACGATCCCTCCGGTGAGGTGGTGAACGTGGAGTCCTTCGAGACCGGCGTGACCGCTTGGGACGACGGCGTGGTCCTGTGGCAGATGGCCGGCAACGCCGACGAGTGGGTCGCCGACTACTACGACGAAGACCACTACCAGTGGGCCAACGAAAACGACGACAACACGGATCCCGTGGGCCCGGACACCAGCGTCTACGACGAGCAATACCGGGTCACCCGCGGGGGCAGCTTCGCCAACGACGAGAACCCCCTGCGGGTCTCCTTCCGCTGCTACGCCGATCCCTACCTTCGAGGCAACGCCCGCGGCTTCCGCTGCGCCTCCTCCCCCCCCGTGGTCGTGCAGGTCGAGGCGGGAGGCCGCCACAGCTGCACCATCGACAGCTACGGCCTGTTGGATTGCTGGGGTGACGACAGCTACGACCAGTCCTCGCCCCCCGGCGGCACCTTCGACGACATCGATCTGGGTGAGGTCCACGGCTGCGCGGTGGACGGTGGCGGCGAGCTTGCCTGCTGGGGTGACGACACGTCTGGCCAGGTCTCCGACACGCCGGCAGGCAGCTTCGTGCAGGTCAGCGCCGGCTACGACCACAGCTGCGCACTCGACGCCGCGGGCACCATCCTGTGCTGGGGCGACGACACCTACGAGCAGGTCTCGGGGGCGCCTTCGGGTAGCTTCGTCCAGGTCGAGGCGGGCGACTGGCACGCCTGCGCCCTGGACACCCACGGGCTGATCTCCTGCTGGGGCATCACCACCGATGAAGCCACCACCCCACCGTCTGACAGCTTCGCGAGCTTCGACACGGGCCACCTGCACAGCTGCGCCCTTGGGGGCCACGGTGCACTGCAGTGTTGGGGCGGCGACGACGACGGAGAGGCCAGCCCTCCCGAAGGCAGCTTCACCCAGGTCACCGCTGGCCAGACCCACTCCTGCGCCATGGACGCCCATGGCACCATCGACTGCTGGGGCTCGGACTACTACGACCAGGACGCCGCACCGGACGGCACGTTCACCGACATCAGCGCCGGCGCCTACCACGGCTGCGCCATCGACGGCTCGGGCACCGTGCAGTGCTGGGGTTGGAACTTCTACGGGCAAAGCACGGTGCCGTAGGGGCGCGGGCCAGACTCATGGCGCCACCACTTCCCGAACCGGTCGGCGCGCAGCTCCTCCGAGATTGTGCGGATTCAGCTATTCCGCTACTTCCTCGCAGGAAAGCCCTGACCGTCCGCCACAACCACTGCGTAGAGTCGGCCTCGGCTGCGCCAACGACGGGTCAGGCGTCGTGCAGTGCGGTGCAGTGCTGGGCCGCGACGCAGACGACACCTGAGCGCTGAACGTGATCGCCTGGATGTGTGCACTCCCGCCACGCGCACGCGACGGAGCGCGACAAAGCAGCTAGACCTTCGTTTCCCCCCTCCTCGGAGTCCCCCCGTGCGTACCCTCGCTCTGGCCACGCTCCCTATCTTGGTGCTAGCTTGCAACCCCGAACCCGAGAAGGGCGACACCGGCGACACCGAGCCGGCAACCGACACCGCGCCCCCCGACGCCGACGGCTCCGACTTCCTCACCACCGGCCTCACCACGCCCCACGGCATCGTCTACGACGCCAGCGAGGGTCTGTTCTTCGTCGGTGACCGGGGCGAGGACCGCATCTACCGGATGAGCCCCGACGGCACGCTGGAGCTCTTCGCCGAGGGGGTCTCACCACACGCCTTCACCCTGGACGCCGATGGCGCTTTGTACGTCTCGGATCACACCACGGATCCGAACCGCATCCTGCGCTTCGAGCCGCCGAAGTAGCGGTCGGTCTGGTTGCCAATCGAGATGCCACGGGAGCCCCATGCCCATCACCCCCGACCGCCTCGCCCTGCATCGCGCTCACAGCCTCATGTGGCAGGCGCACGGCCTGCTGCGTGCGGGTCGGGTGGCCCAAGCGAGGGAACACTACGCCTACGCCTGCCGGGTCTTCGCCGACGCCGACGAGCCCAAGGCCGAGGGAGAAGCGCGACTCAACCTCGGGGCCGCACTCCTGGCCCTGGGGGAGCAACTGGCTGCCATCCCGCAGCTGGAGAGGGCTGCACGGCTCGGGCAGCTGGTGGCAGACAGCCGCATCGAGGCGGGCGCCGCGGGAGCCCTGGGCGCCGTCCTGCTCGACCGCGGCGAGCCTACTGTCGCCGAGCCCCTGCTCCTGCGAGCCATGGAGCTGGCCGAGGCCATCGGCGAGCGCCAACGCATCGGTGGGGCCCTGCTGGGCCTGGCCACGCTGCACCACGACGCGCGACGGTTCGACGTTGCGGTGGCCCTGTGCGAGCGCGCCTGCGTCGAAGCCCGCGCGGCGTTGAGCGACGGGCTGGCGGTGGCCGCCCTGTCCCGGCTCGCTTCCCTGCGCCAAGAATCCGGAGATCCGATGGCCGCTCGGACGCTGTGGCACGACGCCTTGGCCGCGGCCCAGAGCAGCGGAGCGCCCGACGACCTCGCCATCACGGCGCTGGGCTGGGGTGGCTGGCTGCTCGAAGCCGGTCATCCCGAGGAAGCCCTGGATCCCCTTCGAACAGCTCGCACCACCTTCGCTGCGCTGAAGGATCCCCAGAGTGGCTCGGGCGCCGTGGCCCGTCTCGCCGTGGCCAGGGCCACGCTGGACGATCCAGACAGAGCCGCCCGCCTCTTCGCCGAGGCCGAGGCCCTGGCTGGCGAACAACCCACCCGCGGCGAGGCCCTCGCCGTGCACCGGGGTCACCTGCTGTTGGCCGAGGGGCGACAAGCCGGAGACCCCAATAAAGCTCGAGCCAAAACCCAGGCCCTGCTCGACAGCGTCGCCCCTGACGCCCCAGCCCGCCTACGCTTCGCCGCACGGTTGTTGGGGCGCGCTCTCTCGAACATCGGCCCACCCGGCAGCGAGTAGCCGGCGCCCCGACCCCTACCTCGTCGCCGTGAACGTCGTGCTGTAGTAGCTGCAACCCAGGCACATCACGCCGCCGCTGTAGCTGGCTTCGAAGGTGGCACCAAGGGTGTTGGCGTCGATGAAGGTGCCCGTGATGGTGTAGGTCTCGGCGCAGGAGCCGGGCAGGTAGTTGCTGGCCGTGAACGCCGTGGTGGAGGAGAAGCTGCCGCTCATGCTGCCGGGCTGGCTGCCAGAACCCGCGGTCACGACGATGGTCGGGTAGGCGTCGGCGATGACGAGGGTGGAGAAGCTGATGTTGACCAGGCCGTAGGCGCAGCTGTAGCTGGCGCTGCGGTCCATGGACCACGTGTCGGTGTAGCTGGTCTCCTCCTCCTCGCCGGCCTCGATGGTGACGCTGGCGCTGGCCGCCGTGCCGGTGTCGTCCCCGTCGTCGGGGGTGACGGTGCAGGTCCAGGTCTCGCCCTCGAGCGTGTCCCCGCCGGGCACGGTGTCGTCGGTCCATGTCGTGGTATCGGGCCCCGTCCAGCCAGCGCCGGTGTCCCCCGTGTCCCAGCCGCCGGGGTAGGCCACGCCGTCCACGGTCCAGGCGAAGCCGTAGTCCACGCTGTCGCCGTCGGCGTCGCTCGAGGCCGTGTCCACGGAACAGACCAGGTCGTCGGCCCCCTCTTCCGGGGCGGCGGGAAGGATGGAGACGGTCGGTTCGCCGGGGGGACTGTTGAGCACGGTGAGCGTGCTCGAGCTCAGGGAACTTCCACTGTCGGTGCCGTCGCTGGGCGTGACCGTGACGTAGACCTGGTGGTCCTTGTCGAAGTAGGTGGCTCCGTCCAGGCTGGCCCCGCCTCCGTACACGAAGGTACCGTCCACGTACCAGGCGTAGCTGGACGAAACCGCGTCTCCGTTGGCATCGTAGAGGGAGACCGAGGCTGCGAGCGTGCTGTCGGTGTAGACGGTGGTGGGGGCGACGGACACGGACGACACCTCTGGGGGGGTGTTGTCGATGACCAACTCGGCGTAGGCGGTGGTGCCCCCGTCGTAGCCGTCCCAGGGTGTCACCGTGCAGCGGACCGTGTCGCCCCGGGAGAAGCCCGACGCGATGGTGGACCCGCTGCCCGCGGATACACCGTCGATGGTCCAGGCGTAGGAGGAAGCGTCCGCGTCGCCGTCGGCATCGGAGTAGCCCGTGTAGCTGCAGGTCAGGGTGTCGGCCGCGGTGGCGGGATCCGGGCCGAGGGTGACGGCCGTGATGCTCGGCGCCGTGTTGCTGACCGTGATGGTTGCGGAGACGGCGGTGCCGTTGTCCGTGCCGTCGCTAGGGGTCACGGTGCAGGCCAGCACGTCACCGTGCACCTGGCCGCTGCTGTAGGTGGTGCCACTGCCCGCGGACACGCCGTCCAGGGTCCAGGCGATGGTGGACAGGTCGGAGTCGTCATCCGCATCGTAGAAGCCTGCATAGCTGCAGGTCAGGGTGTCACCCGCGTACGCGGGATCGGGGGAGAGGGTCACCGTGGTGATGGAGGGGGCGGTGTTTTCGATGGTGACGTCGTTCGAGACCACGGCGGCACCGTCTTCCTCGCCGTCGTTGGGCGTCACCTCGCAGCTCACGACGTCCCCGCGCTCGAAGTAGGTGCCGTCCAGGCTGCTACCCAGGCCCGTGTGTGTGGTGCCCGAGACGTCCCAGCTCACCGAGGTGGAGACCGAATCTCCGTCGGCGTCGCTGGTGGATCCGGGCGTACAGACGAGCGTGTCGTCCTCGCCCGCCGGATCGGGGGTGAGGGAGGCGCTGGCCAGCACCGGGGGGCTGTTGTCGATGGTCAGGCTGGCGGTGACGGCCTCGCCGCTGGACGTGCCATCCGTGGGCGTCACGGCGACCTGCCAGACTTCGTGCTTGGTGGTGGCCGAGGACGGCAGCGTGGCGCTGGTGCTGGCACTGGACGAGGCCCCGTCCACGCTCCAGGCGTAGCCGTAGGAGACGGTGTCGTCATCGGGATCCTCGGACGCTGTGTCGATGGAGACCTCGAGGTCGTCGCTGGTGTAGGCAGGGTCGGGGGAGAGCGAGACCTCGGGCGCAGAAGGCAGGCCGTTGACCACGACGCTCACCAAGTCCTGGGCCCAGAGCCCCTCGGCGTCGGTGACCGTGAGGGTGACGGCGTGATCCCCGTTGAACAGATCGGCCGTCGCGAAGGTGGCCAGGCCGGAGCTGTCGGCGCCAGCATCGGACAGCTCGCCGTCCAGGCTGGAGGACCAGGACAGGGCCAGGCCGCTGGCGGGCTCTTCGCTGTCGGAGACCTGCGCCTCGAAGGTCACCATCGCGCCTTCGTCCACCACGTCCCCGGAGCTGGGCGAGGTGATGCTGACACTGGGGGGCGTGCCCACGACGTAGGTGACCTGATCCGTGCAGCTGGCCCCCTGCTCGTCCTGGACCTCGAGGGTGACCACGTGAGAGGCCACGTTCAGGCCCGAGGTGGTGAACGTGATGGTGCCCTGCGCGCTCGGAGTGCTGGTAGCCAACTCACCGTCCTGGTCGCTGGTCCAGGTGGCGGAGAGCTGCGTGGGATCGACATCGGGGTCCGAGGCCGTGGCCTCGAAGGTGATCGACTCGCCTTCCTCTCCGGTGCTGCCGCTCTCGGGAGCCGTGATCGCACAGCTCGGGTCGTTGTTGGCTGCCAGGACCGTGATGTCCACGGAGTCGACTCCCACGGCACCTTTTGGATCCCGCACCTCGAGGGTCAACGTGACAGCGCCGGCCTCGAGAGACGCTTCGCAGCTGGAGTCGCCCTGAGCGGACGGCGCCTGCTCCGCACAGATCTCCTCGCCGTTGGCGGTCCAGCGGGCCAACAGGTCCAGCTGGTCGTGATCCGAGTCGCTCACGACACCGTGCAGATCGACGGCCTCGCCCGCCTGACGCTCGTCCCCGTCCACGGGGAAGGTGATGGTGGCGACGGGATCGGCGTTGAAGGTCTGCAGACCCTGGTCCTGGCAGGCAGCGAGGGCGAGGGCCGCCAGGGCCCACAGGCGGGTGGGGTACATGGGGGAACCTCCGGGGCGTGGCGGACAGACTCTACCACGCAGTCGGGCCATCTCTGGCGACGATCCTGCTGCGGGTGCCCATCTCCAGCCGCTTCCCCGGCAGCGCCGCTCGACCACGCTTCTCCTCGATGAGTACCGTCCACCAGCGGCGACGGCACCGTCTCCCCATGGAGACACACTCCGGGCGATCCCCGAAAAGAAGAGAAGGGGTGTCAGAAGGGGTGTCAGGCACTTCCGCCCCCGGAGCGGCGACAGCGGTCCTCCCGGGCGGACACCTACGACCTCTCCGCCCCCCCCAACTTGACCACCTCGATCAAAAAATCACGTAACCCCAATGGGTTGCAGGAGGTACGTAGGTACAACAGCGCTATCTGGGGTGATTTCCTGCGCGAGCACGTTTTCGTCCACGGGAGGGGGTGTCTGGCACTAAGTAAAAAGAACAAAAAAGCTTAGTTGTTGGTGTCTGACACCACGATCCTAGTTGTTGGTGTCTGACACCACGATCATGTTGGTGTCGACACCACGATCAAGCACAATCGGAACCCGCCATTCGGAGACACGACCGCCGGTTGTCCCGCCCCTGCCCCCTACTTCACCGTCATCCGATAGTACCCATCCCAGTCGTCCGGGGGCCCGATCATGTAGGCCAGACACCGGGCCAGCAGGACGCGGGTGGCGCCGTCGTCGGGCTCTTCCCGCCGCAGCAGGTCGAAGGCATCCGCCGCGTCTTCCCAGTGTCCCGCGAGGTAGATGTCCACGGCGGCTTCGTACCGACGGGTGAAGTCGAGCCGCTCCGCAGGCACCTCGCCCTTGCGGCCCAGCAGCTCGTAGACCACGGTGGGCTCTGCGCGGCCTTTGACCGTGACGCGATCCAGCCGCCGGAACTCGAAGAGGTCCAGGGCCCCTACCGCCGTGGACTCGCTGACCATGATGCGGGTGCCGTAGGCCTTGTTGAGCCCCTCGAGGCGGCTGGCGAGCACCACGCCGTCACCGATGGCTCCGTAGTACATGCGGTCCGAGGACCCGAAGTGCCCGACGGTCACACGCGCGCGATGCAGCCCGATGCGGGTGGGCATGCGAGGATGATCGTCGTCGAATTCCCACAGCGTGTCCAGGCGCTCCTGCACCGCCAGGGCCGCGTCCATCGCACGCTCGACATGGCCGCGCACGTCGAGGGGGGCACCCCAAAAGGCCATGACCTCGTCGCCCACGTACTGCACCACCGTGCCCTCGCGGTCTTGGATGCAGGCCGAGACCGCCGCCAGGTACTCGCCCAGCCGCTCCGCCATCTGCATGGGCGCGAGCTTCTCGGTGATGGGCGTGAAGCCCGCGATGTCCGAGAAGTAGATGGTGACCTCTCGGTTCTCGCCACCCAAGCGGGGTTCGGCTTGGCGCTCGAGGAGCTGCCGCACCAGCTTGATGGGCAGGTAGAGCTGGAAGGACCGCAGCCCGACCTTCATGCGCTCGAAGGCGTCCACGACCTCGGCCAGCTCGCGGAAGGGGGGGCGCTTACCCGCGGGGACGTCGAAGCGCAGGTCGCGGATATGCCCACTTTCTTCCACCAAGCTGCGTAACACCACGCCGATCCAGCGCGAGAAGAACAGGCTGACCAGGACGGCTGCCAGGGTGAGAAACGCACCCATTTGCACGTTGCGAATGTCCGCCCGCCGCACGTCCCCCATGAAGTCGGACTCTGGCGCCGCCACGCAGACCACCCAGTCCCGCTCGGGATCCAGTCCGATGGGCACCACGCTCGCCAGGTATCCCCGCCCGCCCAGCTCGAAGCGTAGGGAGCCATCGGGGATCTCGCCACCATCGAGCCAAGCCGACAGCTCGGGGGTTCTCACCAACGCCTCGATCTGGGGGGTGTCGCTTTCCAGCGCGTGCCGCAGGCGAGGCCCCTCGCCCCCCCCGTCGCCCTGGGAAGCGAGCCGATCGTCCGGATCCTGTGCGGCCACCAGCCGTCCCTCACGATCGAGGGCGAAGGCCAACCCGTGCTCGCTGACCTGCAGCTCGGCCAGATAGCCAGACAAACGCTCGAGGCCGATGTCCACGCCGAAGACACCCACCAGTTGCCCCCCAGCCACGTGGGGCACGGCCAAGGTCAGGCCCGGGGTGCCGTCCGACCAGAACACGTAGACATCGCTCCAGAACAGGCCTGCCTGGTCCACCGCGCCCTGGAACCAGGGTCTTTCCCTGGGATCGTAGTGGTCCTCGGGATCCACGTAGGTCGCCGAGACCTGGCGAACGCCAGCGCCGGCCACGCGCTGCTTCCAGGTCACCACGGGCTCGTCGAGGTCACGACGCTCGATGCGCTTGGTCCACAGAGCGCCGTCTGGCTGGCGCTTCACCATCAGGAAGTCACCCTCCGCGGTGGCCCAGTCGATCATGGCGATGGGAGGGTAGACCGCCAGCAGGTCCAGATACAGGGCCTCGATGCCATCGACATCGTGCAGATCCAGGCTCCCGCTCGAGGCGTGCTCCAGGAGCTGCTGCGTCACCCCCTTGGGGGGAAGTAGGAAGGCGTGGACCTGGTCCCGGGTGGTCGAGGCCGCCTGGAGGATGAGATCCTCGGAGACCTGAAGCACCGTCCGCCGCGAGCGCTGATGCGAGGTCCAGATGATGGCCACGGCCGTCAGCGTGACCATGCCCGCCAGCACGACGCCGATGGAGAGCCTCAAGCTGGGAATCCAGCGACGAGTGGGGAGGGCTGCGTTCACTCTCCCTCTCTACCCTGCAGCAGGTCCCGGTAGCCACGCTTCTGCAAAACCTCGCGGGCGTGATCGTCCACCCCGAGATGCCGTGCACCCTGAGCCCACTCCCGCTGTCGCGCCGCGAACTGCCGAAGCAGGGACTCGAGCTCGAGGCCGCGCTGGGGCGCCTCGGGATCGTGGATGGCGAGGGGGACGTGCGGGACCTTGTCGAACAGCAGGCCATGATCGATGGTGCCGTGCTCGTACAGGTCCTCGCCGTGGTTCGATGTGACCACCACCACGGTCCGCTCCCGCGGCCCGGTCTCGCCGAGCGCCAACAGGATGCGCTGCAAGGACAGGTCGTAGTAGCGCAGGCAGGCGTCGTAGTGGGCCAGCACGTGCTGCACCGAGGCCTCGAGGCCTGGCTCCGGCTCCAGGGCCTGCCGTAGGGCCTCGAGGTGGAGCCCCCCTTCGCACAGGCCTCGTGCTCGGCGACCCAACGGTGCAGCACGCCAGCGGGGGGCACTGGCGCCGGTTCGTGGAGATCGATGTTGTGGACGAAGGCGAAGAAGGGCTCGCGAGCCTCGCGGCGGAGCCAGTGCTCCACCTGCCCGGGAGGCGGTGTCGACACGGCCTTTTCAGTAGCGGACCGACACCGCTGGAAAACAAGATCCTGGCGTGCTATGAGAGACACGCTTGGCCAGCGCTGTTGAGCGCTGGTCACCCCCAGCAGGAGCGCTCCCATCCGTGGATGACGCACCGAGAGAGTGACTTTCCACTGTACCGCTCTTGCGGCGCAGCATCCTCCTGCCACGGCTTTCCATCACCAGGCAACACGAGCCGCACAGAATCCCCGCTTCGGATCACCCCACGCTGGGCTCCGGATGGATCGCGTGCGGGTCCGCTGGTTCCAGCCCGAGGAGAGAGAGTTCGTGATCGTCACCTCCATTCACGACAAGATCGCCATCGGCGTTCGCTCCCACCGCATCCTGCGGTGTCTGCTCCACGAGAACCCGGAGCTCGAGCGGGTCCTGCGGGGATCGGAGAGCGAGGACGAGGCGGTGGATCGCGTGCGGCACTGGGTGCTTCAGGGGCTGGAGCGTCACCCTCACGCCCTCGCCTACTACCGGGGCGAGGCCACGGAGCGCGAGCACTTCGAGAACCTGGACTGGGGTGAGTACGCGGCGCTCAGGCTGCTGGACTACTGCGACTTCGCAGGCGAGCACCATCACGATCTGAACCTGCGTGGAGACTACGCCTACAACCATCCCATCCGCCTGCTCTGGCTCGCCACCCGCTTCCAGAGCGGGGGCGGCAAGCCCGACTTCTTCCTGGACTGGCTTCACCTGATGCGCCAACACAGAGGTCGGGATCGCCGCAGTGTGCCGGGCCGTTCCCAGGTGGAAGCCTGGATGGCGTGCCACCCTTCTGGGCTCGAGCCCAAGATCAAGGCCCTGCGCAGGCGTAACCGCGACCGCATCCTCCGTGTGCTCATCGAGAAGATCGACCAGGGGGTGCTACGCTCACGCCGCTACGTCTTCGACGAGGGCATGAGCCCCAGCCAGAAGATGCAGCGAGCGCAAGAATGGTGGGACGACCACAGCTTCCACCTGGCCTTCGCCGTGCGCGACCCGGATCTGCTCGACGAGCTTCTGGACTACTCGCTCGATCCCGACACCATGAGGATCCTGAAGGAC
The DNA here is from genome assembly GCA_964626835.1 of uncultured Enterobacterales bacterium. Taxonomy (GTDB): domain Bacteria; phylum Myxococcota_A; class UBA796; order UBA796; family JAFGLY01; genus CALDOK01. The sequence continues at coordinate 16,855 of CAZVHW010000017.1, forward strand.
GCGCAGGCGGGAGGCATCCCCACTTTTGTCAACCCGTACTACCTCTCCCTGCTCAACGTGCGGGCTCCCGACTTCGCGGTGGGCGCCGACCTGGCCATCCGGCAGTACGTGCTCTACAGCCGTGCGCTGGTGGAGGAGTACGGGCACATCGTAGCCTGGGAGCGCGAAGACGAGGTGGAGCCAGGCAAGCCCAACGCGGCCGGCTGGCTGCTGCCCAACCACCACTGCGTCCACCGTCGCTACCCCGAGGTCGCCATCCTGATCCCCGAGACGGTGGGTCGGGCATGTGGGGGGCTGTGCTCCTGCTGCCAGCGCATGTATGGCTTCCAAGCGGGAAACCTGAACTTCGAAATGGACCAGCTAGCCGCCAAGGAGGACTGGAACGACAAGCTGGAGCGCATGCTGGGCTACTGGGAGGAGGACACGCAGCTCCGTGACATCCTGATCACCGGTGGTGATGCACTCATGTCCAGCGATGCGAGCCTCGAGCATATCTTCGACGCCATCTGCCGCATGGCGGGGCGCAAGCGGGCGGCCAACGCCCGGCTCACAGCCGGCGAGCGCCTCGCCCCGTTGCTTCGGGTCAGGCTCGGCACGCGCCTTCCCGTCTGCCTTCCGCAGCGCATCACGTCGGAGCTTGCTGCCATCTTGCGACGTTTCCGAGAGCGAGCCTCGGCACTGGGTGTCCGTCAGTTCGTGGTGCAGACCCACTTCGAATCACCCATGGAGGTCACCCCCGAGGTGGAGCTTGCCATCGCTAGGCTCATCAAAGCTGGCTGGACCGTCACCAACCAGCTGGTCTTCACCTCGTCGGCCTCGCGCCGCGGTCACGCCGCCAAGCTGCGCCAGGTGCTGAACCAGGTGGGCGTACTGCCCTACTACACTTTCAGCGTCAAGGGCTACATGGAGGCCTCCGAGCACTTCGCCACCAACGCTCGCGCAGTGCAGGAGCAGCGGGAGGAGAAGACCATCGGCCGTGTCCCCGACCGCTGCCGGGAAGAGCTGGCCGCCTTCTCGTTGCAGGCCGAGCGGCTCCAGGAGAACATCGCCGCGATCCAGCGCGCCGAAGATCTGCCCTTCCTGGCCACCGACCGCAACGTGCTCAACCTCCCCGGCGTGGGTAAGAGCCTGACCTTCCGCTGCGTCGGCCTGACCCGCTACGGCCGCCGCATCCTCTCCTTCGACCACGATCCAACCCGAGGCCACAGCCCCATCGTGGAGAAGACCGGGCGAATGATCGTGGTGGAGTCCAAGTCCCTGGCAAGCTACTTCGCGCAGCTCGAGGAGATGGGCGAGGATCCCTCCGAATACGACAGCCTCTGGGGCTACTCCATGGGCCAGACCGAGCCGCGAATGCCCCTGTACGAGTGCCCGGTGGACGAGGACCTGATCACCAGCCGCCTGACGAACATCGCAGGGTGGTTGAGTGAGCCAGCCCGTCGGAGGGTTGAGATCAGCCGATCACGAGCGGGTGTCTGGCACCAAGGACCAACAAGAGAAAGCTAGACTGATGGTGTCTGATACCGGGGTCGGACATGCACCGTTTCGTGACGTACGTTCGACCGAGCCGAACCACCAAGAGGCGGTGCTGTTCATCCTGCTTCTGGCATGCACCTCGCTCCAGCCCGACGACTGGTGGTCCTGCCGCGACGAATCATGTCGCCTCGAGCGGTTCGAGCAAGCCTGGATTGCCGATCCCAAGAAGCTCCTGGACTCCATCGAGGAGCTCCCCTCCCTCGAGCAGGAGGTGATGGTCCGCGAGCTGATCCAGTCACACCCGGACCAGCTCTCCTCCATCTGTGCAGGGCTGGCATCTCACACACCAGGCGAGCGCCGATGCCAACGCACGGGGGAGCGCCCTCATCTCATCGGCGGCGACCAGCGATCCCACCCCCTGACACCTCCTCCGGCTGCCGTCCGAGGAAGCGCCGCGGGACGCCTCTTCCTCCCCCCCCTCCGCGATACCCCAGTGGCACAGCGCCACCCCCACTCCCGCACTGCAGGCGGAGATCGACGGCTGTGCGGGCCACCCAGGCTGCCTGGAGGATGCTGGGACGCGAGCCGTGGATGAAGGACAGGCCGCGCAGGCGGCGCAGCTCTGCCACGCACGCAACTCCACCGAGCCCGAGTTTTTCTGGGAGTGCACCTTCCAGGCCGCGGAGAGACCGATCTCGGTCCACGGGGCCGCAAAGGTGGGAGACGCGCTGCGGCTCTGCGGGCTGACCGGCAGCTTCGGCCCGGGATGCGCGCACCACCTGCTGGGTCGTGTGGTTCCCCCTGCTACGCCTGCCGACCGCCCCGACCCAGACAAGGTAGCCCAGGCCACACAGACCCTCGCCGCCACCAACTGCCTCGGCAATGCCGGGGATCGAAGGGCTGCCCATGCCCACAGCCGGCGGCATGGGCCTTCCCGTCCCGCCAGGTCCGAGCGGCGACCCGACGGCGCAATAACCGGCTGCCCTCGCGCACCTCCCCGGTTACCCTCTCCAGGTCCGCTGCGGACCTCCCCGTGCGATCCGCCCGATGTCCATGCTCCTCACCTTCCTCCTCCTCTCGGCCTGCTCCACCCCCCAACCCCAGGCCTGCTCCACCCCCCAACCCCAGGACTGGTGGGCCTGCGAAGACGATGCCTGCCGCTCCCAGGAGCTCGAGCAGGCTTGGGGCGCCGACTCGACACGGTTGCTCTCGGGGATCGGCGAGCTGCCCTCGTTGGAGCAGGAGATCCTGGTTCGTGTTCTCGTGCAGACGCATGCTCGAGACGTCGCCGCGATCTGCGGAGGTCTCGTCGCCGGCACCCCGGGATCGGAGCGCTGCCGACGCATGCACCTGCGGCCACACCTGGTCATGGGCCAGCACCGCGAACCGCCCGAGCCGCCCCCCCGACCCGGGGGAGGTCCCCCGACCACCGGGCTGCCGGTCCCCGCGCCATCCCTGCAGGGCTGGCCGAATGCGCCAGACCTCCAAGAGCTCGACAAGCTCGTCTCCAGCTGCCAAGACGACTCCCAGTGCATCGGAACGGCTGTCCACCAGGCGGCCTCCTCGGGGCGTGCCCAGCTGGCGGCTGGGCTCTGTGAAGCTCGCTACGCGACGCAACCGGAGTTCGAGTGGGAGTGCAACTTCGACGCCGCAGAGCTTCTGCTCCAACATCACGGCGCCCCGCGAGCCGCCGACGCACTGCGGCTCTGCGCGGTGTCGGGCAGCTTCGCCAAGGGATGCACCCACCACGTCGTCGGCGCCTCGGTACCCTTGGCCGAAGCCTCGGATGTGCCAACCACGGCGGGAATCGCGGTTGCCACCGACGCCCTGGGACACATCCAACAGGCCGTGGGAGAGCGAGACTCCGCCACCTGGACCGACGCCTACTGGTCCGTCTGGACCTACCGCTCCTTCATGAGCGCCCACTCGGTCACGGGCTCGCTGTCCGACATGCTTCCCAGCGAAGCCATGCCCCACGTCAGGGTGGCCGCCGCGTATCGACTCCTTCGCACCCACCCGGAAGCCTGGTCCCAGGATCTCGAGGACCTGCGCGACCTGCTCCAACAGCGGCTGGCTCGGCGAGAGGCTCCAACATCCCCAGACAGCGCCGACCTCCCCCAGCACGGGCGCCTCAAGAGCTTCTGGATGCACGACTTCCCCGGCGAGGAGTTCATCCCCGCCGCTTCCTGCCTCGACTCTTCGCGCCGACCCATCTCCGAGGATCCCGCGCTCGACTCGGCCCTGGCCCTCCTGGAAGCGGCCGGACGGGTGGAGCCACCACCGCCCGCCCCCTGGCTGAAGGACATCGTGCTCTCCGAGCGCGATCCGCTCCTACGCTGGACCGCGGCCCGAGTCCTCCAGAAGCTCCATGCGGACCAGGCTCCCAGCATCTCTCTCGAGGGGCTGCCCCGTCTGGTGGCCGGTCGGCTGCAGGCGCGGCATCTGTTCCCCGGGGGGCCGGATCCCGACAGCTTCTCGCTGCCCGAGGGTGGCGGCTCCGTGGGCCCCCGCAAGCCGCCGCTATAGCCCGGAAAGAGCTCCGGAACGCCGCTCAACGCGCGCCGAGCACCAGGTCGTCCGCGTCCCGCGGCTCGAGCTTGTAGTTGCTGTAGCCGTAGTGCAGCACGCCCTCGATGGACGTGTAGGTCTGGTGCATGTCGCGGTAGCTCCAGCCGGTCCCGTCCACGTCGGGCAGCTCCTCGAACATCTGGTCGTCCACCCGCAGGCAGCTCTCGACCTCCATCTCCCCGTAGTCCGAGTCCCCGTCCGGGTTCGAGCTGGTGACCGTGACGCTCTCGACCCGCAGCAGCATGGCCTCGTAGCGCTCGCCGTCGGTCCCGCTCGTGGACACGTCGCAGGCCGCGACCGTGAAGGGTGCGGGGACGTCCGTGCTGCCGGTGACCTCGACGGTGGCGTAGGCCACCTCGCACAGGCCGTAGTACTCCATGTAGGTGCCGCTGACGCTGACCACGTCCCCCAGGGAGACGGTGGGATCGTCGTCGAGGTAGACATAGCAGCCGCCGTAGTCCACCTCGTCGGGATCCTGCACGTAGAAACCCGAGGAGGTCACTGCGGTGACCACCACGTCGGCCACGATCACGCTGCTGCTCTCGTCGGGGTGGTCGGGATCATCCTCGTCCTGCAGCTGTCGCAGGGTGACGGGACAGCCCTGGCCGTCGGGGTTGGCGTCTTCGGGACACGGGTCGCAGGCGTCGCCCACACCGTCCCCGTCCCCGTCGGTCTGCTCCGGGTCGTTGTTGTAGGGGCAGTCGTCATCATCGTTGCCCAGACCGTCGCCGTCGATGTCGTCGGGATCGTGGTCGCAGCTCTGGGTGTCGGGGGCCAGGGGGCAGGGATCGCAGGCGTCGCCCACACCGTCATCGTCCCAGTCCCACTGCTCGGGGCTCCAGCTCTCGGGGCACAGATCCTCGTCGTCCGTCACGCCGTCTCCGTCGGCATCGTCGCTGGTCACCTCGCCCAGATCGCAGTCTTCCCGTTCGTCCACCCCTTCGCAGATGAAGACCGGGAACAGCTCCTTGGCGTACTCGAGCTCGGTGGGCATGTCGACCGCGTCCAGGGCCTGGCTCAGGATGCCCTCGATCTCGGCGTAGGTCTGGGAGTCGTCGCCGCTGCTCGACGACTGCACGCAGAGGGTGCGCTCCTGGTCGCAGGCGTCCACGGTCTCGCACCACTCTCCCCCCGAGGCCACGGGCTCCACCAGGTCGGGCAAGCCAAACAGGGCGTCGCCGTCGAGCACCGTGAGCCAGACGTCCGTGGCCTCGGACTGGATGACCGCCTGGTAGGGCCACTCGCTATAGGCGTAGACCGCGATGTCCGCCAGCGTGCCCTCGGCAAGGGTGCCCAGCACACCGTCCAGGCCCACCGCGCGGGCCGCGTCGGTGGTGGTCTGTTCCCAGAGCTCCACGTCGGTGATGTCGGCGCCTCGGCTGGCGTACCAGTCCCAGGCGCAGCCCATCTCTCGGGCCTGGTTGGCCTCGCCGGACCAGGTCCAGTCGGGGCTGATGGCGACGGGTACACCCAGCCGCCGGGCCAAGTCCACCGGCGTGGTCCAGCCGTAGAGATCCAGGTTCGATCGGGGTGACCAGATGATGGTGGTGCCCTCGACCACCATGCGCGCAAGCTGCCCTGTGGTGGCGTCGGCGGAGTGGACAAAGGCCACGCCAGGCCCGGCCAGCCCGATGTTGAACATGTGGTCGACCTCGCCCGTGGTGGTTCCCTCGACCCCCTCGGCCACGTGGGCCAGCACCGCGCTGTAGGTGCCATCTTCGATGTACCCGGTGTAGGTGGCGCCGTCGTCAGGGTCCTCCCACTTGGTCGTGACGTTCGACGAGGTGTAATAGGATTCGTAGCCGGAGATTCCATGGGAAGCGGAGTCTTCGTCCAGGTTGCGGATCAGCCCGTCGATGCAGCTGCCTCCGTAGGCGCCGATGGCCGAGGTGGTGCCGGCGACCAGTTCCCGCAGCTCGGCCCACTTCATGACCTCGCAGTTGTAGCTGTCGCTGACCTCGTCGTAGGCCTCGCGGTAGTCCCAGTAGTCGCCGTCGGACTGCCAGTCATAGCGGTCCGTGAACAGCCCGGAGTGCTCCCAGACACCGATGAGGTTGTACTGCAAGTGGTTGTGGGGATCCACGAGGCCCGGGCTGATGACGCCCTCGGTGCAGAGGACCTCGGCGCCCGTGGTGTCGCAGCCGTCGCCCACGCACTCGATGAGCCCGCTGGTCTGGGAGTACACCACCGAGCCCGCCACGGGGCCATCGGGGGCCAACACCACGCCCACCAGGGCCACCAGGTCGCCGTCGCCGGTCTGTGGCGTGCAGTCGGGCAGGGCAGGGCCCGGGGTCCAGTCACCGTCGGTGTCCGTGTCGGCGTCGGTGTCGCCGTCCGCGTCGGTGTCGGTGTCGGCGTCCGTGTCGGCGTCGGTGTCGCCTTCGGGTGGAGCCGTGTCGTCGTTCTTGGGAGGACAACCGAGGAGGACCAATGGGAGGAGGAGCAGCAGGGAACGGAGCATGGGAAGTCCCGGTTGAAAGGGGCGGGTGTCCCGTAGACCTACACGGCTCCACCCGGGATGGCAACGGACTCGCCCCGTAGAACTAGCCTGCGGCGCACCGCCCGAACGACGCCCGAACCCATCAGCCCCAGCAGCGCGAGTACGTTCAGCCAGCCGAACAGATCGCCAGTGCGTGCGTAGAGGGTCTCGACTCCCTGGGTGGGCACCCATGCGACCAGCGCGTTCGTTCCGCCGCCCTCGACCCAACGATGGCGAGCCAGCACGGTGCCGTAGGGATCGACGGCGGTGGACAGCCCCGCCGCGGCTGGCCGGAGGACACAGACCCCTTGCTCGATGGCGCGCAGGCCTGCCATGGCGGAGTGCATCTCGGCGACGGCATCCCAGTCGCCCGCGGGGACGAGCAGCAGGTCCACGTCCAGGGCACCCGCCTGGGCCAGCAAGGCGGGGAAGTCGGCGTCGTAGCAGATGACCGAGGCCACGCGGCCCACCGGTGTGTCCACCACCTGCAGGACGCCGTCGCCTCGGTTGGACCAGGCGCGCTCGCCGCCCGGGGTGGGGATAGCCTTGAGGTACTCGCTGGCCACTTCGCCATCGGGCGTGACGAGCACCAACTTGTTGGTGATGCGGCGCGGAGCGTCGCCGGTGTCCAGCACTCCGACGGCCATGGCCAAGGTGAAGTCGAGCTCCCGGGCCAGGGCGCGACCACGCTGGATGAAGGCTTCCTCGTCCAGGTCCACCACCACGGCTGCCGCCTCGGCCCAGACCACGAGCTTGGCGCCAGCCTGGGCCTCCCTGCGTGCCGCGTCGAGCAGCAGACGGTTCTGGGGCGCGTCGCTGCCGCGGATGGCTTCGAGGTCGGCGACCGCGAGAGGATCGTCCCCTTTGAAGCGCCGCAGGATCTCCTTGTCGCCGAAGCCACCCCAGCGGGCGGTGCTGATTGCCGCCACGCGGGCGGTGTCGGCCGGGGGAGGCCTGGTGGCCAGGCGCAGGGCACCGAAGCCGATAACGAGGGCCAGCACCGATCCGACCAGAGCTAGCGGCCGCCAGCGACGCCTGGCGTCCCAGTCTGCTTCCCACAATTCGTTGGCGGTGCTGGCAAACCACGCCACGAGGAACGCGACGCCGGGCAGCCCCACCAAGGCGACGACTTGGAGCAATGCGGGGTGGTCGACCTGCGTATAGGCGGTGGCGCCCCAGGAGCCGAAGTTGTCGTTGATGCCACCCAGGAACTCGAGGCCGGCCACGGCGACGGGAAACACCAGGGTGCGGGCCACGCCCGACAGCCTGTGAGCCAGCAAGCGGTCCAACAACAGGGGCAGGGAGCCGATGAACGAGGCCACCACCGCGAAGATCACCAACCCGACAGTGCCGCCGAAGGGGAAGATGCTCCAGGAAATCGCGACCACCGGGACGGTGGCGAGGGCAGCCAGGCCGCGCCTGCAGCCAGCCCAGCCGATTCGTCTCCTGGCGCGCCCACCACCCAATCCGCCACGCCATCGCCGTCCACGTCCCCCGCACCGCCCAAGGCCCAGCCGAGCTGATCTCCCCCCGTGGCTCCCTGCAAGGTGAAGTCGTCCTCGCCCAGAGAACGTTCGACGGTACCAGGCCAGTCGCCTCCCCCCCGCAGCAGGTGGACCGAGCCGACAGCGGCCGACGAAGAGGAGGACCGAGGCGCGCCCACCAAGACTTCGTCGAAGCCGTCTCCATCCATGTCGGCCACCACGGCCACCGCGCGCCCAGCCTGGTCCCAGTCCTCGCCACCGAGCAGCAGGGTTCCGCCTCCCTCGAGCGTGTACTCGCCTTCGAGGCCGCAGCTCCCGGCGCCGAAGACTCAGTGACGATTCAGAACACCACACCGGTGGTCAATAGCGTA
>CAZVHW010000017.1:25242-31871 GCA_964626835.1 uncultured Enterobacterales bacterium
GGGATGGTTTTTTCCCGCACACTTCCGCTACAACGCCTTCGAGGTCGCAGCTCCCGGCGCCCCCATCGCAGTCATCGTCCACGCCATTGCCGCAGATCTCGGTTGCATCGGGATTCACCTCGGCATCCTCGTCGTCGCAGTCTCCGTCACAGCCGGTCCAGCCGTCTCCGTCCTCGTCCACGTCCCTGGGATCCACCTCGCCATCGCAGTCGTTGTCCACCCCGTCGCAGACGTCCTCCGCGTCGGGATTGATGGCGGCGTCCCGGTCGTCGCAGTCTGAGTCGTTGAGCACGAAGCCACCCGGGAGCGAGCACTCGTCTCGCAGATCTCCGGGTCCCCGTAGCCGTCCCCATCGGCGTCCAGGCAGCCGTAGTCCCCGTCAACCGGATCCTCGTCGAACAGACCATCGCAGTCGTTGTCCACCCCATCACACAGCTCGTCGGCGTCGGGGGAGATGCGAGGATCCACGTCGTAACAATCGCCCGGCGGACCGTACCCGTCGGGCTGGGAGCAGGCCTGGGCGGTGTCCCCGGTCTCGAAGCCCCAGTCGTCGTGGTCGTAGTCCTCGTACCAGGTGATGGCGTCGACGGCCGCGTCCTCGTCCAGCTTGCCATCGCAGTCGTTGTCGATGCCGTCGCAGTACTCGTCGGCGTCTGGGTGCACGTCAGGGTCGGAGTCGTCGCAGTCGATTGTGCTACCGAAGCCGTCTCCGTCCTCGTCGGTGATGCCCATCCCCGAGCCGAAACCGCAGCCCAGCCGCGGACCGTCGTCGTCCGCGGCGCTGACCAGCAGGGGTGCGAGGAGAAGGAGGGAGACGAGGCGCATCGCGCCCATTCTGCCATCCCTAGTCGCAGGTCGCCTCGCCCGGTAGTCGGCGCCATGGGCCAGGCCCGTAGTCTTCCATGGACGCACCCTCGAAGTTGGCCAGGGGGATCTTCGAGGCGTCGTCGGTGCCCTGGTAGGCGAACTCCCCGTCCACGTCGAAGCCGACACGGTAGACGTGCAGCTTCTCCTGCAGGTCACCCAGCATGTCGACCGAGCGGAAGGCCAGCCACGTGTCGCCCTCGTTTTCGAAGAACAGCACGTAGTTGCGCTCCCGCACGTCTTCACCCTCGCTGGCGCAGGCGGCCATGAGCGAAAACGAGAGTGAGTCAAGCAGCAGCAGCGAGCACGTGGTGACTCCAGGGTGCCGACCATCAGCTTGGTAGCAGCTGGGGCCGGGTTACCGGCCGAACCACGGAGGTCCCATGGAGATCCTGTCTCACGGCATCCACCTGGTCGACACCCACTACGTCCGTCCCCAGCAGGCCGGCGCCTGGCTGGTGGTCCACAAGGGTCGCGCCGCCTTCGTGGAGACCAATACCACCCTGGCCGTCCCCCGCCTGCTGGACGCCCTGGACCGACTGGGGCTGTCGCGGGACGCGGTGGACTGGGTGGTGGTCACCCACGTCCACCTGGACCACGCCGGCGGCGTCGGGGCCCTGCTCCGCGAGCTGCCGCAGGCCCGGCTGGTGGTCCACCCGGCGGGGGCCAAGCACCTGGTCGACCCGTCCCGGCTGGTGGCAGGTGCCACGGCGGTCTACGGCGAGGAGCGCATGGCAGCCCTGTTCGGCGAGATCGCGGCCACACCGGCGCGACGCCTACTGGCGCCGGCGGACGGCCACGAGCTGGACCTTGGCGGCCGCACCCTGCGTGTCTTGCACACTCCCGGCCACGCCTGGCACCACATCGCCCTTCACGATCCCACCAGCGAGGGCGTGTTCACCGGTGACGTCTTCGGGCTCGCCTACCGGGCCTCGAACACGCCCCGGGGCCCGTTCCTGTTCCCCACCACCGCTCCCACACAGTTCGATCCGGGGGCCATGCTCGCGTCGGTCCGGCGCATCGCAGACCTGGCACCCCGGCGCCTCTACCTCACCCACTACGGGGCCCTGGATTGGGATCTGCGGCTCCCAGGCGAGCTCGCTGGCTTCGTCGAAGAATGGACCGGTTTCGCCCGCGATGTCGTGGCGGCCCATCCACCCGGGCCGGAGCGCCACACCGCCCTCGCTGCCCAGCTACACACTTCCCTGTGGAGCCACTATGCCGAGGCCTTGGAGGGCGAAGGGGACCGTGCCCTCTTCGACGGCCGGATGGCGCTGGACCTCGACATCAACGTCCAGGGCCTGCTGCACTGGGCACGGAAGCGCTCTCGCACCTGACCGTCGTTCCAGCCGACTGGAGGGCTTCCTCTCGTTTTTCCCTTCCTGTGGAAGTCTTGACAGAGCAAGAACGGTAGAGGGCCCGATGTTGCAGGTGGTAACGGACAAGCCGCCCGCTTCGCTCCGCCCTCGATCTTGTGGAAAACCGGTGGAGACTCGAGGTGGTGGCCACCTCACCGCGATGCCCGCAGCTGGTTGCACAGCCTCCGCAGCTCCACGTGGGCCGGATCCCACCCCATCCCGTAGCGAGCCCAGACCGCGTTGCTCTGGGAGAAGCCACCGCCCCATCGCAGGCCATGCTGCTCCGCGGCCACGCCGAGGGCGTGGTAGAACTCCGCCCGCCGCTCGAGCTCGCTCACACCGCCGGGGGCCAGGTCCACCGCGGCCGAGGCGGGCGTCCCGTCGGCCAGCACCTGGTTGTGGCAAGACTGCCCTCCCCGCACCCGGCTCCAGGGGCTCTGTCCCATGCGCTCGCCCAGCTGCCCGATGGCGAACAGAGCTTCCTGTCGCGTCGCACTGCGCCACGCCGACGATACCCGCACCTCCCACCCCTGCGCCTCGAGGTCGGCGACGACCGCGTCCACGACCGGGCGGAACTCGGGATGAAGCATGTCGAGGTTGGCGATGTCCTTCCCGGGGAGGGCGTGAATCCACCACCCCTGGCTGAACACCACCCAGCCCATCAAGGCAGCCAGGCCCAGGAACAGGCAGGCTTGGTGGATGACCGCGAGGGCCAGCACCAGGGTGCGAACCAAGCGGCTCGCCAAGCGCCGGAGCCGGGATGTTCTTGGACGGACCATGTGATCGTCCTCCGCAAGAGGGATGCCAGGATTCGAAGACCTGGACGCCTGACGCTCCCCGCCCCGGACGGTCCCTTCGAGGTGGGTAACCGCTGGTGGGATGAACAAACCGGCTCTCGCCCTCTCGAAGCGCGCGCTACCCAGGGTAGCGAGATGCTCGAATCTGTAGCTTTCCAGTCGGTCACGGAGCGGGATCCCCGTGCTACGTTCCCCGTCCTCGGCAGCCGCGGAAGAAGCCGCACGGAGAGCATCATGAGCACGGTGGTAGTCCTCGGTGGAAGCGGTGCGGTCGGCCGCATTGCAGCGCGAACCCTGGCGGCCTTCGGCAGCTGCGACAGGGTAGTGATCGCAGACATCGACCTCGAGCGAGCCCGCGAGGTCCAGGCGGAGCTGGGCTCCGAAGACGTCGACGTGGCGTGGGTGGACGCCGGCGACATCGCCTCCGTGCGCGCCGTGGTGCGCGGGGCCGACGTGGCTGTCAACTGCACGGGGCCGTTCTACAAGTTCGCGCGACCCGTGCTGCAGGCCTGTATCGACGAGCGCATCGACTACGTGGACGTCTGCGACGACGTGGACGCCACCCTCGACCTGCTCTCCATGGACCAGGCCTGCAAGGACGCGGGTATCCGCGCGCTGATGGGCATGGGCAACTCCCCGGGCATCACCAACCTGCTGGGCCGCCTGGCGGCGGACATGCTGCTGGACGAGGTAGACGCCATCGACATCTTCCACGCCCACGGCGGCGAAGCGTTCGAGGGTCCCGGCGTCGTGGCCCACCGCCTACACGGCATGTCCATGGACATCCCCATGTACCTCGAGGGCGAGCTGCGCTCGGTGCGCTTCTTCGAGCCCGACGGCATCGCCCTGCGCGACACGGTTGACTTCCACCTCATCGGCAGCGACGTCCGGGTCTACCCCTACCCCCACCCCGAACAGGTCACCATGCCCGGCCACATCGCCTGCAAGCAGGTGACCAACCGCGGCACGGTGCTCCCGGACGCCTACTTCGAGCTCACCACCGAAGTGGCTCGCCTGGGGCTCACCGCCCAAGAACCCATCCGGGTCGGCGACCAGACCGTGGTGCCCCGGGACTTCGCCATCGCCTGGCTGCTCCAGCAGCGTGACCGCCTGCTGGCCGAGACGGACTTCGGCTCCCAGCGTGGCTGCACCCGCGTGGCGGCACGGGGCATCCGAAAAGGCGAGCCCACCACCTTCGTCTTCTCCCTGGCCAGCACCGACCAAGCCCTGGGTGAGGGCACCGGCATCCCCGCCGCCATTGGTGCCATCCTCATGCAGCGAGGCAAGGTCGCCGGCCCCGGCGTGCTCCCGCCCGAAGCGGCCATCAAGCCCTTCGACTTCCTGGCCCTGGTCAAGCCGGTGTTGGCCACCACCGGCCAGCAGGGCAGCTTCGAGGGCGTGGTGGTCGAGCGCATCCGGCCGGACGGTTCGGTCGAGAAGGTAGATCTGCCGTTCTGATTGAAACAACCATGCCCAAGCGCCTCGTCCTCGCCATCGACCACGGCACCTCGGGTGTACGCACCGCCCTGGTGACCACCCACGGCGAGGTGCTGGGCTTCGTCAACCGGGACACGCCCACCGAGCACCTGCCCGACGGCGGCGTGGAACAGGATCCGTTGGGTTGGTGGCGAGCCTTCCTCGACGGAGCGAAGGAGCTGTTGGCCCACGAGCTGGCCGACCCCGGTGACGTCGTGGCCGTGGCCTGCTCGAGCACCTTCTCCACCACCGTGGCTTGCGGGGAGAACGGCACCCCCATCGCGCCCGCGTTGACCTGGCTGGACAGCCGCGGCGCGCCGCACGTCAAGCGCGTGGTTGGCGGTCGTGTGGGCATCCAGGGCTACGGGCTGTCCGCCATGGCCCGCTGGGTGCCCATCACCGGCGGCGCCCCCACCCTGTCGGGCAAGGACGACATCGCCCACGTGCTCTTCTGGAAGCACGAGCGGCCCGCGGTATACCGCGACGCGCGCTGGTTCCTGAGCAGCAAGGACTGGCTCAACCTGATGCTCTGCGGCCGGGCCGCGGCCAGCTTCGACTCGAACACCCTGTTCTGGCTCACCGACAATCGGGACGCGGCGAAAGTGCGCTACCACCGCGGGCTGGCGCGCAAGGCCGGAGTGGACCTGGCCAAGCTGGCGCCACTGGTCCCGGCACCCACCATCGTCGGGACAGTGCGGGCAGACGTGGCCGCGGAGCTCGGCCTGCCCAGTGGAATCCCCGTCGTGGCCGGCTCCGCCGACCTGCAGAGCGCCTGCATCGGCTCCGGCGCCGTGCGCGACTACCAGGCTCACCTGTACCTGGGCACCTCGTCTTGGTTGCTCTGCCACGTGCCCTTCAAGCGCACCGACCCCCTCCACGCCATCGCGTCCCTGCCATCGTCCATCCCAGGCCGTTGGTTCGCCGCCAACGAACAGGACATGGCGGGGGGATGCCTCGAGTGGCTGGTGCGCACCGTGCTCTGGCCGCCGGGTCCGCTGGGCTGCGAGGAGCCTCCCGACGACGCCCACGCCCGCATGGACGCCGCGGTGGCATCCACCGAGCCCGGCGCAGGGCGGGTGATCTTCACCCCGTGGCTCAACGGCGAGAAGACCCCGGTGGACGATCAACGCCTCCGCGGTGGATTCCACAACCTGTCCTTGACGACAAGCCCCGAGCAGCTGGTGCGCGCGGTCTACGAAGGCGTGGCCCTGAACACCCGCTGGCTGCTGGGGCACCTGGAGCGATTTGTCGGCCGAAAGCTCGATCCAATCCGCGCCATCGGTGGCGGCGCACGCTCCGACGCGTGGTGTCAGGTGTACGCCGACGTGCTGGGTCGTCGCATCCACCGGGTCGAGCGTCCCCGCCAGGCCAACGCCCGAGGCGCCGCCCTGATCGCGGGCGTGGCCCTGGGGGACCTGCGCTTCGACGAGATCCCGCAGAAGGTGCCGGTGGACGTCCGCTTTCAGCCCCGGCATCGGCACGCCGCCGTCTACGACGAGCTGTTCGCCGCCTTCCTCGACCTGCACAAGGGCAGCCGCGGCGTGTACCATCGACTGAACCGCCACTATTCGAGCGAGCCCTGATGCCCAGCAAGCCTCCGAGCAAGGACACCCTGCCCCTCGATGGTGGCACCCTCACCCTCGAGCAGGCGGTCGTGCCCGCCGAGGACGCCGTCCCGGAGCCCCCACCCGCGCAAGGCCTCGATGCCGCCCTGGACGCCCCTGACCGCGAGGGCGACACCTGGCACGAAGACATGCCGCCTACCCCGGCGCCCAAGGAACCCCACTGGGGCTTCGGGCACGCGCCAACCCAGGCCGCAGCCAAGGATCCACCCCTGCGGTTCACCGTCCTGCCCCGCAGCGACGAAGAGGACCAGGGCAGCCGGCTGCCGCGCTACCGCCTCGAGCAGCACCTGGGCCGCGGCGGTATGGGCGAGGTCGAGGCCGTGCTCGACAACGACATCGGGCGCTTGGTGGCCGTGAAGCGCCGCAGAGTGGGCCTCGAGGACCAAGCCGGACTCGCCTCGGTTTGCCGACGAGATCCGCACCGTGGGCCAGCTGGAGCACCCCAACATCGTGCCCATCCACGACGTGGGCGTGGACGACCTGGGGCGACACTATTTCATGATGAAGTA
>CAZVHW010000018.1:0-22600 GCA_964626835.1 uncultured Enterobacterales bacterium
GGCCGGCGGAGAGCCTATCATCGCTCGTTGCGGTCCGCCGTGAAGATCGACCGGCGCCGCACCGTACCGCGGTCCGCGTTCGTGGTAGCCTCGAGGAGGTCCTTGGGTTCCCCGGTCTCCCGGAAGGAGGTCGTGGAGCAAGGAGGCAGCCGCCGTGGAACGCAGCCGCGAGGGCATGCAGGTGGGGTGGGTCTCCATCCTGCTCAACGCCGTGCTCTTCGGGCTCAAGCTGTGGGCTGGGTTGGCGACGGGCTCGGTGGCCATGATCGCCGATGCCTGGCACACTCTGGCCGACTCGGTCGGCTCGGTCATCGTGCTGCTGGGCTTCAAGCTCGGGGAGCTGCCCGCCGACGAGGAGCATCCCTTCGGTCACGGCCGCGCCGAGGTTGTCGCTGCGGTGATGATCGGTACGTTGCTAGGCCTGGTGGGTGCTGGCTTCGGTCGAGAGGCCGTGGAGCGCCTCGTGCACCACCAGCCTGCCACCTTCTCCACCCTGGCCGTGGTGGTCTTCGCTGTCTCGGCCTTGCTCAAGGAAGGGCTCGCCCGTTGGTCTGTCCGCGTCGGGCGGCGCCTCGATGCCCCGGCTTTGGTGGCCGATGCCTGGCACCACCGTAGCGACGCCATCGCTTCGCTCGTCATCGTCGTGGGCGCCCTGCTGGGATCACGTTTCTGGTGGGTCGATGGCGTGCTGGGGCTGGTGGTCACCGTCCTGATCCTTCACGCCGCCTGGGGCATCATCCAGGACGCCGCGGCACGGCTGATGGGCAGCACCCCGGTCGGGGGCGTGGAGGCTCGTGTGCGCGAGGTGGTCTGTCGGGTGGCACCCGCGGGCTGCGAGCCTCACCACCTGCACCTGCACGAGTACGGCGGGCACCGGGAGCTCACCCTGCATCTGTACCTGGCGTCGGACATGAACGTCGCGCAGGCCCACGCCATCGTGGACCGGGTGGAAGCCGCGCTGCTTCGGGAGCTGAGCATGCACGCCACCGTGCACGTGGACCCCACAGACCCAGACGGCCGGTAGCCGCCACGCCGAATAGTGGGTAGCATCGGCAAGACATGGACCTCCCGCGTTCCTTCGTCCCCCTGCGCTGGGGATTCGTCTTTCTCCACTGCCCCGTGAGGCTCACGGAGCAAAACCAGACGGATCTGATCCGGTTGTCCGTCCAGGCCTACTTCGACGACACGGCCAAGGTCGACTTCGACTGGCCCGAGTGCCGCGGCGAGCTGCGGATGGAGTCCGATGCGGTGTCCCTGGGCTCCTTTGCCGGGCAGCGCTTCAGCGCCGAGATTCACGTGCCGTCGGGCTCCGGGCGGGTGCAGTTCCTGGTCACCGAGGCGCAGCTCCAGGTCGCTTCGGGGCAGGTGGCGGAGGCCTAGGGAGCGTGTCTCCCACCACCCCCTGCCCTGAGTGCCAGCGCCCCAACGCGTCCCACAGGGATTCTTGCATGTACTGCGGGACGGCGCTGCCATCGCCCAGCGAGGTCGCGCCCCTTCCTCCGCCGCGACGTGACACCCCGAAGGGACTGGACAAGGCCTTCGACCGCGCCATGCGCATGGGCGACATGCGCCAGCTCCGAGAGGTGCTGGGGAGCCTGGAGCAGTCGGCGGCCAAACCAGCTCCCCCACGGCCTTCGGTGCCACTCGTCCAGAAGAAGCCGCCTGTTCCCACGCCGGCTGCAGCCCTGGAGATCGTGGAGATCGAGGAGCTCGAGCCGATGTCGGACGTCGAGGAGAGCACCGAACCGGAGCTCGAGCCCCCTCCACCACCTCCCGATCCCGAACAGCTCTACGAGGATCTCCGCCAGGCCGTGTTGCAGGCCGCGGGTTGGGAGGACGATCCTCCCGCAGCCCTCGATGCGCTGGGTCGTGCGCAGGAAGCGCTGTCCTCCCTCGCCGAGGTTCTGGCGGATCTCGAGGCTCCACCCGACCTGGTGCTGCCGCCCTTCCGGCAGGCCGGGGCCCTGTTCGTCGTCTCGCCCGGCGATGCCGAGCGGGTGCCCGATGTTGCCGAAGCCCTGGACATCGACGCCGCCACCGCTCGGCAGGTGGCGGTGGTGCAGCACCCGCGCGTCGCCTTGCGCTCCAACGACCGGGACCTGCTCGAGCAGCGGGCTTCCCGCTACCGGGTCCGCCTCGCCCTCCCCGCTCGGGTGCTGGATCAGGACGATCTTCGAGCCCAGCCCCCAGCTCGCCTGGTGCTCACGCTGGCCGCCGCCGGCCCTTGGCGTTCGGCCATCAGCCCGAGCTGGGAACCCGAGAGCGGCGTCCTCGCCAAGCTCCGCATGCGCGAGGATCCTCCGCTCCCCCTGCGCCTGGTGGTGGTGGGCGAGGTGGTGAAGCAGCGCTTCAGGGAGCACCGCGGCCGCCGCAAGGACGACGTGCGGCTGGCCAGTCACGGAGAGCGCCGACGGGGCGTGATCGACCTTCACCACGACGGTGGTGTGCTGCGGGTGATCGAAGGCGTCACCAGCCTCGAGGGGTGGGAGGGGCTCGATCCCCGGTCCTCGGCCCTCGCCTTCCGGGGTCTGCCCGACCTGCTCGCCCAGCGCTACCCTGCCATCCCCCACACCGGCCGTCTCGTCTGCCGCCCCACGCGCCAGCCCGAGGCCCGGGACGACGGCCGCATCGAGTCCACCGGCTGGCCAGCCTGGGAGGAGCACAGCCGGGCTTGTAGGTGTTTGTACCTGGGAACCTGACCCAGGGGCGGCGTCAGGCGTCGATGTTGCCCAGCACGCGCCAGCACTTGGGGAACCAGGCCCAGTGGTCGTCCAGCCAGACCAGGCCGTCGAATGCCATGCCCAGGCGCTTGCCGGGGGCGACGAACTTCCAGCAGATCCAGACCCTGCCCGGGAGCATGGTGTGGCCTATGCGGCGGAAACCGCCGGGGAAGGAGGACGGCGCGCCCGCGTCGCGGATGGTGTCGGACCTGGCCGCCGCGAGCAGCAGCTCGTTCTGGCCCCGGTTGGGCTTGGGGATCGGGTTCGCGTGCTCCCAGATCTGTTCGTAGGCCTGCTGTGCCACGGCGGCGTAGGCGGGCTCGAAGACCTTGGCGGCGTCGCCTTCCTGCAGGCGGAGCTGGGTGGCCAGCTGGGCCAGGTTTGCGTGGGGCTGGAGGAAAGGCTCGAGCAGCTGACGGGCTCGGGCCATGGCCAGGGCCAAGTCTTCGTCCAGGCCAGGCCTGTCAGGGGGCACGGTGTCGGGCACCGCACCCATGGACTCGAGCTGCTTCAGGGTGAGGTCGATGACCTGCCGCACGAACGAGAGCCCCTCCGGCGTGTCCAGCTGGGCCATACCCATGCCCTGCAGCTGGCGCGCGAGGCCGGCCGCCTCGGGGTTGTCGCGGGCGGTGCGCAGCTCCTGGACCAGGCGCTCCATGTCCGCCTTGGTGGGCTGCCGTCCCACCTGCTGCAGCAGGGCGCGGGTGATCAGCTCGGTCCAGTCGGCGTCTTTGGGATCCATGGCGCGCTCCGGTGCGGGGGCGATGGCTGGATCCTACCCCGGCGGGCGGATCAGCGCGCAGGGACCGCGAACCGCTCCCGGTACTTCATGACCTTGGGGGCCACCACGAAGGCGCAGTAGGGCTTGTCCGGGTTGTTCCGGAAGTAGTCCTGGTGGGTTTCCTCGGCGGGCCAGAAGTGTTCGAGGGCTACGACCTCGGTCGTGAAGAGGCCTCGATGGGTTCCGGCGGCTTCCTCTCTCGCGATGTTCGCCTTCACGGCACGGCGTTGTTCGTCGTCCCCGAACAGGACGATGGATCGGTACTGGGTTCCCACGTCGTTACCCTGGCGATCCGTGGTGGTCGGGTCGTGGATCACCCAGAAGATCTCGAGCAGCTTGTCGAGGTCGACCTGTGTCGGGTCAAAGGTGATCTGGACCACCTCGGCGTGTCCCGTGCGGCCCGTGAGCACCTGCTGGTAGCTCGGTTGTTCGACCTGCCCTCCGGCGTAGCCCGAGACCACGTCCAGCACGCCGGGGACGTCCTCGTACACTGCCTCGAGGCACCAGAAGCACCCGCCGCCGAGGACCAACTGCTCGCTGTTGTCGTCGTGTGTGGCCATGGAGTCTCCTACCGCAGTGGCTGGCGAGAGGGCCAGCATTCCTGCCAACAGCGCGGTGCTGATGCCGAGCAAGGGACCTCCCGGTCAGGTACCCCGAAAAGATGGTCGCGACAGCCGCGAGCGTCCGGTGAGCGGCGATACCGGGCCGTCAGCCCCCCGGCGCCGCGCTGGGTGGCGGCGCGGGCGGATTGACGGCGCAGGGGATCTCCCAGAAGCAGCGGCTTCGCAGTTGGATCTCGAGGCCCTCGTCATGGCCCACCTCGATGACGGCATCGCGACGCCGCCAGTCCCGTTCGAGGCAGGCGGTGTCGAGCTCAACGCCCTCGTAGCGCTGCACGAGGTGGGCGGTCACGATTCGTTCGGGCGGGAGCTTCTCACGGAGTATCGCGCAGTAGCTCGCGTTCGGAGGGAGGCGAGTGGAGAACCGGCCGTGGTCGTCCGGGGTGATCTGGGGAAGCAGGGGACCTTCGTGGTTCTCCTCGCCAGTTCGCAGGGACAGTCCCCGGGTGTGCGGAACGACCCTGGTCCCGACACCATCCGGCGGCGCCACACCCTGACACCAGGGCTCGATGCGGGTCACCGTCCCCGAGACGCGCACGGTGTCGCCGTCGTCAGTCCTCGTCGTCGTCGCCGCCCTCGTCTTCCTCGCCCTCGGCGCTGCTTGCGATGACCGTGCCGTCCGCCTGGAGCAGGATCTCGAGGTGCTCGCCCGCGCTGGTGCGGATCTCCACCTCGTAGGCCGTGCCTTCACGCTCGGCCTCGAGCAGGGCGGCGTCGGGCCAGCCGGACGCGACCGCGGCCGCCACGGCGGTGGGTAGGTCGCCGACCGCGATCTCGGCCTCGTCTGCTTCGTCGTGGTGGTGCAGCACCGTGCCACTCGCGTCCAGGAGTACCTCGATCTCCTTGCCGTCGGCCGTCTTGATCTCCACCTCCCAGTTGGCGCCTTCTTGCTCGACCTCCTGGAGCAGGAAGCCCGGCCACTGGGACTGCAGGGCCGCCATGACCGGCGCGGGCAAGGATGGGACACCCAGGCCAGCCAGGGCAGGGGCCGAGAGCAGAGCGAGGAAGGAGAGGATCAGGGGGCGCATGGTCGGGCTCCATGAGAGATGAGGTCCAGAGCGTAGCATTGGGGCCCGCACGCGTCGTTGCCGGAGGTATACTCCGATCGTCGTGGAGGTCTCCAACCGGTGCGCAGCTTCTGCCACGCCCTCGCCCTTCCCCTGGCGCTGCTCGGCTGCCCTGCAGAGCCACGTGACAGCGAGAGCTGCGAGTGCGACACGGACAGCGACAGCGACAGCGACAGCGACAGCGACAGCGACAGCGACACGGACGCCTGGGCCCACTGCCCCGAAGCGGACAGCTACCAGGGAGACCAGGGCTGGGCTGGGCAGGCAAACGCCACCGCGGATGCCGTCTACTGCGGCACTTTCAACGAGGGCCGCACCCTCGAGCAGGAGCTGGTGGCCAAGGCCCAGCTGCGCGTGGTCGAGGGCAGCTACCCGCTTCCTGCCCTGGATGGCGGCTACGAGCTGACCCTGCCCGTGTGCACGCGCCGGGCACCGGACGTCGGGCGGCAGGGGATGTCCGGGGGTGGCCACACCACGGTCACCACCAGCACCTCGTCGGGCACCACCTACGTCTACCTGAGCGGCTCCCAGTCCATGAGCGACGGGACCCCCTGGACCCTCGAGCACACCCTGCGGCTGGCGGGGGACGAGGGTGCCACGCCGGATCCCCTGGTGCTGGCTGGCGGTGGTTTCGACACGGAGACCGGGGTGGGTGGCGAGTTCGTGCTCTTCCCCGAAGGATCGTCCAGCTGGGATCCGGAGGCAGCGTTCCTCACCACCTGCTTCGACGAGGAGGCCTGGCATCGCGAGACCCACACGGTCACCTTCGACGGCGGCGAGGTCACCCTCGAGCTGTGGATCGGCGTGAGCATGGCCGGCACCGAGCCGGGTGCATTCACCGGAGCGTCGGGCACCCTGGACGGCACGGACTTCGCCATCGACGACTACTTCCAGCTGGTCTACCGGCCTGAACACCATCACTTCACGCGGCACTTCGCCGTCGTCTTCGACAGTCCTGTGGACGAAGCCTGCGCGCTGCGGATCGAGGGCGTGGATCCATGGGAGGAAGAGCCCACGGCGCAGGTGTACACCGCCGACTGCGACCTGGGAGCGCTCGCGGAGCGCGCCGTCACGGGCGAGACCGACACGCGCGAGGACTAACCCTCGTCCTCTTCCTCGGGGCCTTCGACCCAGAGGAGGCCGATGTCCAGCTCCACGGCGTCGAAAGGCTCGGCCCTGACCTTGGTGTGTCCGGTGTGGACCACCAGCAGGAGCCAGCCTTCCGGGGTGAGTCGGAAGACCTCGAGGGTGTGGGCCTTCGGATCCACCAGCCAGAGATGTTTTACGCCCTCGCGGGCGTAGATGGGCATCTTGAGGCCGCGATCGCGTCGGCTGGTGCCTGGGGAGAGCACCTCGCAGGCCCAGTCGGGTGCAAGGGTCATGGCCGCGACATCCGGCAGCGCGGGCAGTCGCTCCCGGCGCCAGCCAGCCAGGTCGGGGACCAGCACGTCCTCGCCGAGGTGTAGCTCGGGTTCGTCGAGGATCAGCCAGCCTCCTGGGCCGCCGATGCCCATGTCAAAGGGGCCGCCGATGCCCATGCCGAGCACACTGCTCGAGCGGGCGTGGCGTACGGCCGGTCGCGGCGCCGTGTACAGCTCGCCGGCCAGGATCTCCGCCACCATGGTGTCGGGCACCTTGCACAGATCCTCGTAGGTCGCTTTCTTTCGCGCGAACTCTGCCATGGGGTGAGTATAGCGCTGTTTCGCGGCTACTCGGGATCCCGGCAGCAGCGGAAGCCGATCTCGTAGAAGCGGAAGCTGTCGCCGTGGGTGGTGACACCGGACTGGCAGGTGCGGCTCTCGGCCCAGTAGCGGCCCTTGAGGTTGCCGTGGAAGCTGGTGGTGCCCCCGTCGGCGCGGCGGGTCCACTCCTCGACGTTGCCCACCAGGTCGTAGACGCCCGCGGCGCCCGTGCAGCCTGCGTTGTCGCCGCCGCCTTCGCCCTGGTACAGGCTCTCCACCTCGTCGGCCGCGATGGAGCCCGAGCCCAGGGAGCTGGCGTGGGAAAACAGCTCCTCGAGGGTCTCGATCCAGGACTCCGAGGCGTCGCTGGGCCAGTAGTTGAGTTGGTCCTGGCTGTATACCCGCCAGGTCTCCTCGTCGTTGCACACGCCCGCTTGGTAGGTGCTGCCGTAGGGGTAGCTGGCTCCTTGGGTACCAGCGCAGGCCAGCTCCCACTCCTGGTCGCTGCACAGGCGCTTGTCGCGGGCCTCGCACCAGTCTTCGGCTTCGTCGAAGCTGTACATCACCAGGGGCACCGTGCCGGCGCGGTTGGGAGCCTCGTACAGGTCCATGCAGGCATCGCCCACCAGGGCCATGGTCGGTGGGCAGGGACCGCTGGGGCCCGTGTCTTCGGGGTGCGTCGTGTCGCTGTCCGCGTCGGTGTCGCTGTCCGCGTCGGTGTCGCCGTCCGCGTCGGTGTCCACGTCGGTCTCCGCCGTCCCCGAGTCGTCGCCGCCGACGGGCTGGTTCGGCCCGTGGCGATCCACCGTTGTAGGCGAACAGGCCAGCAGCAGGACGGGCAGGAGCATGGACCCTCCTCGACGGCGGGCAGTGTAGCGCCGAATCGTGGGCTGTCTACCCCGAATGCCCGATCTGCTCGAGGAAGCCAGCCAGCTCCGCCCCGAAACGATCCGGATCTTCCACCTGCGGCGAGTGCCCAACGCCCTCGAGGAGCACCAAGCGAGCAGCGGGGATGCGCTCTGCCAGGGCTCGACCGTTGGCGGGCGGGCTCATGCTGTCTTCGGCGCCCTGGAGCACCAGGGTGGGGGCCTGGATGGAGGGCAGGTCGTCCCAGCGGTCGAAGGCTTCCATGGCTTGCCACTGGCGGGTGATGGCGGTGGGGTGCTGGGGGTGGTCGGCCCACCAGCGGGCCAGGCGGGCCAGGCGGTGGGACCGCTGCTCCTGGTAGACCGAGCCAAACAGGTGGGGGATGAGCCCCTCGAGCCACTCTTCGGCGGTGAGGGCCGCCGATCGGCGTAGGAGTGCCCGGGCCTCGGGGTCGCCCCACTGCTGCCGTGGTCCACCCCCCGAGGTCCCAACCAGCACCTGACCCACCACGCGCCCAGGCCAGCCGATGGTCAGCTCCTGCACCACCCGGCCTCCGAACGAAACTCCGACGAACACCGCCCGGTAGATCCCGACGTGGTTGAGCAGGCCCATGAGATCGCGGGCGTAGTCACGGCAGGAAGTTTCCGCATCTACCAGCTCTGAATGGCCGATTCCCCGGTGGTCGTAGGTGAGCACGCGGTGGCTGCGGTTGAAGGCCACGACTTGGTGGTACCAGGCCTGGCGGCTGCCCCCCAAGCCGTTGACGAACACCAGGGCGGGCCCGCTCGAGGGCCCTCCAATGCCGTACTCGAGGCGAGGGCGGGTTGGAGCGAGGGGGCTCAAGGCTGGTGCGGCAGCTCGAACCAGAAGGTGGAGCCCATGCCTGGCGCGGAGTCCAGCCCCATTGTGCCCCGGTGCAGGTCCACCACCTTGCGACAGATGGCCAGGCCCATGCCCGTGCCGGCCCTGGGATCTTGGCCGCGGCCGAAGGGTAGAAAGATGTTCGAGTGCAGGCGGGGGTCGATGCCGCCTCCTTGGTCGAGCACCTCGAAGCGGACCGCGCGGGGGAGCCGCCGAGCGCTGACCCAACCATGGGGAGGGGCGTCGCCCGGGAAGCGCAGCACGTTGAGCAGAAGCTGCTCGAAGATCTGCGCGAGTAGGGCAGGCTGGCCGGACACCGGGGGGAGGTCACCGCGCTCGAGGAGTCCGCCTAGCTCGCTCGTCTGGGCCGAGAGCTTGCCGAAGATCGCGTCTACCAGGGCGTTGGTGTCGATGGCATCTTCCCGGTCGGCGTGCAGGTCGAGGCGCATGAGGTCCACCAGGGCGTCGATCATGGTGTTCAATCGCGTGACGCCGTCCAGGGCCTTGGACACCAGCTGGTGGCCCTTGGCGTCGAAGACGTCGCGGTGCTTGAAGGCGACCAGCTCGACGTAGCCGGAGATGACGTGAAGGGGCTGGCGTAGGTCGTGGGAGACGCAGCGGGCCAAGAGGTCCAGCTCGGGCTCGAGGCGGTCTAGCTGCTGCTGGGGGTTGGGCCGCTCGGATGCGGAACTCACCGGGCACCTCGGTTCGTTTTGGAGGGAGGAGGCCTTTTTATCGCCCGGAGGCCGTTCGCGCTCGCTGGATCACCGTTGGGCAAGGGCGCCCTTGACGTCGGTGCGCCGAGGGAGCAGTGAGAGGCACCCGTCGTTCGCTCTCCGAGGGTCCCATGGATCATCAGCTCAAGGCAGACCGCATCGCCGCCATCCTGGAGGAGCTGTACGCCCTCCCTCCGGTCCCACTGAGGCATTCCAATCCCTTCCAGCTGCTGGTGGCGGTGGTGCTCTCGGCCCAGACCACCGACAAGAAGGTCAACGAGGTCACCCCGGCCCTCTTCGCTCTGGCGCCGGATGCCGCCACGATGGCCGCCACGCCGGTGGAGTCCGTTCGCGACATCGTTCGGGTGGTGGGCCTGGCCAACACCAAGTCCAGGAACCTCGTCGCCATGGCTGGTTTGTTGGAGGAGCGCCACGTCGGCCAGGTCCCGGCCAGCTTCGAGGCCCTCGAGGCGCTGCCCGGCGTGGGACACAAGACCGCGTCGGTGGTCATGGCCAAGGCCTTCGGCGTGCCGGCGTTTCCCGTAGACACCCACATCCACCGCCTGGCCTGGCGCTGGGGCCTGTCCGACGGCAAGAACGTGGTGCGCACCGAGCGAGACCTGAAGGCCCTGTTCCCACGGGAGGAGTGGCACAAGGTCCACCTGCAGATCATCTACTTCGGAAGGGAACACTGCCCGGCCTTGCGGCACGATGCCGGAGCCTGCCCGATCTGCTCCTGGGCGGGCGTGCCGGAGCGGTTGGCCGAAGAGGCGGAGCGGAGAGGCGGGGGGCGTAGAAAGAGCCGGCGCTGAGGGCTCCTAGCCCAGCGCCGCCAACCCCTCCAAGATCGCCTGCCGCTGGGCATCGTAGCCCGCTCTGCGTTTGCGCTGCTTCGCCACGACGTGGGCTGGGGCGCGCTCGACGAACCGGGCGTTGCCCAGCTTCTTGTCGCAGATGCCGATCTCCTTTTCGACCCGAGCCAGCTCCTTGCCCAGGCGGGCGCGCTCTTCGCTGGCGTCGATGGCGTCGTGGACCAGCACCTCGAGATCGCCCACGACCTTCGAGGCCATGCCCGGGAGGCGCTCGGCCTTTTCCGCCACGTGCACGGCGCCAAGGTGCACCAGGTTGGCGACGAGCCCGAGGTGGGGTTCCAAGGTGGCGGCCTTGGCGGCCGGGGTCTCGAGGGTGATCTCGAGGGGCTGACGAAGGGGGATGTTCTGGTTGGAGCGGAACTCGCGGAGGGCGCGGGTGAGCTCCTGTAGCTGGGCGAACAGGTCGCGCGCGGTGGTGTCGGCCAGGGCAGGATTCTGCTGGGGCCAAGCGGCCACGATGAGCATGTTCGACGGCGGTGTGTCGGCCAGCGCGCCGAGCCCGCGCTCCGGCACCATCTCGTTCAGCTTCTGCCAGAGGTGCTCGGTGATGAAGGGCACGAAGGGGTGCAGCAGGCGCAGGACCTGGTCGAGGCTGTAGGCCAGAACGGCTCGGGCCACGTCGGCGCTGCGGCCTCCGACCGCCAGGCGCGGCTTGATGATCTCGAGGTACCAGTCGCAGAGCTCGCTCCAGAAGAACTCCCGGGCGGCGCCCAGCGAGGTGCTGGGGTTGTAGGCCTCGAGCCCCCGTTGCACACCCGCGATGGCTTCGTTCAGGCCCGCCAGCAGCCAGCGGTCCTCGAGGGTCAGTTCGTCGGCCGTGACATCTCGAGCGGGTGGCAGCTCGAGGTTCATGAAGGCGAAGCGGGCGGAGTTCCAGAGCTTGGTGCAGAAGCCACGACCTACCTCGAAGCGTGGGCTGGTGAGCTTGGCGGCGGGCAGGTCGGGCATGGTGCCCAGCACGTCGAACTCCGAGCCGCAGGAGCCTTCGCGGGCCTTGCCTTTCATGGGCTTGCCGCAGACATAGGTGAAGATGCTGCTGCCGTGTCGGGTGTCCCCCAGGTCGTTGTCGTGGCCGCAGACGGGGCAGGTGGCGGTGACGGGCAGGCGGATGTCCTGGGTGCCGGTCTGCATGTCGCAGAGCACGTAGCGCATGGCGTCGGTGCCATACCCCTCGATGATGTCCACCGGATCGATGCCGTTGCCCTTGGACTTGGACATGATCATGCCCTTGCCGTCCAGGATGTTGGCGTGGATGAACACGTCGCTGAACGGGATGTCGCCCACGCAATACAGGCCCGCCAGCACCATGCGGGCCACCCACAGGGTGATGATGTCGCGGCCCGTGACCAGGCAGGAGCCCGGGTAGAAGTAGTCCAGGCAGTCGTCGCCCTCGCCCAATGCTCCCAGGGTGCGCTGGTGCTCGCCGATGGGGGCCGATCCCGCGTCGGGCCAGCCCAGGGTGGAGAAGGGCCACAGGGCCGAGCTGAACCAGGTGTCCAGCACGTCGGGGTCGCGTACGAAGCCGGCGGCTTCGAGTGGGCCTACCAGGGCCGGGTCGTCCTCGAGCAGACAGACGTCCAGGCGGCCGTCTCGGGCCTGAAGTAGCACTCGGCTGTCCTCGAGCAGGGTGGCGATGGCAGCCAGCTCGTCCTGGCTACCTGCGCGGCTCCACACCGGGATGCGGTGGCCCCACCAGAGCTGGCGGCTGACGGGCCAGTCGCGCTTCTCGGAGAGCCAGTTCATGTAGGTGTTGGTGTAGCGCCCGGGGTGGATGGTGACGCGGCCGTCGTCCACGGCGTCCATGGCGGCTTGCACCAGGCCCGCGGAGCGATGTTCGCGGGGGGTGCCGCGGCCCATGACGATGCCGCCGTCCACGTCGCCCATGGTGATGAACCACTGGTCGGAGAGGTATGGCTCGATGGGGGTCTTGGAGCGGTCTGAGTGGCCGATCTCGATCTCGCGGTCTTCGATGCGCTCGAGCAGGCCGACGGCATCCAGGTCGGCGATGACCTGATCCCGGGCCACGAAGCGGTCCAGGCCTTGGTAGGCACCCACCCGTTCGTTCAGTGTGCCGTTGGGGTTCAGGATGTTGATGATGCCGATGGTGTCGGCGTGGCGGGACCAGACGTCGTGGTCGTTTGGGTCGTGGGCGGGGGTGATCTTGACGCAGCCGGTGCCCAGTTCGGGCTTGGCCCACTCGTCCAGGATCAGCGGCATGGACCGGTCCATGAGGGGCAGCAGGATCTGGCGGCCGTCCAGCGCCATGTCTCGGAGTTTTTGCAGCAGCGGCAGCACGGTGGCCTTGCGGTCCTCGAGGTACTCGATCCGCTTTTCGAGGGTCGTGTGGTCCTTGTCGCGAGCCTTGCCCAGCTCGTCGCGAGCTTCGGCGATCAGGCGGTCCAGCTCGCCTTCGGGGTCTGGGTGGGTGGCCACGGCGGTGTCACCCAACATGGTCTCGGGGCGGGTGGTGGCCACCACCACGTGCTCGGGCTCCCCCGGTTGGGGGTCGATGACCGGGTAGCGCATGTACCAGAAGTGGCCCTGGACGGTCTCGTGGTAGACCTCGTCGTCGCTGATGGTGGTCTGCAGGAAGGGGTCCCAGTTGACCAGCCGCTTGTCGCGCACCACCAGGCCATCGGCGAAGAGCTTGTGGAAGGCGTGCCGCACGGCACGAGCGCAGACGTCGTCCATGGTGAAGCGCTGGCGCTGCCAGTCGCAGCTGCAGCCCATGCGCTGTTGTTGGGAGATGATGCGAGCCTGGTATTGATCCTTCCACTGCCAGATGCGCGTCACCAGGCCTTCGCGGCCGATGTCGTGGCGGGTCTTGCCTTCGAGCTCCTTCAGTCGTTTCTCGACGACGGCCTGGGTGGCGATGCCGGCGTGGTCGGTGCCGGGCATCCACAGGGCGTTGTCGCCCATCATGCGGTGCCAGCGGATGAGCAGGTCCTGCATGCCGTTGTCCATGGCGTGCCCCATGTGCAGGGCGCCGGTGACGTTTGGCAGCGGCATCATGATCACGTAGCGCTGGTCTCGCGGCCGTTCGTCGGGGACGGCCGTGAAGGCGCCGGCATCCAGCCAGAGCTGGTAGATGGAAGGCTCGACCTGGGCCGGCTCGTAGTTCTTGGGCAGCTGGGTCGTGTCGCTCATGGCCTCGCCTCGTTCCGTACGGTCCCTCGCCCGTGGCGAGGGCTTTTTGCCCCAACGCTTCGCGTTGTCAGGGGGATCGGCGGGGCATGTACGCGACTCCGTCCCGACGATCAAGTCCGGAGAACGGATCCGCCCCGAGTGTGGTCAGGGGCGATGCCTGCTTCCCCGGGATAGACAGCCGGGGCTCAACCTCGAGAGGTGCCTTCTTGAGTCCCGATCCCAGGCTTGCAGGCCCGATGTCGGAGGAGCCGTTGCCCTCTGAAGCGCCCGCCCCCCTCCCCGGTGGCACCGTGGCTTGCCAGCAGCTGGTGCCCGAGCGCGAGAAGTTCGAGAGCCTGGCCCTGCTGGCCGGAAGCGTAGCCCACGACTTCAACAATCTGCTCACCGCCATCCTCGGGCACGCCGAACTGGCGCTCATGCAGATCGAGAACGACACCCGGGCGCGGCGCCAGGTGGAGCGCATCTCCGCCGGTGCCCGCAAGGCCGCCGATCTGGCGGGCGAGCTGCTCGCGTTTGCCGGACGTGGGCCGGTGCTGTCCGAGCGCCACGATCTCTCGACGGTGGTGGATGAAGTGGCTCGCTTGCTGCGCACCACCCTTCGGGCCGATGCGCTGCGCCTCGACCTGGCCCGCCGTCCTCTCCTGGTGGACGCCGACGGAGCGCAGCTGCGCCAAGCCGTCACCCACCTGATCACCAACGCCTTCCAGGCCTTGGACCAGGACGCCGGGTTGGTGCGCTTGCGCACGGGCAGGCGAGACGTGGACCGGGCCTACCTGGACAGCTGCGTCGTGACTGCGGGAGACCCAGGTAGCTACGCCTCCCTCGACGTGGTGGACACGGGACGGGGAATGGACCCGAAGCACGCGGCACGCGCCTTCGAGCCTTTCTTCTCGACACGGCCCGAGGCCCGAGGCCTGGGCCTGGCCACCGTGTTGGGCACCGTGCGCGCCCACGGTGGGGCCGTGCGCCTGGTGTCGGCCCCGGGTCGGGGGTCCACGGTCACCCTGCTGCTCCCGATCGCGGACGAGGCGTTGGAGTCGGCGAGCTCGCTCGAGGGCGCGCTGTCGGGGCCCGGCCCCCGCTGTCTGCTGGTGGTGGACGACGAAGAATCCGTGCGCGAGGTCATCTCCGAGATCCTCGAGTGCGCCGGCTACCAGGTCATGCTCGCCGAGGATGGCCGCGAGGCCCTGGAAACCTACACAGCCCACGCCGAACGCATCGACGGGGTGCTGCTGGACATGACCATGCCCCGCATGAACGGGGTCGAGGCGCATCGCGTGTTCCATCGTGATCACCCCAACGCTCGCCTGGTGATCATGTCCGGCTACTCGCGACGGGACGCCATGCGCCGCTTCGTGGCCGGCAGCGTGTCGGGCTTCGTGCAGAAGCCCTTCGCCGCCCGCACGTTGCTCGAGACCCTCGAGGAGTGCCTGTCGTAGCGGCTAGAACGCCACCTCGGTCAGCTTCCACTGCATGGCGCCGTTGCTGGTGGTGACCCAGGCGCCGTTGGCCGAAGGCGCCAGGGATTCCATATAGGGTGCGCCGGTGGTCTCGCAGGTCGCGTCGGTCATGGCGGTGGCGTGGACCCGGCAGACCTCGGAGTCGCCATCGGCGCCGAGACGTCCCCAGTACAACCAGCCGTCGTCGGACCACTGCGGGCGGACGTGTACGAAGACATCGCCGCTGCCGTCGGTGGCATGGACGGAGGACCAGCTGCCGCTCATGCCCGGCAGGGAGGTGGAGAGCAGGTTGGTGCCTTCCTCGGAGATTCCCAGGAAGACCATGTAGACGCTGCCGTCCTGGATCGTGAGGGATGCGTCGTCGATGCGCCCGTAGCTGTTGCCCGAGGCGTCGCTGTATTCAGAGGTGAAGGACAGGTCCCAGGTCTGCTCGCCGCTTGCAGGCCAGCTCACCTCGTAGACGTCCACGTGGCGGGTGTAGCGGCCTTGGCCGTCGGAAGTCCCGGCGGACCAGGCCACCCAGGCGTCGCCATCGTCGTCGATGGCCAAGCTTGGGTGGACCGGGAAGAAGGCGCCGCCCACCCAGCTGTCGCCGCCTTCCCAGCCGCGGGATTCCGACCAGCGTGCCAGGTAGACCCCCGTGTCGGACTGGGCGTTTCCGGTTTCGTTCCCCGACCAGGCCAGGAAGAGCCGCCCACCCGAGTCGGTGTCCATGGCCGGGTCCCAGTAGGGCCAGACGAAGTCGGCGGGGGGCTCGCCCAGGGCGGTCCAGTCACCTTCGGCTTCGCGGACCTTGCACACGGCCGCCCAGTTCCAGTACTCGTCCTCGGTGTCCACGGTGACCTCGCGCCAGCAGGCGAAGTCCGCTTCGTCTCCACGCGCCACCTTGGGCTGCTCGACGTGGATGGCGCTGTCGTTTTCGAACACCGTGCCGTCGATCACCACCTCGGAGCGGCTGGCGAAGTCGTTCCGCCACTGCTGGTAGGCCAGCAGGTCCCCCGAGGTATGCAGGGCGTGGGGCCCGGCGCGCTGGGAGACGGTTGGCTGGTCCACGAGCATCTCGGTCATGACCATGCCCGTGGCAAACGGCATCTCGATGCCCATCAGCCAGGACACCGTGGTGCCTACGTCCTCGATGACGAAGGGGCCTTCCGCCACCACGTCTTGGCGGACATGGGGACCGAGCAGCATCAGGGGCACCTCGCGGCAACCGGAGCATCCGCAGCCGTGGTGCATCCACGAGGGCTCGGTGTCCGCGAAGCGATGCCGGCCGTGGTCGGACACGATGGCCATGACGGTGTTGTCGGCCAGCTCGTCGTTGCCCTGGATGGTGTCCTTCCACAGGGACACCAGGTCGTCGTCCACCTCCTGGATGGTCTCGATGTGGGTGTCGGGAGCGTAGTGGCCTGCACGATCGATCTGGTGCATGTTGACCAGCTGGATGCGCCATAGGTCCTCGAGGTGGGAGACCACCCGCTGTACCACAGCCGGGTCCTTCGAGGGTTGTGTCCCCGGATCGTCGCCGTTGGCGGCGTCCACGAAGTTGTAGGTGCCGGGCATGTCCGCGCCCAGGCCGGGGTAGTTGCTGTAGTCGATGGCCTGCATGTGCACGGTGTT
Organism: uncultured Enterobacterales bacterium; assembly: GCA_964626835.1. GTDB lineage: Bacteria > Myxococcota_A > UBA796 > UBA796 > JAFGLY01 > CALDOK01. The sequence goes on from CAZVHW010000018.1 coordinate 16,411, forward strand.
GCCCGTGAAGCCGGCCTTGTCCGCGTCTACACTCGGGTCCTGCTGGCGGAGGTGTTCCCACATGGTGGGCACCTCGGGCCGGTAGACACCCGGCAGGTGCGCGGTCGCCGGGTGGTGACCGTGGGGGGTGCGCTTGGCCAGTGCGATGTCCACGTGGGCGGGCAGGGTGATGGTGATGCCGGTGACATAGGCGGGCTTGGCGATGGCGCCGAGGGGATAGAGCTCGTCCCGGATGTCGTCCATGATCTCGTCGGTGGGGCCTTCGTAGGCGTCGCTGTAGCCTTCGCCCCAGGTGGTCTTGTCGCCGAAGCTCTCCTCGATGCGGGTGCCGTCGGGGACCATGATGACGCCGTAGTCCACGATGCCGAACAGGGGACGCTCGAGGGGCTGGGTGTCGCCGGTTTCCACGCCTGGCGAGCTGTCCGGCCCGGCCGTTTCTTTGGGAGGATCGAAGCGGATGGGGCAGCCTACTGCCACGATCGTGCACGCCAGCAGCGTAGTTCGTCTGGACATGGTCGTGTTCTCCGCTGCGCAGGGTATCTCCGGTTTGTCGAACCCACAAGCGCGGTAGCCGTGCCCTGGCGGACGGAATCCGGGTGTTCTGGCGGGGTTTCACCGCGGCGCATATCCTTGGGACATGCTCGTTCTGCTCGCGTTTCTGACCCTCGGCGCCTGTCATCCCTCGGGAGGTGGAGCCGTGCCGGGCCCGGACACTTCCACAGGGTCCGGGGACACCGCGAGCGAGGTCCCGGACACCACCGAGCAGGTGCCCGAGTCCGACGGCTGTACCCCGGACACCATCTTCTCCGACCAGCTGGTGCACCACTTCGGCGTCGAGCTGTCCGACGAGTCCGTCGCCGCGCTGCGGGCCGATCCCTACAGCTACGTCATGGGGGCCATCACCTTCGGCGAGCGGCGGCTCGAGCCCGTGGGGGTGCGGCTCAAGGGCAACAGCTCCTACCAGTGGATCGACGAAAAGCCCGCCTGGAAGTTCAAGATCGACGAGTACATGGACGGCTGGGAGCTGTGTGGGCTCGATCGCATCACCCTGCACAACAACGTCTGGGACACCAGCATGATGGCCGAGACCCTGGCCTACCGCGCCTTCCGCGATGCGGGCAGCGCGGCGCCTCGCACCGGCTACGCCACCGCCGAGCTGAACGGCGAGGCGCTGGGGCTGTACACCATCGTCGAGGCCATCGACGAGCGCTACGTGCAGCATCGTTGGCCCGGCAGCCAGGGTGGGCTGTGGGAGATGAACCGCAACTGCGACTTCGCCGGGGCCTGCGACTGCTTCGACCTGAAGTGGGCCGGGGACGACTTCGACGAAACGGCGCTACCCCGAGCCTGCCAGGGCGTGGCGCAGGACACCGTGGACGCGCTGTGGCGCGTGTTCGATCGGGACGCGGTGCTGGCCTTTCTGGCCATGGAAGTGGTGGTCAACCACCCGGATTCCTACACCTACAACCTGAACAACTGGCACATGTACCACGACCCGGTGGAGGACAGGATCTCCCTGTCACCCTGGGGCGCGGACTCCACCTTCATCTACTACTACCCACCCTCGGGGACGCACCCCTGTGAGGTCTGGGACGTCTACGACAACTTCACCGACGGCATCGTAGGCGACGTGACCACCGGGTGCCGCGGTGACGCCGCCTGCTGGGCCGAGCTGTCCACCGCCACCCTCGAGGCTGCCGCCGTGCTCGAGGCCATGGACATGCCCGCGTTGGTGGAGCAGACGCGAGACCTCATCCGCGACCAGGTGTACGCGGATCCCCGCGTCACCTGGCCAGCGGAGTACTTCGACCACAAGGTGGGCTGCCTGGTGGAGTGGACCGAGGGGCGCCCACAGCAGGTGCGGGACTGGTTGGAGTGAATGAAGATGAAGCGACTCTGGCACTGGCTTGTCCGGCAGCGCGTCCCGGTCGGTCGCCTGCGCATCGACCGCCCCAGGCCTGAGGCGGGGCTCTGGACGGGCTTCGCGCTGGTCTTCGCCGCGCTGGCGTTGGTGATCGGGCTGCTGATCCGAGCCTTCCCCCTGCCCCTGATGGGCTCGGTGAGTTTCACCGACGACCTGTGGTACCTGCTGGTCTTCAAGGCGGGCGCGCTGCTCGCGTTGCCGTGCGTGATCCTGTGGAAGCAGGGCTACGGGCTGCGGGACTTGCTGCCAGCGTGGCGGTTTGGGGGGTGGACCGTCTTCACCCTGGCTCTCGTTGCAGCTCTGGGCATTCTGCCCAACCTGGGTCACGTGGCTGGTGTCCAAGCGGCGCTGGCCGAGAGCGGCGGATCCGCCGTGCCGCTCCTCGTCGTAGCCGCCATCGTCCCCCTGTTGTGCGCCGCCCTCCCCGAGGAGCTCGTCTTCCGCGGCCTGCTGCAGACCCGGCTCGAGGCGGTGTTGGGCCGCCTGCCCGCGATCTTGCTCGCAGCTCTGCTTTTCACGCTCTGGCACCTGCCCACACGCCTCCTGCTGTCCAGCGGGGTGGAGGGCGCGGCCGGCGATCTGGGCTCGGTGCTGGTGGGCACCGGGCTGCCGGTGTTCATCGTGGGCGTCATCTTCGGCTGGGCCTGGGACCGGTGGCGGTCTCTACCTCACCTGGTGCTTGCTCACTGGGCCATCGACCTGCTGCCGTCGATGAGCAGCTTCCTGGGCATCGCGCACTGAGGGGCCGGCCAGCCTCCTAGCAGCTAGCTCGGCTGGAACAGGAAGGGGTAGCTCACGATCACGATGCCCCCGCCCTTGGGCTCGGGGAAGGTGAAGCCCATGAAGGCTTCGTTGTGCCCGAAGTTGCGGCCTACCGAGTAGGGCTCTTGCGGATCGTAGTTGTAGGTCAGCTCGATCTCCGCGTTGTCGCCCTCGGCGCCCGTGCCCAGGAAGATCAAGGTGAACTTCCACTGGGGAAAGTCCTTGCGACGCAGCTCGATCAGGCCGAGGGTGTTCACGAAGAAGGCGAGGGCGGCGTCGAGGTCGTAGACGCGCACCGTGGTGTGGAGGAAGCGCCTGGTCTATCCAGTCGTGAGCGGTGGGGGGCGTTTGCCTAACGCGGGCGGCTATGGTGCCCTGGACCGACCATGCTCGCCCTGGTGCCAATCATCCTGCTCGCCTGCCAGCCCCCCGCGGGGGAGACGGGCGACACCGCGGTGTCGGCCCCCGACTGGGTCGCCCCGGATCGGCGAGGCCCCTACGAAGCCGGCGCCGAGACCTTCGACTACGTGGATCCCCGCGGCAAGGAGATGACCATCGAGGTCTGGTACCCGGCCGCTCCCGAAGAGGGTGACGAACCCGAGCCCTACCCCGAGCTGACCCTGACCCGCGAGGCCTATCGAGAGGCCCCGGCCGACACCCGCGGTGCGCCCTATCCGCTGATTGCGTTTTCCCACGGCTACTCGGGCATTCGGTACCAGTCCATCTTTCTCACCGAGGTCCTGGCTCAGCACGGCTTCGTGGTGGTGGCCCCGGACCACCCCAACAACACCTTGCTGGACGTGGACGACGAGCTGACCGGCCAGGTCATGGCCGAGCGGCCCGACGACCTGCGCTACGCCGTGGACGAGGTGTTGGCCATGGTCGAGGGTGGGCACGAGCGGCTGGGGGGCATGGTGGATCCGGCCGCTGGCTACGGCGTGATGGGCCACTCGTTTGGCGCCATCACCAGCATGATCCTGGTGGGTGCGGAGCTGGATGGCCAGGCCATGGTGGACTACTGCGCCGACCGGGGCGGCTGGCTCTGCAGCTTGGTGGAGGACATCGACCCCGCGATCCTGGACACCGAGGTCGAAGGGGACGAGCGCGCGTCGTGGCCTGTCGCCATGGCGCCGGGCCTCTGGTACGCTTTTGGGCTCGAGGCCGAGGGGTTGGCCCCCGTGGACGAGATCCTGATGTTGGGCGGCACCCTGGACGACATCTTCGACTACACCGAGCACATCCACCCAACGTACGAAGCCGCGTCGGGCCCCAAGGCCCTGGGTACCCTCGAGGGCGCCGGCCACTTCGCGTTTTCGGATGTCTGCGAGGTGGCCTGGGCCTTCCTGCCCGAGTGCGACACAGAGGGCGACGAGTACATCGAGATCGAGCAGGCCCACGCCATCACCCAGACCCTGGTGACCGCGTGGGTGGGGCTGCACGTCGCGGGTAACGAGCGCTACGCACCCTGGCTCGGCGAAGAGCAGCGAGCGGTCTTTCCCGAGCTTTCGTGGGAGGAGGAGGGGTAGCGTCGTCATCTTCGAGCCGCGGGTGCCTCGGGCTTGCGCTCCGGCGGTGAGCGGGCGCGGTGTCGGATCGGCGTCCGGGCTCGCGGCGGCCTATGTCCCCGTCAGCGGGACAGTCGCCAACCTATGTCAGTGAGAGTGGGACAGCGGGCCCAGTCTTCTCTCTCATCGTTCGAGGGCGGTCGCCGAAAACACACCTTTCATGGTTCCGCCCTTGGCCGACTCCGCCCTGTCGGGGCTCGAGTGTCCCATTCTTGGCGGCATAGGTGGCGAGGTGTCCCGCATCGGGGTGCATAGGTCCCCCTACCCCCTCTCCACCCCCCCGATTAAAGGCCGGCGCTGCCACCCAGCGCCCCCATGGAGGTCCCATGCTGGAATCCGCTCGCCGTACACACAGCTGTGGTGAACTTAGAGCTCAGGACGCCGGCACCGACGTGGTGCTGCAGGGCTGGGTGGATGGTGCCCGCGACATGGGCGGCGTGGTCTTCCTGGACCTGCGCGACCGCCATGGGGTCACCCAGGTCACCGTGGATCAGCGTTCGTCCGACGCCGTGCGCCAGGTCGCCGCGGCCTGCCGCGTGGAGTTCGTGGTCGAGGTCGTTGGCCAGGCGGTGGAGCGCGCCAACCCCAACAAGCGCATCCCAACCGGCGCCATCGAGGTGGTGGCGGGTGAGCTCACCATCCTCAACCGCACCCGCCCGCTGCCCTTCGCCCCCCGCGACGACGTGAGCGCGTCCGAAGAGACCCGGTTGAAGTACCGGTTCCTCGACTTGCGCCGGCCGGCTCTGACCAAGGCCCTGACCGTGCGCCACCAGGCCGCCCAGGCCACCCGCAGCTACCTGGATGGCGAGGGCTTCCTCGAGATCGAGACCCCGGTGCTCACCAAGGCCACCCCCGAGGGCGCGCGGGACTACCTGGTGCCCAGCCGCGTGCACGCTGGTACCTGGTACGCCCTGCCCCAGAGCCCCCAGATCTTCAAGCAGATCCTGATGGTGGCGGGCATGGACCGCTACTTCCAGATCGTGAAGTGTTTCCGGGACGAGGACCTGCGGGCCGACCGCCAGCCCGAGTTCACCCAGATCGACATCGAGATGAGCTTCGCCACTCGCGAGCTGGTCATCGAGATGGCCGAGGGCGTGGCCCGCGCCATGTGGAAGCGCATCCTGGGCTACGAGATCCCCGCCATTCCGCGCATCACCTACGCCGAGGCCATGGCCCGGTTTGGCAAGGACGCGCCAGACACCCGCTTCGGCCTCGAGCACGTGGACATCCTGCCCGCGGTCGAGAACACCGAGTTTCGGGTCATCTCGGGCTCTGTGGCGGGCGGTGGCATCTGCAAGGCCATCCGCGTGCCGGGCGGTGCCCAGGGCAGCTCCCGCAAGGTCATCGACGGCTGGACCGATCTCGTGCGCCGCTACGGCATGGGCGGGCTGCTGTGGGGCAAGGTGGCCGAGGGCAAGTGGGCCGGCGCGCTGGGCCGACTGTCCGAGCCCGAAAAGGCCGCGGTTGCCGAGCTGACCGGCGCCGAGCCCGGCGACCTGCTGCTCGTGGGCGCAGGCCAGGCGTCCAAGGTCAACGCGGGCCTGGGTGCCTTGCGCATTCAGGTGGCCAAGGACCGCGGGCTCGTCCCCGCCGGCACCTTCTCCTTCTGCTGGGTCACCGACTTCCCCGCCTTCGACCACGACGAGGACGAGGACCGTTGGGTGGCGGTGCACCATCCCTTCACGGCGCCCGCTCCGGAACACATCCCTCTGCTCGACACCCCCGAGCGCCTGGGCGAGGTCAGCTCCGACGCCTACGACCTGGTCTGCAACGGCTACGAGATCGGCGGCGGCAGTATCCGTATCCACGACCCCGACGTGCAGCGCAAGGTGTTCTCGGCCCTGGGCATCGGCGACGAGGAAGCCCAGGAGAAGTTCGGCTTCCTGCTCGAGGCCCTGGCCTACGGCGCCCCTCCCCACGGCGGGATCGCCTTCGGCTT
>CAZVHW010000018.1:22610-31145 GCA_964626835.1 uncultured Enterobacterales bacterium
GGCACCGACAACATCCGCGACGTCATCGCCTTCCCCAAGACCACCTCGGCCCAGTGCCTCATGTCGGGTGCGCCGGCGGGGGTGCCGGACAAGTCCTTGGGCGAGCTGCACGTCAAGAACGTCTGACGCCACCCCTGAGTGCCCGGTCACGGCGCCACCACCACCCGGTCCGGGTAGCGCCAGACCAGGGCGTCGTCGATGGCGGCGGCCAGGGCGGGCAGCTGCCCGAGCTCTACGGCGGTCTTGCGGTAGCGCTCGAGACAGCGCACCAGCTGGGCGGCGAGCGCCGGGGTGGCCGAGGTCATCCCCGGAGGTCTGCTGACCTCGAACGCATCGCGAGAGCGTCGAGTCAGCCGGGTTGCTCCTCTACCGATCAAGGCCTACCATCGACCGGGGCAGGGTTCGGATGGTCATGGCGAGGCCCGGGTCGGTCTACTCGTCCGCGTCGACGTCCGTATCGACGTCTGCGTCCACGTCTACGTCCGTGTCCCCATCCGCGTCAGCGTCCGTGTCTCCGTCGGCATCGGCATCTGCGTCCGTGTCGATGTCCGTGTCGGTGTCGCCGTCCGCGTCGGTGTCCGTGTCGCCCTCGTCACTACAGACCGTCGGGTCCGCGTAGTAGGTGAGCTGGCCGCCCATGGAGCCGCAGGGCGCGCTGCCCGACGCCCAGCTGTCGTCGGAGGTCCAGGTGGTCTCCCAGCCCCAGAGCAGGAGCGCCTGGCTGCCCTGGAGCAGGCTCGAGATGCCACCCAGCAGCACGCTGTACTCGCCGGTGACCTCGTTGTCGTAGCCGCCGATGGCCATGGCGTAGGGGGCGCCGACGGCGTTCGAGTCTCCGGCCACGATGCCGCCGTAGCTCGAGTAGGCGTTGCCTGGCCCGACCACCAGGTTGTGGGAGCCGGTCTTGCTGCCGCTCGGCCCCTCGTCGTAGCCGATGATCAGGTTGCCCTCTCCGTTGACGTAGTCGTCCGTGCCGCCTGTGCCGCTCTGGACGTAGAGGTTGGTCCCGGAGAAGACCACGTTGCCGTCGGAGTCGACGCTCACGTAGGCGAGCAGATCCTCGGCGTCGCCTACCGCGGCCTCGAGCGCCTCGAGTTCGTCCGCGACGTCCTGGATGTCGGCGGTGTTTTCGAGGATGTCGGAGATGTTGGTGGCGATGTCGTCGGCGTCCACGACGAGGTCGTCCGCGTTGGTGGCGATGTCCGTGGCGTTGGTGGCGATGTCCGTGGCGTTGGTGGCGATGCCTTCCGCGTTGATGGCGATGTTCGTGGCGTTGGTGGCGAGACCCTCCGCGTTGGTGGCGATGTCCGAGGTGGTGGTGGCGATACCCTCCGCGTTGGTGGCGACGTCCGTGGTGTTGGTGGCGATGCCTTCCGCGTTGGTGGCGATGCCCTCGGCATTGGAGCTGACGCCCTCGGCGTTGATGGCGATGTCATCGACGTTCGCGCCGATGTCCGTGGCGTGCTGGGCCACGCCTTCGGCGTTGGTGGCGCTGCTGTCGCTGTTCATCTGCGCGATGGACTGGACGCCGTCGAGCTGGGCCTGCAGGTCGTCCACGGTCGCCTGCAGGGCGGCGACCTCGTCCTGCAGGTCGTCCAGGTCCGTCTGGTGGGCCTCGATCTCCTCTTCGTTGCAGCTCGTGGCGAGCAGGGAGAGGGGCATCAGGAGAGCGAGGCGGCCATGCATCGTGGGCTCCGGGGTGTGGGTAAGGTCTGAAGTCTACCCGTTCCGGGTGGCTCGATGACCTGGTGACCGTCATTGTTCCGGTCCCTCGCTGCGCTCGGCTAGCAGGCTCCTGGTGGAATCGCCGCGCCGGAGTCGTCCCGTCCCCTGCCGCGCTGCCGTGACACGGCGAGCAGCCCGATCACCCAGAGCACACCGGTGCCGGTACCCGCTGTTTGCAATTCGTGTCCCCACGACGCCACCTACGCAGACTGCCCGGAGTGGCTCCTCGGTGCCGAGAGCTGCGACGAGTATGCCAGCGGCATCGCCGACGCTTTCGCCGACATCAACAACGGCTTCATCGGCATCATCCCCCACCAGGTAGACGTGGCCGTGAACAGCGCGTCGTGGTTCAACCGCTGGCTCGGCATCTACCCCGCCAGCACCTACAACCAGGCCGATGCCGGCGACGGGTCCGGCTCCATGATCCCGGACAACCGCGACCTCTACGCCGGTAACTTCTTGAGCGGCGCCATCGGCGCGGTGGCCCCGAGACCCTGGACGAGGTCCCCGCCTGGCGCGACGAGCTGCGCCTGCGGATGCAGGAGGAGTTGGCCGAGCAAATGGGCGAGCGCATGCGGTCCGACGGAATGCCCGCGGAGCGCGTGGACATGCTGATGGAGGCGGTCTTCGCGCGACGGGACGGACTGGAGGGGGCGGGCGACTGACGAAGCGGGACCGCCCGCCCCGACATGCGCGAGCCGAGCGAAGAAGGCCAGGCTCCCACGCCCCGAAGCAACAAGAACGCCCCCGAACGCCCCACTTCAGCGACAGAACCGAGCCGAAGTCACCACTCAGGCCTCCGTGGCGGTGAAGCACGGCCCCATCCGAGCCCAAGAGCGCCACGAACACCCCCTTGGGGGCCCAAGTGGATACCTCGAGGCACTTCTGTCGCCGATGTGGATACTTCGAGGCGGTTCTTGTTGCTCAGGCGGGGGGGCGACGACGACAGACCCGGTCTGCGTCCGCAAACCACGTCAGCTCGAACGCCGCCATTCAATCCACTAGAGCTCCCGCGAAGGTCCCATAGGCGATCCAGCCGTCCCCTTCTTCGTGAAACTCGAGGTCGATGACACTGTCCCTCACCGAGCCTGTGAGCTCGAATTCGGCGCTGGCCATGTCGTCTGGGGTCACGCTGAACAAGGTCGGCCAGACGCCGAGAAACTCCTCGTCCTCCAAGCTACCTTCGACGCTGCCCTTGGCAACCACGTTGATGGTGGCACAGATGGCTTCCCCCGTAGCTGCGCCTTCCTCGTCGATGTCCAACTGGAAGCTCCCCTCGAAACTGGAGGGGGACCAGCCGCCTTCGATGTTGAGGTACACCACGCCCTCGTAGTGGTCTACGAGGTCCGTGTCCGCGTCTGTGTCTGCGTCCGTGTCTGCGTCCGTGTCGGCGTCCGTGTCGGCGTCCGTGTCTGCGTCCGTGTCTGCGTCCGTGTCCGTGTCTGCGTCCGTGTCTGCGTCCGTGTCGGCGTCCGTGTCGGCGTCCGTGTCGGAATCCGTGTCCGTGTCCCCCTCGCCCATCGTGTCGGTGTCCCCGGCCTCCCCACAGGCACAAACCAGCCACAGCGGAAGCGCGAATTTCATGATTGTACCCAGGGACATTCTCACCTCCGAGCATGTCCTAGCACCGACGTTGGAGCGCTGCAATGCACCCCTTGGCTTCGCGCCGGATGCTCTTGATGGCCGATTCGGATGCTCAGCGGGAAGATCCTCGAGGGTCCCTCATGGCGGTCGGGAGCACTGCGCCTCGAACCGGTCAGGCCACCTCGGGGCCGCCGGGCCCGCCCCGAACGCCTCTCTCACCGGCTCGGTTGATGGGCTCCCCATAGAACTGGCAGACTCGGTGTACTGGCGCCCCCCCGTTTGTACTTCTTGTCCCCTCTCGAAGGAGATGTTGAGGCCAAAACGAAGCGTGAGGAGAGAGGATACCGATGACTCGCAATGCCCATGTTCAGCTGTTCGCAGTCTTCCCTTCTGGGGTGGTATGCGGCTCACGAGCGTCGTCGTTTCCCGGCTTGCGGACGACGCCTCCACCCGGCCGATCTCCTACGGCGCTTCTTCGGTGCCGCCCAGGTGGCTCGACGGCTGGAGTGCGATTCACCCCCTTCCAGTTGGGTCAGAGCGTAAATCGTAATAACATCGACCTGACCCCTGCTCCTCTGCTCCTTCGACCTGACCCCTGCTCCCCTCCTGCTCCCCGACCTGACCCCTGCTCCCTCGACCAGACCCCTGCTCCCTCCTGCTCCCTCTGCTCCCTCTCTCGACTGGCCCCTGCTCCCTGCTCTTGGACGGGACATGACAGCCGCGACGCATTGGACCTGTCGGTGTCTGCTACCATCTAGACCATGTCGTCGAGCAGCCGATCCCGCCGTTGGAGCCCTCCCGCAGGCTCGTCCGCGATCGCCCTCGTCCTACTGGCGGGCTGCGCTTGGTTCACCGGCTCGTCCGACGACACGGCGCCCGAGCAGCGACCGGACCGGGAGCCCCCGCCGGACCGACCCGAGGACACCGGCTCGGAGGACGGGATCGAGCACGTCATCGAGCTCCGGGCGGGCCTGCTGAACGTCAACGACATCTTCGAGGAGACCGGGAACACCCTGTACACCTGCGAGAGTTCCGAGGGCACCAACGGCCAGTTCGCGCTGCAGGTCGGCGCCGAGATCGTCGGCGAGCCCACCTACATCGCCGACTTGGTGCGGGTGGAGTTCAGCTCGGACCTGAGCGAGTGGGTGGGCAGCGCGGGCGGCGAGGGTGACGTGTACTGGACCGAGCAGGACTGCCTCGAGAGCGGCACCTACTGCGAGGAGGTCGTGATCGGCGAGGGCACCAGCGGCTATTTCGAGATCGCAGGCGGCCAGATCGCGATCCAGAACGTCTGGTGCCGCTACCACGGCGGGCGCGACTACAGCTACACCATGGTGGCCCACGGCGTGGACATGAACCCTTGGCCCTACGAGGTGTTCACCACCACCGGCACCCTCACCATCAGCTGCAAGGCCATGCCCTGCTGCCCGGACGCCGACTACCAAGCCGTCTGGGGCAACCACACGGTCGAGCCCTGGGACTGCGACTGATCGGCGCCCCACGGCACGGCAGCGAGAGCGTCGAGTCGGCCGGGTTGCTCCTCTACCGGCGAGAACCCGACATCGATCCCGACGGGGTTCGGATGCTCGTTGCGAGGACCGGTCGGTCTACTCGTCAGCGTCGACCTCCGTATCGACGTCCGTGTCCACGTCTACGTCCAGGTCGCCGTCCGCGTCCGCGTCGGTGTCGCCGTCTGCGTCCGCGTCGGCGTTCGTGGCGATGTCCGTGGCGTTGGTGACGGTCCCCTCGGCATTGGTGGCGACACCTTCGGCATTGGTGGCGATGTCCGTGGCGTTCTGGGCCACACCGTCGGCGTTGGTGGCGCTGCTTTCACTGTTCGGCTCAGCGATGGACTGGACGCCGTCGAGCTGGGACTGCAGGTTGCCCACGGTCGCCTGCAGCGCGGCGACCTCGGCCTGAAGATCGACCAGGTCCGCCTGGTTGGCCTCGATCTCCTCTTCGTTGCAGCTCGTGGCGAGCAGGGAGAGGGGCATCAGGAGAGCGAGGCTGCATTCATCGTGGGCTCCGGGGTGTGGGCAAGGTCTGAAGTCTACCCGTTCCGGGTGGCTCGATGAGCTGGTGCCCCTCGTTGTTTCGGTCGCTCGCTGCGCTCGGCTAGCAGGCTCCTGGTGGAATCGCCGCGCCGGAGTCATCCCGTCCCCTGCCGTGCCGCCGGGACAAGGCGAGCAACCCAATCATCCAGAATACACCGGTGCCGGTACCCGCCGCGGAGCCGACGCTGGAGCAGCTCTTCTTGCTGCCGCCGCCTTCACCCGTGTCGGTGGGGCTGATGGCGTCCTCGCCGTCGCAGTCCTGGTCGATGCCGTCGTCCTCGATGTCCTCGGCGCTGGGGTTGACGCCCTCGTCGGAGTCGTCGCAGTCGGTGCCGCCGAAGCTCTCTGCGTCGAACCCGTCCGCGTCGCGGTCGTAGTCGCTGGTACCGTCGCAGTCCCCGTCCACGCCGTCGTACCAGATCTCCTCGACGTCGGGGTTCACGTCGGGGTCGCCATCGTCGCAGTCGTCTCCGCCGTGCTCGCCGCTGTCGTGGCCGTCCGCGTCGGCGTCGTAGTCGTTGGCGCCGTCGCAGTCGCTGTCCACGCCGTCGTACCAGGTCTCGGAGGCGCCCGGGTGGACGCTGCCGCCGGTGACGGAGTCGTCGCAGTCCGTGTTGTCCGAGACATGGGCGGAGGGCTGATTGCAGGCGACCTGGGAGCTGGCGGCCGCGCCGTATCCGTCTCCGTCCACGTCCGCGTACCAGGTGGAGGCGTCCACAGCGCTCTCTTCATCGGTTGCGCCATCGCAGTCGTTGTCGATGCTGTCGCAGTATTCGTCGGCCGATGGGTAGATGCCGGCTTCTGCATCATTGCAATCTGTGTCGTCTGCCACGTGCCCGGAGGGTGCTGAACAGGCGGTCGTGGTGCTGGAGGCGTCTCCATACCCGTCCCCGTCGCTGTCGGCGTACCAGGCGGTGGCGTTGATGGCGTTGGACCCGTCGATGGTGCCGTCGCAGTCATTGTCGACCCCGTCGCACACCTCAAACGCCGCCGGGTTCGTGCTTGCCACATTGTCGTTGCAGTCGTCTCCGTTGGCGCTGTAGCCCGGGGGCATGTCGCAATCTGTGGCGACGCTGGAGGCATCTCCATAGCCGTCGCCATCCGTGTCGGCGTACCAGGTAAACCCGACGCCTTCGTCGACCGTGCCGTCGCAGTCGTTGTCTTCCGTGTCGCAGATTTCCGCGGCGCCCGGGAAGGTCGCAGCCTCCAGGTCGTCGCAGTCGTCCGTGTTCTCCACGTAGCCGGGAGGGGGAGCACATCCCACGGCCTCGTACTGCTGTCCGCCGTAGCCATCTCCGTCCGAATCGCCGTGGTAGGTCGTGCCATCCGAAAGATCCGGGTCGTCGGCGTCGAGCAGCCCGTCGCAGTCATCGTCGATGTCGTTGCAGGTCTCGCTTGCATCCGGATTCACGGAAGCGTCGTCATCGTCGCACTCGGTACAGGCGGCAAAGCCATCGCCGTCTGCATCGGCGTAGCCCACGGAGCCGTCGCAGTTGTAGTCGGTGGGGTCCTCGCAGTCGGATTCGATGGCGCTGGGGTTGTACAGGGCGCTTGTGTCATCACAGTCCAGGTCGTTGGTGACCCATCCATCGGGTTGATCACAGGCCCACTCAGACTCGTCCGCGTTGCCGTAGCCGTCGGCGTCGTCGTCCTCGAACCAGAGCGTGTCGTCGACCGGGTCGTCGTCCACGAGGTTGTTGCAGTCGTTGTCCAGGCCGTCGCAGATCTCGGCAGCGCCGGGAAAGATGTCGGGATTGTTGTCGTCGCAGTCGTCGGTGAAGCCGTCGCCATCGCGATCGTTGGTGGGGGTGCCCGTTTCCTCCTGGGCCTCACCGCTGTCGTCACCCGGGGTGCCGGTGTCTGTTTTCTGGGGGGTGTCTGCAGCGGGTTCGCAGCCGACCAACAAGACAAACAGGCACATGGTTCGCATGAGAGGCTCCATCCAAGGCGCGTGACAACTCGCCAGGGGTATTCAACCATTGAATGGAGGGGGGCACCACCCTTCCCATTTCCAGAACGATCTTTGTAGCAAGGAGGTTCAGGCCTTGGAGACCATCCGAGCTGTGGGCCCGGTAGCGCTGGCGAGAATCCGTACTGTCAGTGCCTGTCAGCGCACCCACATCAACACGGTGTTTCCATAGGAGGTGCTTGAGCTCCCGTGGCTGTTGCCGCTCGAGTTGGTGGTAATGCCCGAGGTCTCGCTGTAGGTTCGGTGGGTGTTGAACACGTTGGTGTAGCCGCTGCCGTTGCAATCGTACCAGGAATCCAACCCCCCGGAGCCCCCGCCCCAGTCGGTGCACTGGACGTAGCTCGGATTCGAAGCGCTGTACGTGGCCGTGTATCTTCGGCAGGTGGAGTCACCGTTGTCGTTGTGGGAGTAGTTGCAGTCGGAAGGGGCAAAGTAGCGGTTCGAGATGTCGGGAGAGGTGACCCGATAGCCAATGGCGTTGTTGGACTGGGACTTGAGGGCGAGCAGGTGGTTGTCATGGAGCTTGGCAGAGCTTCCGCTCAAGGCGGCCAGGCCTGTGGACCAGGAACCCTGGGCCCCGGAGTTGTTGGTTCCGAGGGTGCTGCCTTGCACGTTGCGATACACCAGCGTCCAGCCGCCGTCGTCCTGGGTCATCTCGCAGTAGAGCTGGATGGCAGCGTAACTTCCAGTGGCAATCCAGTAGGCACCGTTGGCCTTGCTCGGGTCGGCGTTGAGAAGGGCCAGGCAGCTGGTCCCGGGGCAGTTCTGGGATTCGCCGACACTGAAGAGGGTGGGATCATTGTCATCGCAGTCGTCTGCGGTGAGGATGCCATCGCAGTCCGCATCGGTGGCGACGGTGGTGGAGTTGGCATCGGTGTCGTCGCAGTCGTCCGCAGTCAGGACACCATCACAGTCGCCATCGGTGGCGACGGTCGTGGAGCTGGCATCGTTGTCGTTGCAGTCTCCGGCGGTCAGGACGCCATCACAGTCCGCATCGGTGGCGACGGTGGTCGAGTTGGCATCGGTGTCGTCGCAGTCCAACCCGGCAAACTGGTTGCTGACAAAGCCATCTGAGTCCGCATCGTAGTCGCTGGCGCCGTCACAGTCGCTGTCCACGCCGTCGTACCAGGTTTCGGAGGCACCCGGGTGGACGCTGCCTCCGGTGGTGGAGTCGTCGCAGTCGGTGTTGTCCGAGACGTAGCC
>CAZVHW010000019.1:0-1515 GCA_964626835.1 uncultured Enterobacterales bacterium
TCAGGCTGTCCTCGAGAACAGTCTCATCCAGCGGCTCAAGGAGCAGCTCGTCGACCTGCAGAACGGCCGGGCGGAGCTGCTCAAGAAGTACCTCGACAAGCACCCCGACGTGCGCACCGCCGACGACAAGATCAAGCGCGTGCGCAAGGCCATCGAGCGGGAGGTCGCCGGTGTGCGGGTCGCGCTCGAGCGCAAGTACCAGACGGCGCTCAAGGCCGAGCGCGAGCTCGTCATGGCATGGCTCAACGTGCTGCAGCAGTACGGCGAGGACGTCGACCTCCAGCTGGCCGAGCAGTACAAGATCGAAGGTCCTGCGCCCCAATAGTCGCTCGCCCTTTCAGCTTCGTGGCCGGCCCTGTGGGCCGGCCTTCTTGCTTCAGGCTTCAGGCTTCAGGTCTAGGGATAGAAGCCGGAGTAGCTGCTCAGCTCTCGCGTTTCGACCGTGGAGCCGCCGGTGTCCACCTCTTCGGTGTAGACCATGCCCAAGCGCTCGACCCAGTACATCGTGGCCACCACGTCGCGGTCGAACATTCCCATGCCCATCTGGTCGACCATCGTGTACTCGTTTTCGATGACGAGGCAGTCGAACGAGCCTGCGGACACCGTGATGGTGTCCGTGCCGATGACCGTGTAGGTGCCTTCGGCGGACAGGAGCGTACCGTAGGAAGTGTCCGTGGCGTCGTAGCTGTAGGTCCAGCTGGTACCGGCGGTCATGCTGGCTTCTTCGAGCAGGAAGGTGCGGGGGTCGCTGAACCGTGCGCTCATCATGGCGGTGCCGTGCATCAGGTAGTCGATGGCTGAGAGCGAGACGACGCCGGTGTCGCAGGTCCAGTATTCGTCCAGCACGGTGGCGATACCCGTGCTGTCGGTGAGGCTGCGCTCCAGCACCGCTTCGCCCGTGGACGAGTCCCAGGAGGTGATGGCCACTTCTTCCGTGTAGTCGGTGCCGTCTCGGCTGGTGTCGTAGGTGCGGGTAGCGGAGGTGCTGGCGGACAGCGGTGCGTAGAGGTTGCAGTAGGCGTCTTCGTCCACGTCGCCGTCGCAGTCGTTGTCCAGCCCGTCGATGCTGCTCTCGTCCCCGTCTGGGTTGACCGTTGCGTCGCTGTCGTCGCAGTCCTCGCCCCCGCAGCTCTCGTCCACCCAGCCGTCGGCGTCGGCGTCGGCGTTGTCCACGATGCCGTCGCAGTCCTGATCCACACCGTCGTCGCAGACGTCGGCGGCGCCAGGATTGACGGTGTCGTCTTCGTCGTCGCAGTCGTCTCCGCCGTAGTCCGCCGACTCGTAGCCATCCTGGTCGCAGTCGTCGTCGCTGTTGTCGCCGCAGTCGGAGTCGATTCCGTCGTAGCAGGCATCTTCCGCGCCTGGGTAGGTGCTGGCGTCGGAGTCGTCGCAGTCGTTGCCGTCGTACTCGGCCGAGGTGAAGCCGTCTTCGTCACAGTCGTCGTCGTCATCGCCATCGCAGTCTTGGTCGATGCCGTCGTACCACTCGTCTTCCGACGCGCCTGGGTAGGCGTC
>CAZVHW010000019.1:1525-17762 GCA_964626835.1 uncultured Enterobacterales bacterium
TCGTCGCCATCGCATTGTTCACTCTCGACGCCGTCGCCGTCACAGTCACACTCCGCGTCGCCGTCGCAGTCGTTGTCCACGAAGTCGCCACACTCGTCGTCGGCGTCCGGGTGGAAGTCCGTGTCGGAGTCGTCGCAGTCGTCTCCGCCGTACTCTTCGCAGTCGTAGCCATCGCCGTCGGCATCGAGGTCGGCGTCGCCGCTGCAGTCGTTGTCCTTGCCGTCGCAGGCCACCTCGGTGGCCCCCGGGTTCACGTTGGGGTCGGTGTCGTCGCAGTCGCCCTCTTCGACGGAGTAGCCGTCATGGTCGTCGTCGGTCTCACCGGTTGGGGGAGCGGTGTCGTCGGTCTTGATGCCGGTGTCGGGGTTGGGACAGCCGACCAGGCCCAGGCCGAGAAACAGGAGGGGGAAGGGGCGCATGGGGTCTCCGCGGAGATGGAAGTGTGGAGGCGCACTCTAGTCAATGGATTCCGTAGGTGCCACCGTCGATTCCACTCGTCGCGCATGCCAGCCGTCCTCGTCGAGTTCGACCAGCATGGTGGGCCAATAGACGGTGTCGGTGAGCAGGGTGGTGACGTCGCGGACGTGCTTGAGGCTCTCGACCTCGAGCCGCACCGCAGCGCCGTCACCCAGGTCGCGCACGACCGCCAGGAAGTCGTCCAGGTCTTCGACCGGATGGCCGTTCACGCTGCGCACCAGGGTGGAGGCCCGCAGGCCGTAGTGGGCGGCGGGTCCGCCATACCAATACCAGGAGACATAGAGCCCGGAGACTGGCTCGCCGTAGGCCATGCCGACGGGGCCGTGTGGCTCGTGAAACAGGGCGCCTGCGAAGGAGATCAGGCGACGGACGCCCAAGCCGTCGAGCGCCTGGGGTACGAACTGGAGGTCTTCGACCACACCGTCGCGAAGACGGGTGACCACGACCTGCTCTCGGCCGTGCACGAGGGTCTCCAGCTGGCGCGGCCGTGTGAGCGGTTGGTCGTCGACCGCCAGCAGCACGTCACCCCCCTGGAGCTGGCCGAAGGCTGCTGCGTGAGGGTGCACCCGCAGCACGCTCAATGCCTGGCGCCGCTCGGGGTCGGCCTGAGCGAGGCGGTCGATCCACTCCGTGGGAGCACCGATGTCGCCTGCGGAGGCGAGGCTCACGGGACGTACCTCGACGCCCAGGTCGCCGAGGTCGACGGGCTGGTCGGACGACAGCGCCTGGAGAAGGTCGGACAGGTAGTCCACGGGTAGCCCCAGGAAGTTGCCACCGTCGTCATCCACGTTGAACGTCCACAGGCCCACCACTCTGCCCTTGGCGTCGGCGAGCACCCCGCCGATGGACGAAGCGTGCTCCGCCAGCTTGTAGGCTTCGGTGTTGGTTTCTCTGAACGCGGGGGGTGAGGGGACGTAGCCGGATACTGCGTCCACACGGGAGATGGTGGTGGTCTGGGACACGACGCGCATGGACGAAGTGAGGCCGACCTGATGGATGGAGTCTCCGGCATCCAGGCTGACGCCGGCGCGCAGATCGGCCGCGCGGACTGGGATGTCGCCCAGCAGGGCAGGGTCGTAGCTCAACACCGCGACGTTGTGGCGAGGATGCAGGTAGACCACCTGGGCTGGCACCCGGACCGAGCCGGCGAAGGTCAGTACGACGTCGCCGAGGGCGATGGGCACGGTCCCGCGGTCGGTGTAGACCAGCCCCCGCTCCGTGTCGACCACGACCCCCGCGCCCACGTAGGTCCAGCCTTCGACCCCCTCCGCTCGGTAGGGGATGGTGAAACGTACGTGGCACAGGGAGGGTGCCAACACGGCGGCCACTGGATCTCGCACCTGCTCGAAGGTGGCCGAGGGTGGTTCGGCTGTCGCGGGTTCCGCCAGGTCGTCCGGTGGTGCGATCTCTCTGCAGTCCCAAAGACCCGTACCGTCGTTGCGGTTGCAGCGCTGCATCGGGGCCCAGCGGTGGTCGATGGTGAGCACGGCCACTCGGTTCTGTCTGGGGGTGCTGAGATCGCGGTATGCCACCCGCACCCGCGCGCCATTGGGCAGCGTGGCCAGGATGTCCTGCAGCGTGTCGAGATCGGGAATCGCTCGCCCGTCGATGCTGTCGATCACGGCGCCGCCGGGGACCCGGGCGCGCCGAAATGCGTACCCGGGCTCGACGAGCACGACGCCGACCGTCGGCACGTTGTGGTTGCGGGCCAGTTGCAAGGACGTGGTTTGGAGGATGGCCTGGGAAAACTCGAGATAGCTGGCTGGCGTGAGAGCGTGCAGGTCCTGCACTTCGATCTCGACACCGACAGGCTCGCCACCGCGCTCGACAATTACGGGTACCGAGCCGCCCACGAGGGAATCGAGGGCGTCCTCGATCATGTCGAAGCTCGCTGCGGGTCGGCCGCCCACCGTGACCAGGATGTCACCTGGGAGCAGCGCACCGTCGCTGGGCCCTCCGGGTACGACCTCGCGCACGACGAGCATGCCGGTTGTCCCTTGCCGTGTTGCGCGCACGGAACCCTCGATCTCCGGCCGCAGGCCCAGCCGGCGCAGCTCCTCGAAGGGCTCGTGGCGGTAGCTGTCCGGCCTGCAGCAGCGCCAGCACGCGCTTGGCGCGGTGGACGGGCAGGTAGAAGGACGACGCGGCGCTGCGGCTCCCGCCGGCATTGAGTGCCACCACCGCGCCGCTGACATCGACCACGGGAGACCCAGACGAGCCACCCGAGGTCGAGGTGGCCGCCTGGTAGTAGAAGGTGTTGGCGTCGTTGTAGGAGGCCCCCCCGTAGAAGGGAGCAGGTCGGTCGAGGCGCGCCAAGGTGCCGTCGAGGATGGAGAGCTTTTCACCAGCGTCGTTGCCCAGCACGCGGATCTCCATGCCCACGGAGGCGCGTTCCGGAGCCCGTTCCAGTTCCTCGAGGTCCATGAAGTGAACCTGCTCGGGATCGAACTGGAAGAAGCCGAAGTCGTGCACCGGATCGCGGTACACGGCGTGTAGCTCGACCTCCTCGTTGTTTTGGGTGATGCCGCGCGCGCGCACTGGCCCGACGTGGACCATGTGGCGATTGGTGAGCACCAATCCCCGCTCCTTGTCTACGATGAAGCCCGTACCCTGAGACGAGGAGGCACCCTCGGTGTCGAGGGAGCGGGTGACGGAGAGCTGGATGGACATCACCGCGTGGGTGACGTGAGCGATTGTGTCCGCCCAGGGATCCCGACGCTCGCGTTTGCCCTGCGCCGGCGGGGGCAAGAGCAGCATCGCGACCAGCAGCAGGGTGAGCGGACGAACGAAACTCAGGAGGGGGAGGGGGCGTCGCATGGGGACACCCATAGCCCGTTCCTGCGCGGGCTAGGGGTGTTCACCGCGGGTCCAGCGGGCCCCTAGTGGCGGCTTAGCATCGCGATGGCGTCGACTGCGGCGCTGCGGACTTCCGAGTGCATGTCCTGTAGGCGAAGGCGGAGATAGGGCAGCGCTTTGCGCGCTCTTAGGTCCGTGAGCGACCGGCACGCTTCGGCACGGACCTTTGGGGAGGGGTCTTCGAGGGCCTTCTCGACGGCGGGCAGCGCGTCGTAGCTCTCGGAGAAACCCAGCAGCTGGACGAGCAGGTAGCGCACACAGTCGCTGTGGCTGCCTGCGGTGTAGCCTTCGATGAGATCGGGAACCGCTTGCTCGCGGTCGAAGAGGATTGCATCGAAGGCCTTGTCAACCTGGTGCGGATCTACGTCGCCCAGGCGACGGAACAAGTCTGAGTACCGTGGCCGCATGAATGGACTCACATGAGATGGGGAGGGAAAGGTCGGCTATCGCCGGGGGGGAGGGGAGGAGGGGGGGGGAGGGAGCGCTGGGGGGGAGGGGGGGCGCGCACCCGGTGCTTTATACCATGAAATGCAGCTCGAAGGGGGCACCCGTTCGGGTTATGGAGGCCGGCCCTCCAGGAGACTCATGAGGTTGCTCCTCTCCAACGACGACGGCGTGGGAGCCCCCGGGCTCGAGGCGCTCGAGCTGGCCTTGAGCAGCCTCGCGGAGTGTTGGGTTCTCGCACCGTTGCACGAGCAGAGCGCATGCAGCCACGCGTTGAGCCTGCATCGTTCGCTGCGGGTGCAGAGCCTGGGACCACGGCGATTCGCCGTCGATGGCACCCCCGCCGATTGTGTCTACCTGGGACTGCAGCATTTCTGCCCGACGCGCCCCGATGCGGTGATCAGCGGTATCAACCGCGGTGCCAACGTGTCACTGGACGTCTACTACTCCGGCACCGTCGCGGCTGCGCGCGAAGCGGTCATGTGGGGCGTGCCGGCTCTGTCGGTCAGCCTGTTCCTCGACGCCGGTGCGCCCTCCGCACGGGAACACTGGGAAAGCGCGGCGTACTTCGCGAGCCGGGTCGTGCGCGAGCTGGTGGGGCGTTCGCTCCCGCCCGAAGTCTTGCTCAACCTCAATGTCCCCAACCTGCCCCTGTCCGACATCCGCGGTCTCGTCGTGACCACCCTGGGCCGACGCCGGTGGAGCCGTGTGGTGGACGAACGCAGAGACATCAAGGGGCGCCCGTACTACTGGATCGGTGGCACCCACCTTGGCTTCGACGACGATCCCGACAGCGACGGCCCCAGCGTCGATTGCGGCTGGGCTACCCTCACACCGGTGCGCCTGGACTGCACCGCCCACACCATGCTCGACGAGCTCCGATCCTGGAGCGTAGTCCAGCCTTCCTCCGAGGAGCGATAGCGCATGACCAAGCACATCTTCTGGATGGTGTTGCTGACCTTCCTTCCCACCCTCGAGCTGCGCGCCTCGATCCCATACGGCTACCTCATGCTGTCCCAGGATGGTCAGATGCACTGGGCTGTCGTGGCCCTGCTGTGCATCGGGACCAACTTTTTGTTGGCCCCCCTGGTCTGGGTGTTCGTGCACCACGTCATGGAGATCTTCCTCCGCGTGGCCTTCATCAAGAAGATCTACGACTGGGCGGTCAAGCGGGCCCAGCGCAAGGTCGAGCCCTACGTCCGCAAGTACGGCACACTCGGGCTGGCGCTCTTCATCGGCGTGCCCCTACCTGGCTCCGGCGTCTACACCGGCTGCCTCGGGGCCTACCTGCTGGGCTACCGCTTCCGCGACTACATGTGGGCATCCGCGCTCGGAGTACTCATCGCGGGCACCGTCGTCACGGCCTTGGTGGTCAGCGGTACCGAGGCCTTCTTCTTCTTCAAGGACCCTGCCCATCTTCCCGGTTAGGAGCAGCCCTTCCCATCCTCCGACCTTTCCTCTCCTGCAGCCGGAGTGACCATGTCCGACCTCCAAGAGCGCCTCGACGCCACCATCCGCGATATCCCCGACTTCCCCAAGCCTGGCATCTTGTTCAAGGACATCACCCCGGTGCTGTCCGATCACGTTCTGTTGGGCGACGTCATCGAGCACCTCCGCGCCACCTACGCCGAAGCGGACATCCACGCCGTGGTTGGCATGGAGTCCCGGGGATTCATCTTCGGTACGCCCCTCGCCCTTGCACTCGAGGCGGCCTTCGTCCCGGCTCGGAAGCCGGGCAAGCTGCCCTACGAGAGCGTGGGCTACGAATACGAGCTCGAGTACGGCACCAACCGCCTCGAGATGCACGTCGACGCTATCAAGCCCGGCCAGAGGGTATTGGTGGTGGACGATCTGTTGGCCACCGGCGGCACCGCCGACGCCACCTGCAAGCTCATCCGCAAGCTCGGTGGCGACGTCGTGGCTTGCTGCTTCGTGGTCGAGTTGGGCTTCCTCGATGGGCGCGCGAAGCTGGGTGACGTGCCCGTCGAGAGCGTCATCATTTTCTAGGAAGCTCCAGCACCGCCTGGGCCACGGCCCGTTCGAGCTCTTCCATCGTGCCGTCGTTGCGGAGCACGATGTCTGCTTGCTCTTCCTTGGCCGAGGCCGGGAGCTGCGTGGTCAGCCAGGACCGAGCGGCTCGCTCGGACATGCCCCGCCGCTGCATCAAGCGGCGGATCTGGGTGTCGGGGGCGCAGCTGACCACCATCAACCGGTCGTAGCGGCGTTGTTGACCGGTCTCCACGAGCAGGGCCGCCTCGACCACCACGATGGCCGCGCCCGCCGCCCGCTGCTCCCGCAGCCAGCGGTCGATGTGTCGGTAGATCGCGGGATGCGTGATGGCCTCGAGATCCGCGCGGGCTCGGGGATCGGCCAGGACCACGGCGCGCATGGTGGCGCGGTCGAGGGAGCCGTCGGGCGACAGGACACGTTCGCCGAAGCGTCGCACGATGGCGTCGAGGGCCGGGCTGCACGGCGCGACCACGTCCCGCGCGACCTGGTCAGCGTCGATAACGGCCAGTCCGTGCCGATCACGCAGCAGGCTGGCCACGGTGCTCTTGCCCGAGGCGATGTTGCCGGTGAGTCCGACGGTCAGCATGCGCTACAGGGCGGCTGCTTGGATGGCTTCCAGGGCCTTGATGGCTTGCTTCCTGGCGCGGCGGGAGCTGCTCGCTTCGGGGGCGAGCAGGGCGTTCAGGGGCTCCGTGGCGGGATCGTGGGCGAGCATGCCCAGGATCGCCGCGCAGTGGTGGGACACGTTCCTGATGGCCAAGGCATCGATGCAGGCGGGCGCCACCTGGGTCTCGTAGTCGTCGAGGGTCGCGAAGGCTTCGTCCTGCCGCATGGAGCCAGGGCGGCCTCGCGATGCGTCCCGCAGCACCACCCCGAGGCGCGAGCGGAGTACACGTGCCGCATACAAGCGGTCGCTCTTGTCCGGGTCGGACAGGTCGGTGACGTAGCGCTGGTTGGTGTCGTCCAAGGGGCCCGGGTTGTTCATTGGGGACGCGCGTCCTCCCGAACCCAGCAGGATGGGCAGCAGCGCG
Organism: uncultured Enterobacterales bacterium; assembly: GCA_964626835.1. Classification (GTDB taxonomy): domain Bacteria; phylum Myxococcota_A; class UBA796; order UBA796; family JAFGLY01; genus CALDOK01. The sequence goes on from CAZVHW010000019.1 coordinate 8,344, forward strand.
AGCATGGGCAGCAGGTCTCGGACACGGACCCGACCGCTGCCATCACTGGGCATCGAACTTCTCGATGTACCGGAAGATGGTGCGCGGGTCGACCCCCAGGTCGCGTGCGGTCTGGGCCTTGTTCCAGTTGTTGATCTCGAGGACTTCGCGCACGTAGCCCATCTTGAACTCTTCCTCGGCATCGGCCAGGGGCTTGATCTCGCGGCGGTCGCGGTCGCGGATGCCCAGGTCTTCAGCGTTCAGCAGCGCGCGGTCGCTCATGATCACCGCCCGCTTGACCCGATTCTCGAGCTGGCGGACGTTGCCTGGCCAGAAGTAGCCCTTCATGGCCTTGATGCAGGCGTTGGTGTAGCCACGGGTCTTGGAGCCGTACTGTTCCGCGTACTTGTTGAGGAAGAACCTGGCCAGGAGCAGGATGTCGTCGCTGCGCTCCCTCAAGGGGGGCAGGTTTACGTTGACCTCGTTGAGCCGGTAGAACAGGTCCTCGCGAAAACGTCCTTCCTTGATCTCGACATCGATGTCGCGGTTCGTGGCGGCCACGACGCGAATGTTGATAGGCCGGGGGCGGAGCTCGCCAACCCGCTCGATCATGCGCTCCTGCAGGACGCGCAGGAGCTTGACCTGTAGGTTCATGGGCATCTCGCTGATCTCGTCCAGGAACAGCGTTCCACCTTCGGCGGCCTCGAACTTGCCCATCTTGTCGCCGACCGCGCCCGTGAAGGAGCCCTTTTTGTGGCCGAACAGCTCGCTCTCGAGGAGGCTCTCGGGGATGGCGCCACAGTTGATGGAGATGAAGGGCTTGCGACTGCGGTCGCTCAGCCGGTGGAGCTCACGGGCCACCAGTTCCTTGCCGGTGCCGGTTTCTCCCAGGACGAGCACGGAGATGTCGGTCGGGGCGACCCGTCGCAGCACCTTGAAGACCGCTTGGATGGGGCCGCAGCTGCCGATCATCTCGCCTTGGGCCGACTTGCGTAGCTGCTGGCGCAGGTTGCGGTTGCTGGCTTCGAGCTCGTTGAGCATGAGCGCGGTGTGGACCAACAGCGAGGCTTGGCTGGCAAAGACGTGCAGCAGGTCGAGGTCGCGCTTGGTGAACAGATCGGTGACCCTGTCGTTGCCCAGGTACAGGCAGCCCAGAAGATCGTCGCGGTAGAGCATCGGCACGCACATGACGCTGGACAGGCGCAGATCCACGACGGACTTGGCGCGCTTGAACTGCGCATCGCGCATGGCGTCGGACACGATCAGGGGCTTGCGGGTCTGCACCACACGCTCGACGATGCTGTCGGAGATGCGCGCCACGGCGGACTTGTCGTCGTCGACGTTGTGGCTGGCTGCGAGGTTGCGCTGGCCGTCTTGCATCAGGATGACGAAGCCCTTCTCGGCCCCCGTCAGGATGACCACGGCGCGCAGCAGCTTGTGGAACAGTGCCTTGGGTGAGGTGTCCCGCATGAGCTGCTGGGAGAAGTCGACCAGCTGCTTCAGGGCGTCGATGGAGTCCGGGGTGTCCTGCTGAGGGTCGACGGCCGGCTCGCCCTCGAGGAGGGTGAGTTCGTAGCGCCCCAGCAGGATGCGGTCGCCATAGGACAGGTCGGCCTTGCGGACGCGCTTGCCGTTGACGTACAGCTCGTGGGAACGGTCGGTGACGGACACGCTGCAGCCTTGGCTGGTCTTGACCAGATTGGCGTGGGTGGAGGCGACGGTGGGATCGGACAACAGGACGTCGTTGCCGTCGCGGCGCCCAATGGAGTTGATGGGCTTGCGAAGGAGCACCTCTTCGGTGGTGCGCTGCATGGTGTCGATGATCCGCAGGTAGGCCATGGGCGCTCCTTGGAAACAGCGGATTTCCTTATCCCGTTCTCTCCCCCGTACCCGCTCCCGTACCCGTACCCGTACCCGAAAACCAACTGGAACGGTCGCGGCGCCGGGAAAGCCCCAGCAGGAAGCTGGCTAGAACCGCAGCTCCCAGCGTACCGAGGTGGGGGTCAACATGAGCTGGCTGTGAGCGTGGTCGGCTTCCCACGCTTCGAGGCGGTTGCGGTGTTCTTTGCGCCAGCGGACGGAAGCTTCCACCGTCCCGGTGATCCAGAGGGCTGCGAACGCGCCGCTCATGGCCCAGTTGGCGGCCCGCATCTTCTGGAGATCCTGGTACTCGCCCTGTTCCCCTTCGTGGTCCAGGTACAGGGGGATGCCCGTGGCGAAGGTGCCGGCCAGCAAACCTGCCTGGCCGACGGCCAGCAAGGTTCCCCTCACCGGCCTCCTCTCACGGTATTGGTGCCAGCCGAAGGGCATGTAGCCCGTCCAGTGGACTGGCTCGAGCTCGGGTGGGGGTGGGACGGGATCCGGCAGGGGTGGTGGAGGATCGTTGGGGCCCATGGCCAGCGTGGCAGCGAGCACCATGTCGAAGAACTCCACGACGCTGGGTGGGTGCTCGTAGGGATCCAGGCGCAGATCGGGATCGTCCACGAGGATGGCTTGGAAGGTGGTCCAGGCGGCTTGGCGGTTTCCCTCCACGAATAGCACCTCGCCCAGGTAGACTCGTGCGCTGAGGCGGACGTCGCGGTCGTCCACCGTGGGATCGTTGAGCAAGCCGATGAGCGTGGCGCGGGCCTTGTCGTGGCTGCCCGCGCGGTACAGGCGGACGGCCATCGCAAGGCGCTCGGCTGCGGTGTCCCGCACCTCCTCGGAGAGAGCTGTCGGGGAGTGCAGGAGCAACAGAAGGACCGGGAGCCAGCGCATGCCAACCCGAGGTTAGCCGCCCTCGAACAGTGGGTCAATTGCCAGAAGGTGGGTTCGGGGTGGAGGCTAGTCCTTGGCGGACGTGAGCTTTGTCCTCTCCACCAAGCCTTCCATGCCCAGGGCCATCTCGAGGACCTGCTCCATGCGGGCGCAGAAGTGGAAGGTCATCTGTTCCTTGACCTCGTCTGGCACTTCGTGGTGCACGTCCTTGCGGTTCCATTCCGGCATGATGACCGTCGTGATTCCGGCGCGGTGGGCGGCCACTATCTTTTCCTTGACGCCGCCGATGGGCATCACCGCGCCGCGCAGGGTGACCTCGCCGGTCATGCCCAGGGTGGGGTCGACCGGGATGCCTGTGAGCAGGCTGGTGATGGCGGTGACGATGGCGATGCCCGCCGAGGGGCCATCCTTGCCGATGGCGCCAGCCGGGACGTGGATGTGGATGTCGTTGTTCTCGAAGACGTCTTCGTCGATACCCAGGTCCGACGCTGTCGCGCGGACGTAGGAGCGAGCGACGCTGACGGACTCCTTCATGACGTCGCCCAGCTTGCCGGACAGGTGGAGAGCACCCTTGCCCTTGAAGCGGGTGGCCTCGATGAAGAGGATGTCGCCACCCGCTGCGGTCCAGGACAGGCCCGTGGCCACGCCCGGCACCGCGGTGCGCTGGGCGATCTCGTGGAAGTACTTGATAGGACCACGGATCACTTCGATCCGTTCCTTGGTGATGGTGGCCTTGCCCTCTTGCTCTTCGGAAGCCACCGCCTTGGCGATGGAGCGGGCGCAGGCGGCTATCTCTCGCTTGAGGGCGCGCACCCCGGGTTCGCGGGTGTAGGCGGAGATGATGTGGTTTACGGCTTCTTCCGTGAACTCGACGTTTTCGGTCGTGAGCCCGTGGTTTTCGAGCACCTGGGGGATGAGGTAGTCGAAGGCGATGTGGAGCTTGTCCTGGACCGTGTAGCCGGAGACGTAGAGCACCTCCATGCGGTCGTACAGGGGTCCCGGGATGCCCTCGGGCCAGTTGCCGGTGGCGATGAAGAGCACCTTGGACAGGTCGAAGGCCACGTCGAGGTAGTGGTCGTTGAAGCTGTGGTTCTGTTCGGGATCGAGCACCTCCAGGAGCGCCGAGGAGGGATCGCCTCGGTGGTCCTTGCCCAGCTTGTCGATCTCGTCGAGCACGAAAACCGGGTTGTTGGAGCCGGCTTTTTTCATGCCCTTGATGATCTTGCCGGGCAGGGAGCCGATGTAGGTGCGCCGGTGCCCCCGGATTTCCGCTTCGTCGTGCACACCGCCCAGGCTGATCCGCACCATCTTGCGGTCGAGGGCTCGGGCTACCGAGGTGGCGAGAGAGGTCTTGCCCACACCCGGTGGGCCCACCAGGCAGAGGATGGGGCCCTTCATGTCACGCTTGAGCTTGTGGACCGCCAGGTACTCCACGATGCGCTTCTTGATCTCCTCGAGGCCGTAGTGGTCTTCGTCGAGGATCTCTTCGGCGCGCTTGAGGTTGTGGTGGTCTTCGGTGGACTTGTCCCAGGGCAGCTCGACGAGCCAGTCGATGTAGGTGCGTGAGACGGTGAACTCGGCTGCGCCCGGGTTCATGCGCGACATGCGCTTGAGTTCCTTGAACGCGACCTTTTCTACGTCGGCTGGCATCCGGGCCGAGCGAATTGCGCGCTCGAGTTCCTCGAACTCTTCCTGCCGCTCGTCGGTGTCGCCGAGTTCCTTCTGGATTGCCTTGAGCTGCTCGCGCAGGAAGTACTCCCGCTGCGCCTTGTCCATCTCGCCCTTGACCTCGGTCTGGATCTTGTTGGACAGCTCCAGGACCTGGGTCTCCTTTTCGAGCAGGTCGATGACGGCCTGGATGCGATCGCGGGTGCCGAAGGTCTCGAGGAGCTGCTGTTTTTCGTCGACCGAGATGGAGAGGTTGGACGCGACGATGTCGGCCAGGATGCCCGGGTTGTCGATGGACCGAACCAGGAAACCGGCTTCGGAGGGGATCTGGGGCGACAGATCGATGATCTTCTGGGAGAGCTCTCGCAGCTCGCCCAGGAGGGTGTCGAGGTCGGGGTCGTGTTCGCTGGTTTCCTCGAACACGTCCGCGTCGATGCGCAGGTAGGGCGAGGTGTGTTTCCAGCCCCGAACCTTGATGCGTGCCAGGCCCTGGATGATGACGTTGAGCTTGTTGCCCGGCATCTTGACCGACTTGAGCACCTTGACCACCGTGCCGGTGGTGTAGAGGTCGTCGGGATCGGGATCTTCGTTTTCGGGCTCGCGTTGGGACAGGATGCCCAGGAGCTTGTCCTTCTCGAGGGCCTTTTCGATGGCCTGGAGGGACTTGTCGCGGCCCACGTTGATGGGGAAGGCCAGGACTGGGAAGATGACCGTGTTGCGGATGGCCAGGACTGGAAGGTCCAACTCGCCGGGAAGTCCGGGATTGGAGTCGCTGGAACCGGTGGAGACCATGGGTCGCTCCTAGGAGACTGGGGGCGGCCTCTGGAACGGCGTGTGTCGTCCCGGCCAAGTTCCAAGACTTATCCCCGAGGCCCCCCGGGTCAAGCGTTCCCGGGTCACCGTGGCGAGATAGCGCTCTGTTCCTAGCGCCCACCGGGTTGGTGAGAGCGTTCCGTCCAGTCTTTTCCGGGCAGCCGGCCTTGGGACTTGAGCAGGGACTCGTAGCTGGGCGGGGCTTCGCTTTCCCAGCTGCGCTCGGCCAGCCGCGCTGAGTCGGCCTCGAGTGCACCGGGCGGTTCGGCGCCACCCACCAGGTCCCACACCACCAGAGGCCCGTCGACGGCGACGGGGGGGCCGAGGACCTCGGTGATGCGGTCCATGGCTTGGAAGGGAAGGAGGAGGAAGGCCTCCTGGTCGAGGTAGACCCTGCCGGGTAGCTTCGCGTCCTCGCCCGGTGGGAGCCTGTCCCGGTTCTCCGACTCCACCAGGTTGCGGTGCAGTACGACCCAGCGGAACCCGTCGTTCCGTAGCTGCATGCGGCCCTGGTCGCTCACTGGGACCTTGGCTCCCTCGGGATCGCGGGTCGCTCGTCGCAGGAAGCGCACGAGGGGGTTCTTGAGCTTGTCCTCGAAGCCCTCGGGCCACAGAATCCTGGCGTTCTCTCCCATCCCGCCGAAGATCGGTTGGTGATGGACGGTCTGCCAGACGATGGATGGCTGGTTGATGCCGAACGGCAGGTGCACGAGCCCCCCCCCCTGGTCTCCAATCCAGCGGTAGGCCTCCGGTGGGCTGACGTCGCGGGTCACGAAGGGCCAGCAGAGCTGGCGTTGCTGCTCCCAGAGATTGAACCCGAGGATGACCAGCGCCAAGGCCAAGGGGCCCAGCCGGGCCAAGATGGGCTTCCGGGAGCGGCCTAGGCGGCGCATGTACGGGACGCTAGCGGCGGCGACGCTGGCGCTGATCACCAGGAAGACCATGACCACCAAGCGGTAGGGGAACCACAGCCGGTCGAGGAACGGCACCGTGTTGTAGGCCAGAAGGTAGGGATACCAGGCCATGGTGCTGCCGTCGGGACGCGGCCAGGCAGGGCCTACCGCGATGATCAGGAGCAGGGGGACGGCGAGCAGCCAGCGTCCCCGGTCCCGACCTGCGAGGAGCACCAGCACCATGGCGGCAATCCAGGTGCCGTAGCCCAGCATGGGTGCGCCCCAGCGCTCCATCATCCAATACCCGTGCAGCTGGGTGGCCACGTTGTTGAGCAGGGCCTCGGGCTGCGCGAAGAGGCCGTCGGCGCTGGCGAGGCCTGGCACCGCGTCGGAACCGATCTTGAGCAGCATGGCCACCACGAAGGGCGCCACCACGAGGGCTGCCGCGGCCGTAGTGATGGCGTAGTGACCCAGCAGGCGCAGCTTGGCTCCAGAACGGAGGAGTGCCCAGGGTGCGAGCCAGACGAAGAGCATGACCTGGAAGTGCCCCATGAACCAGTAGGTCAGGGCCTGCATTGCGGTAAAGACGCCCGCCAGGACGGCGTCACTTCGCGTGCCGTCAGGGCCCTCGAGGGCCAGGAATCGGTCGAGGGCCAGGGGGAGAAACCAGAGGAAGGCCTGGGTGGGGCGGCCGGCGGTGACCTCGAAGAGGGTGAAGGAGCAGGCCTGCCACAAGCCCGTGGCGAGAAATGCTGCTGCGGTGGCGTTGCCGCCACCCAGAGCCCGGCGCCACCAGCGCGTGTCGCCAGGGGCTCCCCCGAAGCGCGCTGCCAATGGCCTGAAGGCCAAGGCGTTGCCCACCAAGATGACCGCAACGAAGATCGGTTGGTAGAGCGGGAAGCGAAAGATCCATTGGAAGGGGACCGACAGAGCCGCGTCGACGAAGTTGTTGCCCGTGTGGGCGAAGATGTCTTTTCCCAGGGGGTGGAAGAACAGGTCCGTGAAGCCCGGATCGGCCAGGTGCACCAGGCAGTCCTGGATCCACCAGTAGAACCACAGCGTGCCGTACAGATCGACACCGTCTCCCACCACGTGCCCGCGCTGCACGAGCGCCGGCGCCACCCCTACGACCGCCACCAAGCCGTAGAAGCCCAGCTCCAGCCAGCGCGGGACGACGGGATCGCGTGGGCGGTCGTTCATGGCAGGCAGCCTATCTGGGCGCGCCTTTCCTGTCCGTGGCGGCGACCGGACAGTCCTTGGCTTGCGGCTCGAGTCTATTGAACGTATGTTCAAATCATGCCCCCAACCCGTGCCACCGCCCTCGCCGCCCTCCGCCAGCAGCTGGCCAGCCAGGGGCACCTGGTGGATCCCCGCCCCAAGGTGGGGCAACCCACGGGCTTCGACGCTCTCGACGCCCTGGGGGGCTGGCCAGCGCCGGGCCTGGCCGAGGTTGCGGGCCTGCCGGGGACCGGTCGTCTAGGGCTGCTGCTGCCTCTGCTCGCACACCACACCCGCGCAGGCCGCTGGGTGGCCGTCATCGACGTGCTCGAGCGGTTGCATCCGCCCGGGCTGCCCGAGGTGGCCTGGGCCCGCCTGCTGGTGGTGCGGCCCGGTGCCGAGCGAGCCGTCTGGGCGGCCGAGCAGCTGGCTGCCTCGGGGGCCGTCCCCGTGGTGGCCCTGCTCGACCCCATGCCCGTCGGCCGCACCGGCTATCGCCTGCTGCGCGCGGCCGAACAGGGCGGATGCACCACCGTGGTCGTCGGCGAACGCAGCGAACGGTCCCTCCCCGCCAGCCTCCGCTTGCAGGCGCTGGGGCAAGGGCCCGGCGCCCTCCGCGTCCGCGTGGTCCGGGCACCGGGGCGGGGGCAAAATGGGCAGGAGATCGAGCTGGGGGTCTGAGGTCGCGCCTCTCCGGAGCGCCGCGGCGGTCAGGGTCGCGCCTCTCCGGAGCGCCGCGGCGGTCAGGGTCGCGCCTCCCCGGAGCGCCGAGATGGTCGGGGTCACCTCCCCGTATCACCGCGGCGGCCAGGTTGCCGCCAACCTCACCAACGCTGGGTCGTGGTGTCATGATTACGCTCACACTGGGCCCTGGAGCATTTGGAACCCCCTGCGTAATCGTGACGACTCGAACCTCCCTGCGAGACGCTGCCCCCCGCACGACATTCCACGCACCGCCCGCCCTGCCACCCCCTCACGGCAACACCACCAGCTGCAGGTGCGGTGACTCTGCTGCGGGGGGGAGGCAGGAGGGTGCCTCGAGAAACGGGGGGTGATGTTGCGCAGCGTCTCGCCAGGTGGGACAGGTCGTTACCATTTCGAGGTGGGCCGAGAAGGTGGTGGCGAGGCGAAGGGAAATGGCAACGCCATGTCCCGAAGCTGGTGAGGTCGTGCTGCCCCGGAGCGCCGTGGTGGCCGGGGTCATCTCCCCGAATCACCGCGGCAGCCAGGTTGCCGCCAACCTCACCAACGCTGGGTCATGGCGTTACAATTACGCATACAGAGATGCTGGAAAGACGAGATCGTCCGCGTAATTGTCATGCCTTGACCCTCCCTGCGAGACGCAGCCGGCCGCACCCCCCGCCACACGTGGCACCCTCCGCCGCGCCCCGCCACCGGGAGCCCCGTGCAGCAGCACCACGTGGCACCCTCTGCCGCGCCCCGCCACCGGGACTCGCGTTGCGAGACGGCGCTACGGGCCAGCGTCGGGCGGCGGCCGGGACATCGGGTGTGGATTGGGATCCTCGGGCGCCTTCGTGCCCACCTGGGTGCCGGCTTTCCACAGCTCCCTGCGGATCTCGTTGCCGTCTTGGTCCCGGTAGATCCAGGTGCCGTGCTGCTGCCCGTGGACGTAGGCTCCCTCGACGCGGCGTACGCCGCTGACCACGGCCAGGTACTCGTCGCCTTCGACGTAGGGACCGTGGCGTTGGCCTTCCTGGTCTACGCACCAGCACGACTCGGAGTCGTAGTCCGGGTTGGTGTCGTCGGGGCAACCCACGAGCGCAGCGAGCACCGCCATGCGCTCGGTATCGAAGTCCGCTTCGTACGCGGCGAGGTCGGCGAAGATGCGGTCGATGTAGGCCTGCGTGCCTGCCATCACTGCAGCCTGGTCGTAGCGGATGAGAGCAGCTTGGGGGCTCGTCACCCAGGTCACCTTGGGCCCCTGGTCGTCGTCGTTGCTCATGCCCAGGTCGAAGTGGACCTCAACCCAGGTGGGCTTGCGCAGGGGCCGCTTATAGTCGATGGCGAAGAGGAAGCTCGTGCAGTCGTCCGCTTCGCGGCACTCGGAGTCGGACCGCCCGTTCATGACCC
>CAZVHW010000019.1:17772-31020 GCA_964626835.1 uncultured Enterobacterales bacterium
GCGCACCCCGCAGTCCGCGGGCGTGGCGGATGCCCTCGGCCCCCTGAGCCAGCGTGGACAGATAGGGGCTGTCGGCCGGGATGGACACCACCTCGGTGTCGTCCTCGCTCCAATCCTCGACCACGGCGATGATCGCTCCGTGCTCGGCTCGCAAGCGCGCCACCGCTTCGGGGCTGGTGGCCAGCAGCGTGTCCTGTTCGGGCGAGACGGGCCCACACTCCCAGCCAAGGAGGGGGAGGGCGAGGAGGGCGAGGAGGCGCGGCCTCACATCGTCTTCTTGGGTGCCGCCCCCGCCGCGTGGGCTTGCTGGGCAGCCTTGCGGGCGGCCATCTGCTTTTTGTACTCAGCCAGCTGGTTGCGGGCGGAGGCGTCGCCGGCCTTGGCCTTGATGCGGGCCAGCTTGGCGTCGAGGCTGTCGTTTTCGACTTCGGAACCTACGTCGGCCTCGGCCTGGAGCTTGCCGATGTGCTCGCGCACGTTGTCCAGGGCCTTGATGTCGGCGTCGGTGGACAGGCCGTCGAGGGAGGACTGGATGGAGATGCGCGCCTCGGCGGTCTGCTTCTTGGCGAGCATCTCTTCTTTTTCGCGCTTGAGCTTGGCGATCTCGCCGGCGAAGGCGACGAGCCCTTGCTTGGCGTCTTCGGCCTGGCCGCCCACCTTGTCGAGCTCGAGGCGCAGCGTCTCGATCTGCCGCGTGAGCTCGTCTTTTTTCTGGATGAGGACCAGCGCGGCTTCGTCTTCACCTTCTTCGATGGCCACGGGGATCTGGACGTTGCAGTCCCGGAGCTCGCGCTCCTTGGTCTCGAGCTCGGTGGACAGCTTGTTGCGCAGGTAGACGATGCCGCTGACCGCCTTCTTGAGCTCGCGGTGTTTCTTGACGCGTTCCTCGATTGCGGACTCGTAGACCGCTTCGGGGTTGCGGGTTTCCATGTCGGATACCCAGAGGCTCAAGAAGCCCTTCCACAGATTGCCGATTCGATCGAAGAAACCCATGTGACGCTCCGGAAACTGCTTGGACTCCTGTTTTTTGGAGGAGTCGCTTGGTAGGTTGTTGGTCGCTTGACCCTAGCTCTTCCTGGCAGGCACGGCAAGCGAGCAGGGCCGCTGCGCCGCCGTGCTTTCCCTCTACGCCTGGGCCCCGGATTTCTTGCACCCGCCCTGGGCTCCTTGGGCGGATAGTCCCTACCTCATGCGCGACAAGCTCATCCGGCACGCTCCCTGGTTGCTCGCACTGGCCGCCCTGTATGGCCTGGGGATGCGGGCGTGGCAGGCTTGGGCTGCGCATCAGGTGCAGTGGGCTCACGATCTGGCCTTCTTCACCCAGATCCTGTTCAATGCCTCCGAAGGCCGCGCCTGGACCTCGCCGCTGCTGCTCGAGCCCACGGGCTTCTTCGAGATGGTTCACTTCCATCCGATCTTCGCGGCGTTGCTGCCGATCTTCATGCTGCGGCCGGAAGCTTCGACGCTGCTGTTCTTCAACGTGGCGGCGGTCTGTCTGGCCGCCGTGCCGCTCGCGGGGCTCGCGCGGGACCGCACGGGCTCCACTTGGTTTGGGCTCGGTGCAGCCGTGGCCTGGCTCGTCTGGCTACCTGCGCAGACCGCTGCGCTGGCCGACTTCCGGCCGGTGGTCTTCTTCATCCCGGGCTTCATGCTCCTCCTCTGGGGCCTCGCTCGTCCTTGCCGCTGGCGGCTCGTGTTCGGAGCCCTGATCGTGGCGGGTGCACGCGAAGAATCGGGCTATCTCCTGCCCATGCTCGCGGTGGTCGTGCTGGTGTTGCCGTTTGGCAAGCGCCGCCGCAGCGACGCCTTGATCCTGCTCGGCGTCGGGCTCGCCTGGCTGGCTTTTCTGCTGGCCTTCAAGGGCAACTTCTTCTTCCACTTCAACCCTACGACCTTCTTCCAGGGACTCGGGGCTGCCCCGCCCGTGCCCGAGGCGCTCACCCACGACCGGGTGCGGCACTTGGCGTTGCTGCTGGCCGGTGGCTTCGGCACCGTGGTGCTCTGCCCGACCATGCTGCTCATGTTGCTGCCCCAGGTGGGCTTCCTGATGCTGGACACCCACCGGGAATGGCACGCCTTCACGGGCACCTATCCCTACCTGCGGCACGCCCTGTTGCCCTTCCTGGCGGTGGGCGGTGTCATGGGCTGGGCCTGGGTGCTGGACAAGCTGGGTCGACGCCATCAACGCGAGACACAGGCCTTGATCGTGGTCGCGATGATCCTGGCCTCGGCCCTCGCTTTCCACCACCAGCGCCAGCGGCTCGAGGAGGGGCTCTGGCAGCGCAACCGCGAGGCTGGGAGTTCGGTGGAGGTCGAGGCCATCGATCTGTTGGTGGCACGGGTTCCTGCCGACGCCCGCGTGTTGACCGACTACCGGCTCATCGCAGCACTGTCCGGCCGACGGGTGCTCTGGGCCACCATGCAGACCTACCACGAGGGCGAACCCCCCTACGGCTGGAAGGGCCCCTGGCCCATCACGCTGGACTGGGTGGATCACCTCCTGGTGCTGCGCGACGATGCGGTGCTCGAGCAGCTGGACGCCAGCTGGGAATTGGTGTCGAGCGGGGGTGATTACGGGCTCTGGCGGCGGGTCGTGGACCCGGAGGATGGTTATCCGGAGCCGATTCCCTGAATCGTGACGCGGCGCAGCAGGCATTATGTTGCGACGCAAAAACTCCCGCGCTACGGAGGGTCGCCCAAGAGCTGATCCCCGTCGTAGCAGGCCCATTTGACTCGCGATAGGAGGCCGGTCCTTCCTCGCCTCTGAACGCCTGAAACCCTCGACCAAGGACCCTCCCATGCGCACCGTCGTCATCGTCAGCGCCGCCCGCACGCCGATCGGCGACTTCGCCGGTACCCTCGCGACCACACCGGCAGACGTCTTGGGCGCCGTCGTCCTCGAGGCCGTGGTCGACCGTGCGGGGATCGACAAGTCCCTTGTGGACGAGGTCATCATGGGCAACGTGTTGCCCCACGGCCTCGGCCAGAACCCTGCCCGCCAGGCCATGATGAAGGCCGGGCTGCCCCAAGAGGGCGGAGCATTCACCGTCAACAAGGTCTGTGGCTCGGGGCTCAAGTCCATCATGCTGGCCGCCCAAGCCATCGCTTGCGGGGACGCCGACGTGGTGGCCGCCGGCGGCATGGAGAACATGAACCTGGCCCCCTACATCATGCCCAAGGCGCGCACGGGCGCCCGTATGGGCCACACCCAGCTCTTGGACTCCATGGTCCACGATGGCCTGTGGGACAAGGTCAACGACTTCCACATGGGCATCACGGCCGAGCTGGTCGCGGACAAGTTCGAGGTCTCCCGCGAGGACATGGACGCCTACGCCGCCGACTCCTACGTGAAGGCCCTGACAGCGAAGGAAGCGGGCCGATTCGTGGACGAGATCGTGGCTGTCGAGATCAAGGGCCGCCGCGGCAAGGTCACCATCTTCGACCAGGACGAGACCCCCAAGCCCACCTCCTTCGAGATCCTGGCCAAGCTGCGCCCTGCTTTCGAGAAGGGCGGCAGCGTCACCGCTGGAAACGCCTCCAAGATCTCGGATGGCGCCGCCGCGGTGTTGCTCATGGCCGAAGACGTGGCGCTCGCGCACGGGCTGACCCCAATGGCCCGCGTGGTCGCGCAGGGCGCCGCGGGTGTGCCTCTCGAGGACGTCCTGGTGGCCCCCATCCAGTCCATCCCCAAGGTGCTCGCCAAGGCCGGTCTCGAAGAGTCCGACATCGGCATCCACGAGATCAACGAGGCCTTCTCGGTCAGCTCGGTGGCCATCCTCCGCACCTTGGGCATCGACGAGGACAAGGTCAACCTCCACGGCGGCGCGGTCGCACTGGGTCACCCCATCGGCGCCTCGGGCGCTCGGCTCATGGTCACCCTGCTGCACGCCCTGCGCCAACACGACAAGCGCTACGGAATGGCAAGCCTCTGCCTGGGCGGCGGCGAGTCGGTCAGCATGATCGTCGAGCGCATCTAGACTCCCTCTTCCCTCTCGTTCGATTTCGTTCTCGGAGAACACCATGGACATCGTGATCGCCAGCATCGTTCGCACGCCCATCGGCAGCTATGGTGGCAGCCTGAAGACCGTCACCGCCAAGGACCTGGGTGCCCTCGTCATCCGCGAAGCCCTCTCCCGAGCGGGTGTCGAGCCCAGCCAGGTGGACGAGGTGATGATGGGCTGCGTTCTTCAGGCCGGTCAGGGCCAGAACGTGGCTCGCCAGGCCGCCATCGCCGCGGGCCTGCCGGTCGAGTCCACCGCCTTCACCTTCAACCAGGTCTGTGGCTCGGGTCTGCGCACGGTGGGTCTGGCAGGCAGCCTCATCAAGGCTGGAGAGGCCGACATCATCGTCGCCGGTGGCATGGAAAACATGAGCCAGGCCCCGTACGCCATGCCCAAGGCCCGCTGGGGCGCTCGGATGGGTCACGCCGACCTCGAGGATCTGATGATCCGCGACGGCCTCTGGGAGTCCTTCAACGACTACCACATGGGTACCACGGCCGAAAACCTTGCCGACAAGTATGGTCTCACCCGCGAGCTGCAGGACGAGTTCGCCGTGGGTAGCCAGAACAAGGCCGAGGCTGCCATCAAGGCCGGGCGCTTCGTCGACGAGATCGTCCCGGTCGAGGTCAGGGGCCGCCGCGGCAAGGTCACGGTCTTCGACACCGACGAATACCCCCGCTTCGGCGCCACGCTGGCGGGGCTGGCCAGGCTGCGTCCGGCGTTCTCCAAGACCGGCACGGTCACGGCTGGCAACGCCTCGGGCATCAACGACGGCGCCGCGGCCGCGGTGGTCATGTCGGGAGCTCGGGCTGCCGAGCTGGGCATCGAGCCTCTGTGCTACATCCGCGCCTACGCGACCGCCGGTGTCGAGCCCAAGATCATGGGCATAGGTCCCGTACCCGCCACCCGCAAGGCCCTCCGCATCGCGGGGCTGGGCCTGGGCGACATGCACCTCATCGAAGCGAACGAGGCCTTCGCCGCCCAGTCCCTGGCCGTGACCCGCGAGCTGGAGCTGCCCATGGACATCACCAACGTCAACGGTGGCGCTATCGCGCTGGGTCACCCCATCGGCGCCTCGGGCACCCGCATCCTCTGCACGCTGGTGCACGAGCTCGCCAGGCGCAACGGCCGCCACGGCTTGGCCACCCTGTGTGTGGGCGGCGGCATGGGCGTGTCGATGGTGGTGGAGCGCTAGAACTCGATGATCTCGCCCGCGTAGGCGACGCCCCAGTCGGGGCTGGACTGCTTGAGTTCGGCGTCCACGGCGTCGAGCTCGGCGTCGGTGGCGGAGGGGTCGTGGTGGAAGAAGCGCAGGTGCTTGATGCCTACACGCTCGGCCAGTCCGCGGACGGCCGAGTGGAAAGAGTGGCCGTAGCCCTGGACCACGTAGCCGGGATCGAAGTACTTCTCGTCGCTGTACTGGGCGTCGAGGATGGCCACCTGGGCGCCCTGGCAGAGTCGCTCGACGCGGCGGTCGCGACCCCCACCGTAAAGCTCGAGGTCGGTGCCGTAGATGACGACCTTGCCCTGATAGTTGAGCTTGAACAGCAGGACGCCGTCTCGGGGGTGGCTGGGGTGGTACCAGTTCGAGACGGAGAAGTGTCCCTTGGCGAAGGGATCCCGGAAGACGTTGCGCAGCAGCCAGCTGCCCTCGTCATCGTCGAACACGATCACCTCGTCCTCACCGATGACCGTGGTCTCGAGCTGGGACTTGAGCTCGCCCAGAGCCAGGGGGAAGTAGGGCGGCGAGAAGGTGGTAGAGATGCGCTCGAGCAGCACCTCGCTGGATTCGCCGAAGCCGCTGATGTGGATGTTGAAGTTGCCCATGTACAGCGGCGGAAAGAAGTTGATGCCCTCGATGTGGTCGTTGTGCAGGTGGGAGAGGAAGATGAAGATGTCCGTGACGCCGTCGGGGTCAGCCACGATGTGCTTGCCCGCCTCGACCAGGCCCATGCCGGCGTCGAAGATGATCCAGAACTTCTTTGTCTTGACGGCCACGCAGGAGGTGAGCCCTCCGTACTTGACGTAGTCTTGGCCGCTGCAGCAGTGGCTCCCGCGAGTGCCGAAGATCCTGACTTCCATGGTGCTCCTCTGACCGGTGACCGGTAATGGGCTTCGCGCAGCATACATTAGGGCTGGCACGAGGTGTACCCATATCGGGAGAATCCCGCACCCCTTCCTCGGGGGTGGACCTCGCTCAATCCCCGGTCTCGTCCCTGGAGGCTAGGGCTCTTCGACCGGCACTGCGGTGTCTTCGCTGTCCAGGCGGTTCATCTGCACCGCGATGTCGAACTGCTCGTAGGTGCCCTCGTGGGGATCGTGGCCCGTGGTCTGGGTGGGATCGAGGGTGACCTGGGCTTGCTCGAACACGCCGTTGTCCTTGCCGTCGACATCGGCGGCGTTCAGCAGGCACTTGTCGCCGCAGTAGTCGACCCCGGCGGTGTCCATGGACCAGACGCCTTCCTTGGTGGAGTCGGCGGTCCATCCCTGGAAGTCCAGCTCGATGCCCTGGATTGGTGCGCCGGTGGCGGCGTTCGTGACCGATCCGGAGAGCAGGTAGCGGATGGAGGGCGCGCCGTAGTCGGCGTCGGCGTCGCTGTCGGTGTCGGCATCGCTGTCGCTGTCGCTGTCGGTGTCGGCATCGCCTTCGGGATTGGTGCCCGTGTCGTCCTTGCCGCAGCCGGTAGCGATCATGGGGGCCAGCGCCAACATGGCCAGGCGGTAGAGCCTGTGTTTCATGGTTTTCTCCGGTTGATTCCCTTGGGTGGCGGCAGTGTACCAGCTGGAATCAGAGGCGAGCCTCCAGGGCCGCCCGATCATGGCAGCGATGTCGTGGATCGGAGGTCCTCCCGCTCGAGATGCGGCGGTTGATCTGGGACATGATCACCTTGGCGACGGCGTGGTAGGGACTGGGCACGGCCCTTGCAAGCTCCCGCGTACGACGACACCCAGTTCGCACTTCGATTTCTTTTTTTTCGAGGATCTGTCATGAAGCGCCAGAAGATCGAGCAGCAAGCCCAGCCTGGTTACCCCTCTCGCGACACCTTTCGGCCTTCCAGGCGTCCGGCTCTGCTCCTGTTCGGCATGCTCGTGGCCGTGGTCGGCGCTCCCGGTTGCGAGGAGATCTTCACGGAGACCGACATCGGCGGTGACATGACCGTGCCCCAGGAGACCTGGAACGTGGTCATGCCCGAGGCGGGCTCGCGCACGCTCTACTTCCTGGAAAGCGGTGGCTGGCTGGACTACCACGTCGAATTGGTGGTGGACAATCACGACTTGGCCGCGTTCCTCGCGGAAGACGCCCAGAACTTGCTGGACCGCGTAGACTCCGCCCTGGGGACCTACGATCCCGAGGTCTTCGAGGACCTCGACGCGCTTCGAGAGGTCGAGCAGATCATCCAACAGCTGTTCGCCGACGCTTGGACGGGCAGCGCGGAGGCCCCCACCTGGAACTTCGTGGACTGCGCGCTGGTGGTGGACGAATTGGTGCCCTACGAAGAGGTCGACGGAGACATGGGCTAGGCCCCCCGGGTCGATTTCCCGTCGCGCGTGACTCTGGCGTGAGTTACGGTTGACGATGTTGCGAGAGCCATGCCTCGTTATTGTCGTCTGCCGTCGGACCCTCGCGCTGGAGGCCCCATGATCCGTCTCCGACTCCTGTTCGTCTCCTCCCTCCTCTTCGGGCTGGGCTGCCCCACCGAGTCGCTCGATCCGAAGGATGACACCGGGCCCGGCGAGCAGCGGGTGGACGCTGACGCCGACGGCTGGTTCGAAGACGAGGACTGCGACGACCTCGATCCGGACGTGAACCCCGGCGAGGAGGAGGTCTGCAACGAGATCGACGACGACTGCGACGAACTGGTGGACGAAGGCGTCGCGGACACCTGGTACCGGGACGCGGACCAGGACGGGTATGGCGACCCTGACGCCACCACCGAGGCCTGTGACAGCCCCGACGGCTACACCCCCTTCGGAACCGACTGCGACGACAGCGATGCCGAGGTCTACCCCTCGGCGCCCGAAGAATGCAACGACATCGACGACAACTGCGACGGCGACGTGGACGAGGGGCTGCTGACGGACTGGTACGGCGATGGCGACGGTGACGGCTACGGCGACTCGGACGATGTCGTGAGCGCGTGCACCGCCCCTGACGGCTACGTTGAGTACGGGGGTGACTGCGACGACGGCGACACGACCTACCACCCGGGCGCCGCCGAGACCGACTGCAGCGAACCCAACGACTACGACTGCGACGGGCACGTCGGCTACGAAGACAGCGACGGCGACGGCTGGGCGGCGTGCGAGGAGTGCGACGACGGCGAAGCCGACATCAACCCCGACGCCGACGAGTACTGCGACGGCTTCGACAACGACTGCGATGGCCTCATCGACGAGGATGCCGCCCTGGACGCCAGCCGCTGGTACCTCGACGCGGATGGCGACGGTTACGGGAGCCCCAGGGCTGCCACGACCGCCTGCTACCAGCCCTCTGGCTACGTGTCCGACGGGAGTGACTGCGACGACGTGAACGCCGACATCTACCCGGGGGCCGACGAATACTGCAACGACGAGGACGACGACTGCGACGGCACCATCGACGAAGACGGCGCCCTGGATGCACCCACCTGGTACCAAGACGGCGACGGAGACGGCTACGGTGACGACAGCGTCACCGATGTCGGCTGCGACGCCTCTAGTGGCTACGTCGCCGTAGGGGGTGACTGCGACGACGGCGACGCTGGCGTCAGCCCGGGTGAGGCCGAGGTCTGCGATCTGGTAGACCAGGACTGCGACGGCGCCGTGAACGACGGTGTGCTGGGCACCGCCGAGGACTGCCCGGCCGAGGACTGCAGCGACGCGCTGGCCGACAACCCCAGTGCGGCGGACGGCTCCTACTACATGGACGACGGCTACTGGTGGGAGTGCGAGATGAGCACCGATGGCGGCGGCTGGCTCGAGGTCTCCACGGCGGTGCAGGTGTGGGGCACCAGCTACGACACCCAGTACCACAACAGCGCGGGGTTCGGCTGGAGCGAGGTGATGTTCCGCTACGACTCCGGCTCCACCACCGCAGACTGCACCTACCCCACGGCCATCCCGACCTCGAACCCCATCACCTTCCAGTTTGGCTCGGAGGACTGGGGGCTGCCCGATGCCAGCTGTGGCTCCTACTGTGGAAACTCCGTCATGGACTACTCGGGCGACACCACCTACCTGACCACGGGCTATGATTTCGTGATCGCGCGCACGGAGTCCACGGACACCATCCGGGTTGGTATGCTCGAGGGTGTCTTCTACTGCACCACCGACGACAACTGGGGCTATGCCTGGGTCGACATCCTCATCCGACGCTGACCGGAACCGCGGGCCTGACGAACCGTTGTGCACCGCCTCTGCGCGCAGCTGGTGGGCCACCCTTGCGCTGATCGTCCTGGCTCCGCTGGGACTGGCTTGGCCACTACCCCTGGTCTTCGGAACCGATCTGCTGGGCTGGCGCTACCAGGAAGCGGGGGTCCACGCCTGGGGGCTGTGGGCGGCGTTGGTGGAGCGCAGCCCCGTGGTGGTGGACACAAAGCTGGCCGCCTGGCCCGACGGGGTGCGCTTCGTGCTCGTGGATCCCGCCAACCTGCCCAGCTTCGCCCTGGGATCCCTGTGGAGTGTCGCAGCCGGCTACAACCTGGTGCTGTATTCGGGGCTGGTTCTGGCAGGGGTGGGTTGCGCTCTGCTGGCAAGACGCGCGGGTGGGGCGCCGTGGTTGGGGGCTTTGGTGGGCATGGCCTGCCCCACACTGCTGGCCTGTACCTTCGAGGGCACGACCGAAGCGTTCGTCGTGGGCTGGGTTGCCATCCATCTCGCTCTCCTGCTTGGGTTTCTGGACGGCCGCGGCTGGTGGTGGGGGCTCGGTGCGTTGGCTGCGTTGGCCGCGGCGGGGCACGCGGGGCCCTACAACGGCGTCTGGGCTGGGCTGCTGGACCTCGGTGTTCTGCTGGCCGCTGTCGTCGCGCGGCGTTGGAAACGAGCGGGTCTCACCGTGGCCGTGTTGGTTGGGGGATTCTTCGCCTGCCTCCCCCTGGCCTGGGCCACCCTCACACAGCGTCTGGACACGATGTCAGGCAGCGGTGCGCGCGCGGGCTTGCCACCGGTGTGGGAGGAGGAGCGAAACTGGCGCGGGTTGCTGCACCACGGTGCCGACCTGCTGGACCCCTGGTTGCCCATGCAGCTCACGGGTGGGCGGCCCGACATGTCTCACACCGCCTACCTCGGCCTCGCCACCCTGCTGTTCGCGGTGGTGGCCTTGGCCAGAAATCGGCGCCTGTGGCCCTGGTTGGCGGGAGCTCTGGCCTTCGCTTTCCTCTCTCTGGGCCCCTGGCTCTACGTTCGTGGTCAAGCGGTTCAGCTGGGCGACGGCGTGGTCATGGCACCCGCGGGTTGGCTCATGGCCGCGGTGCCCTCTTTCTTCGGGAGGCTCACCCGCTGGGATCGTGCAGGTGCGGTGGCCAGCTTCCTGCTCGCTCCTCTGGTGGCGCAGTGGGCCGTGGGGGTGGGACGGCGCGTGTGGGTGACCGGTGGCGCGGTGGCGCTGGTGGTGGTGGCGGACCTGCTGCTGTGTGCGCCCCTGGCTTGGCCCCTGCACCACGGTCCGTTTCCCGATGTCAACCCCCTGCTCGCGCTCGATGGCGTCGGAGCGGTGCTCGAGCTCCCTCACGTCACGCCGCGCCCCGCCCCCGGTCAGCTCGGCTGGCGCGACCAGACCACCCTGGCCCAGATGCAGCACGGTCAGCCCACCGCCCTGACCAGCACCCTTCTCGCCGCCCACCAGCCCGGGGAGCTCGTTCTGGACGCCACCTGGTCCCTCCGCGTCGCGGGCAGCGTAGACGAGGACGTCCGAGCGCGCTTGCTCGAGGATGGCTTCACCCACCTGCTGCTGCACTTGCCGTTCTACACCCAGCCGGTCAAGCAGGCGCACTGGCTAGCTGCCTGCTTCGGCCCACCCGTAGCCCGTGGCGAGGAGCTGGCGGTCTTCGACTTGTCCGTCGACGCGGGGGGATGCCGCGCTCCGGATCGGGAGCGGCCCAGCCTGAGCCCGAAGCACGTCCCCGAAGGCCACGGCCCCCGTCGGTTGCGGCGGCCAGGTCCCCAGGAACCCGACAAGCCGGCCTCGGGACCCCCGCTGCCCAGGCCCTGAACGGACCGTTCGCTCGCGGCTCGACCGCGCTGCAGCCAGCGCGATAGCTGGACGCAGTCCGGCGGATGACCGCCAAGGAGTGACGACATGGCCGCACGCGACCAGGGGACCACCTTTCTCCTCTCCTACTTCCTGGGTACCCTGGGTATCGATCGGTTCTACATGGGCCAGATCTGGCTGGGCTTGGCCAAGCTCCTCACCGGTGGCGGCTGCGGAATCTGGTACATCGTGGACTTCATCCTCATCGGTGTGGGCGGTGTGACCGACGCCAGCGGTCAGGTCCTCGCGCGGCCCACCGTCGGTCGGCCAACCCGCAGCCAGGGCACTGCTTTTCTGCTCTCCCTCTTCCTCGGCACCTTCGGGGTGGATCGTTTCTACCTGGGCTACACCGGCCTGGGCGTGGTCAAGCTGCTGACGGGCGGTGGCTGTGGCATCTGGGCCCTCATCGACTTCGTGATCATCGGCATGGGCCACGCCAAGGATGCCGATGGCAACACCCTGCTCTAGACCGGGAGCCATCATGGGCCTTCACCGCACCCTCGTCTTTTCGGCCGCGACGTCCTTGGTCTTGGGCTGCCATCCCGACAGCGACACCCAGGTCCCCGATACGGGCGATCTCGTCGTACCCGAGGCCGAGAGCCAGCGGCTGCTCGATCACGTGGAGATCCTGGCCTCGGACGAGTACGGCGGGCGGGAGCCGGGCACCGACGGAGGAGTCCTGGCCGAGCTCTACCTCGAGGAGCATTTCTCTGCGCTGGGCCTCGAGGGGGCGGGGGATGACGGTGGGTTCCGCCACCACTTCCCCTTGCAGCGCTACACGGTCACCGGTCCCTCGGAGCTGGCCTTGGATGGCGTGGACTACACCGCAGGCCAGGACTTCGAGCTGTTCACCTACTCCGGTGCGGGCCAGGTCGAAGCCGAGCTGGTCTTCGTCGGCTACGGGCTCACGGTTCCCGCCTTCGACGTCGAGGAATACCCCGGCTGCCCCCTCGATCCCGCCGGCTACGACGACTACCAAGGCGTGGACGTCACGGGCCGTGTGGCGCTGGTGGCTCGCCACGGGCCCACCGACGACTGGGACATCGGTGACTACTGCCCGGTCAACGAAGCGGGTGCCCAGGACGGCGACCTGTTCGCCTTCGGCTACAAGGCGGCCAACGCCGCTGCTCACGGCGCCAGCGCCATGCTGCTGTTCACCGACTTCACCCATCCCGACGCACTCGCCGAGCCGGGTAACATCACCGAGGAGTATTACCACGAAGATCTCCCGGCCCTGTTCGTGGATCGCGACGTACTCGAGGCCCACGTGCCAGACCTTCGGACCTGGCAGGAAGAGATCGACGCCACCTTGCAGCCTTCGACCCACACCACGGGTGTGACCGCCAGCGTGCTCGCCCAGACCGCGGTGGATTCGGTCTCCGTCCCCAACCTGTTGGCGCAGATCCCGGGCGCAGATCCCGACATCGGCCACGAGATCATCGTGGTCGGCTGCCACTTCGACCACCTCGGGACCGACGGTGCCGGAAACATCTACAATGGCGCCGACGACAACGCCTCGGGCACCTCGGTGGTGCTCGAGCTGGCTGAGTTGTTCGCCGATTGGGACGTGCAGCCAGCCCGTACCATGGTGTTCGCGGCTTTCAATGCCGAAGAGCTGGGCCTCGTCGGGTCCATGTACTACGTCATCGATCCTCCCTTCGCCCTGGATGACACCGTGGCCATGCTCAACCTGGACATGGTGGGTGCCGGTGACGAGAGCGGTGTTCTCGACTTCGGTGGTACCGACGAAGGCTCCGAGTGGATGTACGACCTGCTGGTCACCCAGGCGTCGGAAGACTTCCCTGTCACGCCCCTGGGCGCCAGCACCAACAGTGATCACGCGTGGTTCCAGTACGCGGGCGTGCCCATCGCCTTCCTGTTCACCGTCGGAGCCCACTCAGACTATCACCAGCCCAGCGACACCTTCGAGGGCATCAGCGGCTG
Organism: uncultured Enterobacterales bacterium; assembly: GCA_964626835.1. GTDB lineage: Bacteria > Myxococcota_A > UBA796 > UBA796 > JAFGLY01 > CALDOK01. The sequence goes on from CAZVHW010000019.1 coordinate 30,946, forward strand.
GGAGCTCGAGCAGACGGCGCAGCTGTCCTGGGACACCCTGCGGGTGCTGGCCATGGGCGAGGAAGACCAGACGTT
>CAZVHW010000020.1:0-2878 GCA_964626835.1 uncultured Enterobacterales bacterium
GGACAGCGAAGGCAGGGTGCTTCCCCAGGTCGCCCCGGACTGGTCGGACAACGGCTACCTGTACTGGGCTCACCTGGACGACGTGGATGCCGTGGAGCTGTGCCGCCTACGGGCCGGTGAGACCAAGTCCAGCTGCCAAGCCACCGACCGCGCCCACGCCGACAGCCTCGCTGCGGTGAGCACCGGCGCCTGGATCTCCGTCAGCGACGGCGACGGCCAGTGGGAAGCCGTGCTGGTGGAGTGGGACTGATCAGGCTTCGCGGCGCCGCCGAACGGTGAGTCCCAGGATGGCAACCAACCACAAGAGACCCGACGCGGCGCCCACGCTGGAGCAGCCGTAGTTGTCACAGCGTCCAACGGGCTGGGTGTCGGTGTCGGTGTTGGTGTCGGTGTCGGTGTCGGTGTCAGAGTCGGCATCGGAGTCGGAGTCGGTGTCGGTGTCGGTGTCGGTGTCGGTGTCGGTGTCGGTGTCGCCCGTCTCTTCTCCGTAGTCGAGCACCACCTGACCGTCACCGCTCTCGATGGCGTCCAGCTCGAAGCCCGATCCGGACATGCCGGTGAGCACCACGCGATGGTAGCCTTCTCCCAGCCCCTGGACCTCGGCCAGCATGGTGGGAACGTCGGCCACGTCGTCGCCGATCTCCGCGGCCAGCACACCGTCGATCTCGAGGTGGACCAAGCTGGCCCCGTCGGACAGGCCGATGACGCGCACCACGTCGCCTCGCAGGCCGCCGGTGACGGAGGTGCCGGCGTCGAAGGGCTGCAGATGGTCCATGACCGCGCCGTCGAAGTCGCGCATGGCCGGGTTGTCAGCCCAGTGCAGGTAGGTGCTGTCGTTGTCCACCAGGTTGTAGGCGGCGAAACGCTGGCTGACGGGGGCCTCTCCCGCAGCGTCCATGAGCAGATAGGTGCCGTCGTGGGTGCCCACCATCAGCTCGGCCTGGCTGGCGAAGTCGGGGCGCGCCGCCATGACGAAGACCTGCGCGGGGTAACGAATGCCCAGGTCCTGCCAGCTCTCGCCACCATCGACGCTGCGCAGCAGGGCTGCGCTGGTGGTGGCCAAGAAGAACGTGCCGTCGTCGGCCTGGACCAGGGCGTAGGGCGTGTCGTCCTGCATGAGCTGGGCGCGGTCCCAGTTCTGCCCATCGTTGTCCGAGATCAGTACGCCCGCGTCATCCGCGAACACCATTCGGGTGGGCGACGACGGGGGCCACGCGAAGATGTCGCTGACACGTTCGCCGCTGCCGGAGAAGGTCTTGGCCCACGCTGACTGGCCGCCAGTGGAGCACACCACGGCCTGGGGGTTGTTGGCGGTGATGCAGATCTCGCCGGAGGGCGTCTCGGCGGCGTGGTAGGGCGTGCTTTCCTCGAGCGCCTGGTCGATGCCCTCGATGCGGTCCCAGGTCTGCCCATCATCGGTGGACTGGGAGAGCTGGGTGGACTCGGCACCACCGGTGGCTCGCCCGAAGATCCAGATGCGCTCCGGGCTCTCGAGACAGACGATGTTGAAGGTGTAGCTGTGAGGGTTGACCACCTCGTACCATTCGTCCCCGCCGTCGTCCGTGCGCCAGAAGTCGTGGTTCGAGATGGCGAAGACGGTCTCGGTGTCGGCCGCCCAGGGCGGGAACATCACCAGCTGGATGTTCTGATAGCCCAGGCCCCCCGAGACGCTGTCCCAGTGGTAGCCGTCGTCGCTGCGCATGACGCCCGCACCGTTGGGGCCGAGGTAGAGGTAGCCGTCGTCCTCGAACGTGGGCGAGTAGGCGATGTCCCGGGTCAGATCGGGGGGCATGATGTAGGCCTGGGTCCAGGAGAGGCCCGCGTCGGTGGTCACGCCGATGCTGTCCCAGCCTGCGATGGCCCAGCTGTCTCCATCGGCCAACAAGGTGGTAAACGCCTCGGTGATGGAGGTCTGCGAGAACTGCACCTCGAGGGGCGCGGCCCGGTCCTGCCAGCTGGCGCACTGGTCATCGGAGACGAAGGGGCCTTTCCACGCGGGCGCGGCCAACACCCGCAGCCCGTCGGCGGCCATCTGGGTGACGTGGGGGTAGGACTCCTCCCCGGAGGTGTCCTCGGGCAGGTCGCCACACTGGGTCCATTCCGTGCCGTCGAAACGCCAGACATCGCCCAGGGTGTCCCCGGCGTAGACGGAGCCCAGGTCGGACACGCCCGAGATGACGTCGGTGCCGGGCCCTGCGATCTCGCGCCACTCGGTACCGTCGTGCTGGTACAAGTCCGCGCCGCCGGCCGCCACCGCCAACAGCCCCGCCGGACCGGACCGCAGGTAGGCGACGTCCACGTCCTCGAGGGACAGCTCGAGCCCTTGGTCGGGCAGGCCGCGCCAGACGCCACCCGCCGTGCCAACCCACACCTCTTCACCACCCACCAGCTGGACGGCGCCCTCGGGAGCGGGTGCGCTCTGCCAGGTGCTGGCATCGGTGGACCACCAGAGGTGCTCCTCGGACAACAGCACCACCGTACCGTCGTCGAGCATGGCCGCTCCGATGAGCACGTCGGCCATCGGCTCGCCACCCAGCGCTTCCCAACCTTGGTAGACACCGCCGAGGGAGGTCATGAGGTTGCTGACGCCGTACGGAGTGTGCACGGCGTACCACGGCTGGCTGGCCGAGAGGTCCGCGGGCACCGCCAAGGCGTCGATCGTGTGGTGCGGGATGTGCGCCAAGGCGGGCGCAACGAGGAGGGCGAGGAGCGGGATCACGGCTCACCTGGGGGAGACAGGACAGGGGGCGGTTAGCCACCCGGAGGGCATCGAGCCAGTCTGGCAGTGGATGGCGGTGGGGTCTACCGGGAAACCGGGCCACCGTCGCGGCGGCGCCGGGCCAGGCCCATGAGCAGGGCTGGGACGAGCCACAGACCG
>CAZVHW010000020.1:2888-30929 GCA_964626835.1 uncultured Enterobacterales bacterium
CGCAGCGGCCATCGGGATCGCCATCGCCGCGGTCGGCCGTGTCGTCCTCGCCGTCGTCGGGGTACCATGGCTGCCGCCAGACCCGCGCGGCATCGATGGAGACCGGGGCCTGGGACACGGTGAGGGACAGCTCGTGCCAGCTGTCTTCGAGATCCCTCAGCTCGAGGACCGATTGTTGGTGGGCCTCGGCGCCCTCGAGGGAGATCTCCCCCAGATCCTCGCCGTCGATGCTCACGAAGAAACGCCCGCCCTCACCGCTCGTGGGCGCGATGAGATCGAGCCCAATCCCTCGGAACCTCAGGCTCGCGCCCGCCTTCTGCTCCTCGGAGGTGCGGACCTGATGGTACCACGACACGTCATCGTAGGAGATGCTCCACGACGGGGAGAAATCCCAGAAGGGGTTGTCGTCGTCCAGGGTCTCCAGCGCGTGCACCTGGGTCCAGGTCTGGCCCCGATCCTCGGTCCACCAGGTGCCATCGAAGCTGCCCACCGCGAAGGTGCCGTCGTCCGAATAGCTGGGCGACAGTGCTATCTCGAAGCCCAGGCTCGGCGTGGGGCGCGGCAGGGTTTCCCAGCTCTGGCCCCCGTCGGGGCTGCGGAACCAGCCGTCCTCGGCCACCAACGAGATGAGCTCGATGCTGCCATCGGCCTGGGCGGAGGCCACGGTGGCCCAGACCGAGCTACCGTCGAACGCCACGAGCTGGGGCTCGGCATCGGGCTCGATCAGGTAGAGGCCCCCGTGGGTGGCCACCCAGAGCTGCTCGCCGCCTGCGGTGGGGGCCAGGTCGAAGATGGTGTTGTCCACGTAGGCGGTGAGCACCCATTCGTCCGGGGTTCCATCGGTGACCATGACCTGGCCGGTGTCGCCGCAGCCCACCCAGGCCAGCCCGTCGTCCTCGAAGGTGGGAGAGAGCCCCACGGCGGTGCAGACCGCGGTGAACTCTTCGGGCTCGCGGCAGTCCACCTCGCCATTTTCGACGGACCAGCACCAGCCCGCACCATCTGGCACGTTGCCGGCCTCGAGCAGGTAGCCGGGATCGACGGCCGAGGGGGTCGTGATCACGTCCCAGACATCCCCGATGTTCTCCTCGCCCCAGAAGGACCAGGTCGCGTCCATGTCCTGCGTGTCCTGCAGAATGCGCAGCAGGTTTACGTGGGCGATGCCCTCCTCGCCCCAGTGGTGGGAGACCGCCAGGCGTTTGATGAAGCCGCCCCACAGCCCAGCGCCCATCGGGCGGGCCAGCTGCTTGGAAGGGGTCACCAGCTCGAGCCCACCGCCGTAGGTACCCCCGAGGAAGGCGAGATCGCCGTCTTCGTCCCAGGTGGTGGCCACGCCGCGCTGGACCCGCGGAGGGCACGATTCCATCGTTTCCCAGCTTTTTCCCTCGTTTTCACTCCAGGCGACGCCTTCCCACGCCGCAAGGTAGATGGTGCCATCGCCGCCCTGCTGCAGCCTGTAGTTGTGGACACCGTCCATGGGCTGGCCGGTCTCGACGTTGTCCAGCCCAGCGTCCGAGAGGTCGAAGTTCCCGCCGCCATCGTGGGATACGAACACGCGCTGTTCTGGCAGAGCGGCCATGACCAAGCCGTCACCAAAGTCGGCTACCACGCTGACCGCCTCACCCGGGAAGGCCACGGTCTCGAAGTTCGCGCCGTCATCGAGCGACCGCATCAGCCCCGCATCGGCGGTGGCCAGCCAGATCGTGGCTTCGTCTCCGGCGGCGGTCTGGGAGACAGGTCGCCCGGCGCTGCCGGCCAGCCCCCAGTTGAAGCCCCGATCCACGCTCATGAAGACGTTGCCATCGTCGGAGCCGGCGACGATCCGCCCCGACAGGTCCCAGTCGGGAGAGAAGGAGACGTCCAGCAGCGTGGTGTCTGCGAAGGAAGCGACCGTCCGCCAGCTGTCGCCGGCATCGTCGGTGCGCCAGACGATACCGTCGAAGGTCCCGTCACCGACGGGCATGGAGCCCACGGCCACCGCCACACCGCTGTCGAGCACGTCCGGGGCCACCACGACGTGCTGCACCATGGCGTCGGCCGGGATGTCGGAGTGGACGACATAGGTCTCGCCCACGTCGTCACTGACCCAGAGCCCGTGGCCCTCGGTGCCCACCAACAACCGCTCGTCGCTCGTCATGGCGGCAGTGGGCGCTTCCCTGGTACCGCCGATGATGTAGAGCGTCTCCATCTCGAGGCGGTCCTGGGAGCGGACGAGCAGGGCGGCCTGCTTGGGTTCTTCCACCAGCATGACCACCAGCCACGACGGGTCGTCCCCAGGCGGGTACGCCACCCAGTAGGTAGGGTCGTGGGGCTCGTGGGCTCCCGCGGGGAGCGCGAGGGCGAGAACCAGCAGCGGCAGACGGCTGAACACGGTCATCTCGGCCGCAACATACCGCGGGACCGGCGGCGCCAGGCGACCAGGCCCAGAGCGAAACAGACGAGCGCCAGGTCGCGGACCGCACCGCCAGCGGTGCAGCCATAGCCGGGGCAGCGTCCGGAGCCATTGCCGGTGTCGCCCGTGTCGTCGGCGTTGTCGGTGTCGCCCGTGTCGTCGATCGGGGGGTCGGTCTCTTGTTCCGAGCCAAAGGGCCCCGTGTCGGCCTGCTCGCCACCCTCTCGGTAGTCGAGCCGCCAGACCACCGCAGAGTCCACGACCCCCAGGCCATCCAGCAAGGTGACCTCCAGGGTGTGCCAGCCGTCGCTCAGCTCGTGGTCGGAGAACACCACCACGCGGCCCTCGGTATCGCCCGACAGGTCCACCGTGTCGGTGTCCACGCCGTCCAGGGCGATCTGCATCGTGCCGCCAGCGGCCATCGTCGCCGCGTACAGATCGACGCCCACGCCCCGGAAGGAGAGCTCGGCCGTAGCACCAGGCACCACGGAGATCTGGCGGGTGGCGTTGATGGCGCTCTCGTCGTCCTCCTGGTTCCAGCTCGCGTCGAAGCTCCAGAGGGGATCGAAGTCGGTGAGCAGCTCCAAGGCATGGGCTTGTTCCCAGCTCTCGCCCCCGTCGGCGCTGTACCAGGCGCCGTCGAAGCCACCCACGGCCAGGGTGCGGTCCGAGGAGTAGTCGGGGGAAAGCGACACGGTCATCATGGGATCGTCGCTGGGCATGGTCAGCAGGTCCCAGCTGACGCCTCCGTCGGTGCTGCGGTACCAGCCGCTGTCGGCGACCAGGGCGAAGACCACGTTCGCGTCGTCCCAGGTGGGGGACACCGCCACGTCCCAGACGCTCTGGCCGCCGAAGGCCGAAAGCTCCGGGGCGCCACCGTCGGTCGAGACGTACAAGCCCTGGTGGCTGGCCATGAACAGCTTCGCGCCGCCAGGGGAGCCACCCAGGCCCCAGATCGGGACTCCCAGATCGGTCACCTGGCTCCAGCTGGCGCCGTGGTCCGAGGTGGTCTGGACCTCACCCACGTCACCGCAGGCCACCCAGGCCAGCCCGTCGTCGATGAAGCCATCGGAGACGTGGGACGCGGAGCAGAAGTTGACCTCGGCCTCGGGAGCGTGGCACGCCCAGCTGCTCCCCTCGTCGTCGCTGGTGCACCAGCCACCGCCCACGTCGATGTTCCCCGCCGCCAGGATGAAGGGACGCTCGGTGTAGTTCGGTGACACGGACAGATCCCAGAAGTCCCCCATCTCCTCTTCCGCGTAGCGGGTCCAGCTCTGGTCGGAGTCGTCGGACACCATGAGCCAGGTGAGCAGGTAGATGAGGGACAGCTGGTCGCGGCCGTAGTCGTGGCTGGTGGCCACGCGCTTGAAGAAAGGCTCGGCCAGGTCGAAGCCCAACGGGGTGGCCTCGCGTTCGACGGGATCGGACAGGTAGGAGCCGCCACCAAAGGTCGAGGCCATCACCGCGGGGTTGCCCTCGGCGTTGATGGTCGTGGCCAGGTCGCGCACGACCTCCGGCAGGTAGGTCTCGACGTGCTGCCAGCTCTGACCGCGGTCGGTGGACTTGATGAGCCCTTCCCATGCCGCCAGCCAGATGGTGCCGTCCCCGTCCTGCCGCAGCTCGAAGTAGTGGATGCCGTCCGAAGGCTGGCCCGGTGCGGCGTCCTCGATGTGGTTCGCCACCCGCAGGAACTTCGCACCGCCGTCGTTGGAGACGTAGACCGCCTCGTCCGAGTAGGTGAACATCACCAGGTCGCCCTCGAACTCAGCCACCGTGACCACGGGCTTGTCGTCGTAGCCCATCGACTCGAAGGTCTCGCCGTCGTCGGCAGAGCGGAACAGGCCCTGGGTGGCGGTACCCAGCCATACGCGGCCTTCGGGCCCCACCGCCACCTCGTACACCCCACCGGTCACTCCGCCCGTCTGCATCCAGGTCGCGCCGGAGTTGACCGAGCGGTAGACCTCGCCATCGCGGGTGAGCATGAAAGCCCGGCTGTCCACCCCGAAGGTGGGGGAGAGCTTGATGTCCCAGGGGATGATCCCGGGCAGGCTGGCCACTTGCTGCCAGCTCTCTCCGGCGTCCTCGCTGCGCCAGACGAGACCCAGCTGGGTCTTTTCGTCAAGGGGCGCCATGCCGATGGCGAACGCCAGGTTGTCCGTGAGGATGTCGGGCGAGGCGATCACCTGGTGGATGGTGGCGTCGGCGGCGATGTCCGCATGGACCTGGAAGCTGTCGCCCACGTCGTCGCTGACCCACAAACCCTCGCCCGCCGTGCCCAACACCAAGCGGTCGGCAGCGAGCATGGCGGCAGCGTTCACCCCTTCGTCGCTGTCGATCAGGTAGCGCAGGTCCACGTCCTGCCCGTTGTCGGAGCGCACCAGCAGCAGGCTGTCCCGCACGTGCACCGGCAGGCAGGTGACCACCCACCCGGGGTCTTCACCCGGAGGGAACGCCACCCAATACGCGGGATCGTGGGGCACGTGGGCCCAAGCCACCGTGGAGGAGGCGAGGAGCAGGAAGGCGGAGAGGAGCGAGGTGCGGAGCATGATCGAGCTGCCTGGGGAGTGGTCGACTGGCTCTGTATAGCCTTAGGGGAAAGAAGAGGTGGGGTGGTGCGGTGCACCGGCGGACTTCAGCGAGGGAGGCCAGGAGCAAGAGAATCAACACGGACGGACGGCTTCCTGGTGAGAGGCAGACCGACAAGCTGCTGCTGAAAAAGGTCGTGCACCACCTCAACGGCGTGCGAGACAGCCAGGCGCTCGCCGCAGCCCTCGAGGTCGCCCGCTACATCCTGCGGAAGTTCTTCGGGGCCAGCCTGGAGCGCTATCGCCAGCGTGGGGCTCGGCACAAGACCTTCAAAGACCTGGCGGTGCGCAAGGACCTATGCCTGTCACGCAACTACCTGCACTTCGCCATGGCCGTGTACGAGCAGTACCAGCGCCTGCCGCAGGAAGTCGCCGACGCCCTGACCCTGGCCAACCACAAGCTCCTGCTGGGCGCCAAGCCGTGGAGCGCGCGCTCGAAGCTGGCCAAGATGGCCGCACGGCAGGGCTGGACCCGCGACAGGCTCGAGCTGGAGATCGCCAAGCACCACGTGAAGCACCCCGTCAGCGCGTCTCGTCGCGGCCGCAAGACCATCCCCTTGGGGATCAAACGACTCCGCACCCTGAACAAGGCTGCCATCGCCCTGCGAGACGCAGAGATCGACCCGCACGAGGTCGACCGCTACCTCTGCGTCGAGGACCTCGAGAGACTGGCCAAAGACCTCGCCAGCCACCGCGAACGGGTCCTTGACTTGATCGCCTGGCACCAAGGGGAGTGTGCGTGAGCTGACGGGGATCGGCGGACGCCCCGAGGAATTTCCCCGGGGAAATTCGATGGTGGCTGTTTTCCTGCTCGGAGGTGGAGGTGGGCTCCCATTCCTCTCCCTGAGTGGCTGGCGATCCAGACCCCGCTCGTACCCGCTGCAATTCCCAGGTTCGAAACGATCTCGGTGGCGAAATCGGTTTTTTCGCCTGGGCCAGATCCTCCTGAGCACGTCGGTGACGCGAAATACCAATTTTCATCCCTGCAAGTCGTAGATGCTCCCCTTGAGCGCCCCCCGCCAACGGCACGAACGTGCATGGGACCGAAGGGGAGGCTCCCGGCGTGGGAGGCCGACCCATGACTGCAGTGCCAACCACCCCACCTGGAGCCATACCATGTCCGTTTTCGATTCCCGTCCCCTCAGCGCGCTGGCGATCTTCGCCGTCACCCTCGGCTTCGGCCTGTCTACATGGGAGGCAGAGGCGGCCTGTCCCAGTCCCTACCATGACGACGACTGCGATGACCCCGGCAGCGACGTATGCCACATCGATGGCACCGCCTGGGCCTGCTACCTCGACGCCGCCGACTCGTTCGTCACGGTGGTGCAGGACTACTCCGGCGACAAGGACTACGAAGCCTGGGGCGAGATAGACGGCGTGGAGTTCTGCTGCGAGGTGGATGACAGCGAGGCTGTCGGAGGCGGTCCCATCACGCTGATCAAGGCTTGGCAGACCACCGCGACCGACTGGGACACCACCATCAACTTCACCTATGACAGCGGAAGCAACAATCTACAGTCAAGCGACACACACACCCTCAGCGCGGTTGCCGATGGTCTGGACGGAGACGACGAAATCCATGGTTCGGAGTGCTCGGATGCCAACTACTCCGAGGTTCTCAAGGGTGGGGACGGCAACGACTACATCTACGGTGGCGCTGGTGACGATCAGCTCGAAGGAGGGGCGGGTATCAACTACATGTGGGGGGACGAAGGCAACGACACGATGATCGGCGATTCGAACTCAGACGAACAGCACGGAGGCGAGGGCGACGACATCCTGAGTAGCGGCGCTGGTGAGGACTTCCTGTACGGGGACGACGGCGCAGATACGATCTGCGGTGGTCTCGGCACCGACTACCTGTTCGCCGGCGACACTGACAACTCCTCCGTCGACAAACTCTGGGGCAAGTCTGCCGCCGACCTGATCTTCTGCCAGAGCGACGAGACAATGTGGAGCAGCCTCTCCCGCAACGAGGGCGACGTCTGCGACATCGCCTACGAGCTGACGGCCAAGCCGCCCGCCTGCCCCTAGGCTCGTCGATCTCGTAGGTACCTCCGATCGAGGCTCGTTGACGCAGCGGATTGCACACGCCACACTTCCCGATGAATGCGGCTGGAGGAAGCATGAACATCCGGACCCTGTCCGTCGTTGCTCTACTGGCCGTTCACTGCACCAAGAACAAGCCCGACGACAGCCTGTCGGTAGGCGACACGAGCCCGCCCACGGAGAGCCCTCCCGATGACTCCGAGCCCACTGTGGAGACGGGGGATTCCCCGGACAGTCCTCACCCCGATGATACGGGACCGCTCGACGAAGACGGCGATGGTTGGACGGCAGATGGAGACTGCGACGACGGTGATGCCAGCACCCACCCCGGCGCAACCGGCGTCTACTGCGACGGCGTCGATCACGACTGCGACGGGGTGGTGGGCGTAGCCAACACGGGAGGCGAGGAGTTCTCTTCCATCCAAGAGGCCATCGACTCAGAGGCGGTCGACGGTACCGTACAGGTCTGCCCGGGGACGCACACCGAGGCCCTCTACGTCAACGCCATCCAGGCTGTGACCATCGAGTCCTACAGTGGCAGCTACGAGGACACCTTGCTCTCGGGCGAAGGGAAGCAGCGCATCCTCTACGTGCATGCCGGAGCCGCAGTGGAGCTGTCGAACCTGTCTCTCGTCAATGGCAGGGATCCCCATGACGGGGGTGGCGCGGTGTACGTGTACGTGGCGGACCTCACCCTCAGTGGCTGCTACGTGGGTGACTGCGAGGCCCAGGTCGGCAGCCGGGGTGGGGCCGTGTACTTCGATGCTGGGAGCGGCGGAGTGCAGCACCTGGAGGTGGACTCCAGCGTCTTCGAGAACAACCGGGCTGGTTACGCGGGAGCCATCTACGCAACCTCCGCGCTCGTGGGGCTGGACGCGTCCATCACAGGGAGCCGGTTCGTGCACAACCTGGGCAGCTTCGACGGCGGTGCCCTGGGTATCAACTCAGCGGACGAAGCCGTCGACTTCGACACCGAGAGCACCGTGGTCATCGAGAGCACGGTCTTCGAGTCGAACGAGGCGGGTTGGTCGGGGGGGGCCATCGACCTGTTTGCCCTCGGGGACCTGGAACTCCTCCTGTCGAATAGCTCGTTTTCGAGCAACGCCTCGGAGTGGGGAGGGGGTGCAATCTACTGGTACGACTGGCGCAACGCTGTGCTCAGGGTGGAAGCGACCGACTTTCAGGGCAACGAGAGCCACACCGAAGGCGGAGGTGCCTGTTTCCTGGCGTCAAGCAGCGACGGCACACAGGAGGTCGAGATCACCGACAGCAGCTTCGACGGTAACAGCGCAGAGGACGGGACAGGGGCCTTCTACGCCCACATGACCAACGATGGCACCTTGAGCATCACCGACTCGAGCTTCACGAACAATACCTCTGGCGACGGGGTGGGTGGGCTCAGCGTGTACTCAGCACAAGGGTTGCAGGCCAGCTTGCAGCAGGTGGACATCGTCGGAAACACGACCACGGGCACCACGGGAGGGCTGAAGCTGTACGCCCGCGGCGGCGGCACCCTCGACATCCTCCAGGGCTCCATCACAGGCAACTCCGGAGGAGACAGCGGTGGTGTCTACGTCAGCTCCAGCGACGTCACCCTCACCTCCACCGACGTGGACTGGGGCGAAGGGGCCACGGACAACAGCCCCTACGACCTGGTGGGCTACGGCGAGTACCTCGACGACCTCGGCGCCAACGAGACCTTCACCTGCGACGATGGCGGCTGCTACTGACCTGCCACGCCAGCACTCGCCAGCAGCCATGATCCTCCAGGCAGGGGGAGAAGATGCGCGCTGGCTGGGAAGCGGCCCCCATCGCCACGTGCCCCGACAAGCGTCGAACTTTCGACGATTTCGTCGACCACTCTCTGACACTTCGACGATCACGAACGGTGGAAAGCGCCAAATCGGCTGGCACGTCCCTTGCGTGAGCGAGAGAGCGCCCTCATCAGCGGAGCTTTCCCATGCGCCCATGGCACCTCACCCTGAAGTCCAGAGGCCGTCATCCCCTCTTCCCCGGCGAGGCCCTGCTGCGTCGGGCCGTGCGCAGGATTGTCGAAATCTGCGGCCCATGGCTGGTGCTGTTCTGCGTGGTGGACGAGCACGCCCACGTGATCGTGTACTGCGACCGGCATCGCTGCGGTGTCCTGGCGCGTGCACTGCAGCGCTCCCTCCGCGGCCTGGCGGTGGTGGACACCCAGCCGATGTACACCGGCGAGATCCATGGCCGCAACCACATGGAGAACACGCGCGGCTACGTCCTGGACCAGCCCGCACATCACGATCTGCCCGTCCACTCGGCGCTGTGGAGTGGGGGCTGCTTCCTCGACCTGGTGGGGGCCAGGGACATCCCCGGGCTCGATCTCCGCATCCGCGACGCGCTGCCCCGCTTCCACCTGCACGAGGCCTTTCGGGACGTAGGGCTGCCACCTCGCACGCTGGTCCCCACACCCGACACCCAGCTGCGCGCCCTGGGCCCGAGCGCACTCGTCGAAGCCGCCGCCATGGCCTGCGCGGCGGATCCCCAGCTGCGGGGCACCTCCAGGCCGTGCATTCGAGCGCGGCGAACGGCCTGTGTCCTCGCGAAGCAGGCCAACGTGCCGCTGCGCGAGTTGGGCTGGGCGCTGGACATCGACCCGCAGAGCGCGAGGCGGCTGGCCAGGAGCGCCCCCGACGAGGCGGCCATGGCGGCGGCACGGCGCTTCCTCCGCCTGAAGGAGCTGGTAGCGGAACAGATCCGGCTGGAAGCTGCCAAGAGGAGGGGATGACGGGACCGGAGGACGCGGGGCGAACCGCTGGGGGGGATGTGGGCCGAGAGAGGCGCTATCGGTTCGTATTGCGAACCGCTAGGGGGGATGTGGGCCGAGAGAGGCGCTGACGGTTCGCATTACGAACCGCTGGGGGGGATGTGGGCCGAGAGAGGCGCTGGCGGTTCGTTTCGGGGGCTTAGAAGAGCTGCTGCTGACCCTCGTCCGGGGACTCGGAGGTTTCGGCCACCGCGTGCTCCGCGTCGCGCGCCGGTTGTGGCACCTCCGAGGGCTCCGGCGCCACCTCGGGCTCCTCGACCACGAAACCAGGTATGGGCTCCGCCAGCCCCACGGGTTCGTGCGAGAGCTCCCAGCACAGCTCGTCCACCTCGCACAGCTCCATGGGCACCAGCAGCTCGAGCTTGCGCTCCTGACCCGTGACGACGGGCAGGCCGTGAGGCCGGTTGAAGTGCTTGACGGTCTTGCCGGCCTCGAGGCGCTCGATGACGAAGTCGCGGTGGGCCTCCAGACGCTGGCGCACCAACCCGGGGCCATATCGGACGGCGCCCTCGAGGCTCCCCCGCACTAAGGGGGCGAAGCTGGTAGCCAGCTCCACCCCGACGCTGGAGCGACCGGCCACCGCCGCAGCCGCAGCCGTGGTCCCCGTACCCGCGAAGGGATCGAGCACCGTGTCGCCCTGGGCCGAGTACATGTAGATCAGGCGCCGGGGCAGCTCGAGGGGGAAGGCGGCGCTGCGGTCCCGCTCGGCGGCGCTGCCCACCTGCTGGCGGGTGCCGCGCAGGTCCATCCACACGTCGGAGAACCAGCGGTTGCGCTCTTCCCAGAAGAAGGCGCTGCGCTGGCGCCAGGCCTTGTCCTCTGCCTTGCGGAAGACCCGCTTGCCGCCCTTTCTGAAGATCAGCACGTACTCGTGCTCGTAGGTGACGTAGGCCCCCGCCGGCAGCATGCCCGAGCCCATGAACTTGTTGGGGGCGTTGGTGGGCTTGCGCCACAGGATGTCGGGCAGCACCGTGGCACCCAGCTCCACCAAGGCCGTCACGATGCGGGCGTGGTTGTGGAACAGCCGAAACTCACCGCCCAGGCTGCGGGTGGCGTCGCCGATGTTGACGCAAACGAAGCCGCCGGGGGAGAGCACGCGAAAACACTCGGCCCAGACGGTATCCAAGGCGCGATGCATGGCCTCGAAGGCCTCGAGACCTCGCTCCCCGGCGAGCAAGGGTGCCACCGCCGGGTCCATGGACTCGAAGCACTCATCCCACATGGCGATCATGGGGTAGGGCGGCGAGGTCACCACCAGCTGCACCGATCCGTCCGGCAGAAAGCCGAGATCGCGGGCGTCGCCAAGCTGCAGGCGGTGGGTGGTCTTCACGGGGTGCTCCGGGTCAGCGCCGCTTCTAACAGGGTGTTCCCCCGGAAGCGGGCAGTGTTAGATGCCCGCCCATGATCACCGAAGACCTCATCCGCAAGCTCCCCAAGTCCGATCTCCACCTGCACCTCGACGGCTCGCTGCGTCTCGAGACGCTCATCGATCTGGCACGAACCAGGGGCGTAGAGCTGCCCTCCGACACCCCCGAGGGCCTGAACGAGCTGGTGTTCAAGGAAAGCTACGCCAACCTCCCCGAGTACCTGGCGGGGTTCGCCTACACCTGCTCGGTGCTCCAGGATCCCGAAGCCCTCGAGCGCACGGCCTACGAGCTGGCCCTCGACAACATCGACGAGGGTGTGTGCTACCTCGAGGTGCGCCTCGCGCCGCAGCTTCACGTCAACGAGAACCTCACCACCGAGCAGGTGCTCGCTGCGGTCAACAACGGCCTCGAGCGTGCCAAGCGCGAGCACCGCGCCTCGGAAGCGGTGGCCAAGCGGGGCGAGCCGCCCTTCGAGTACGGCATCATCGTCTGCGCCCTGCGCATGTTCACCGCAGACTTCTCCTGGTACTACAGGCACCTGTTCCGGGTCACCAACGACATGGAGGAGAAGCGCCGCTTCGGCATCGCCAGCCTGCAGCTGGCCCACACCGCCGTGCGGGTGCGCGACCAGATGGGCCTGCCGGTCGTGGCCTTCGACCTGGCCGGCCAAGAGTCCGGTTACCCCGGCGTCGACCACGCGGAAGCCTTCCACTACGCCCACGAGCACTTCCTCAAGAAGACCGTGCACGCCGGCGAGGCCTACGGCCCCGAGTCCATCTTCCAGGCCATCACGGCGCTGCACGCCGACCGCATCGGGCACGGCTACCACCTGTTCCGGCCCGACCTCATCACCTCGAAGCACGTCTACGATCCCGAGGGCTACGTGGGCGCGCTGGCCCAGTTCATCGCCGATCGCCGCATCACCATCGAGGTCTGCATCACCTCGAACCTGCAGACCAACCCCGAGATTGAGTCCGTGGCCAACCACGCGCTGAAGCAGATGCTCGACGCACGCCTGTCCTGCACCCTGTGCACCGACAACCGGCTGGTCTCCCACACCACGGTCACCAACGAGATCAAGCTGGCCATGGAAGAACTCCAGCTCTCCAACCAAGCCCTGCGCGATCTGATCATCTATGGCTTCAAGCGCAGCTTCTACCCCGGCGACTACCGGGAAAAGCGCGACTACGTCCGGCAGGTGGTCAACTACTACGACAAGCTGATGCGCGAGGTCCAGCCCAGCTTCGAGCCACCGCCGGGGCGCTAGGCCTTCTTTTTCTTGGGCACGAACCAGCGCTTCTCGATGTTGACACCACGGCCCAGCGCCGACTTGTAGAAGCTGGGCAGGCGCCCGGTGGCCACGACGCCGCCTTGCAGCTCGCCGTCCTTCATGCCGCGCCCCTCGAAGCGGAAGAGGGTGTTGATGCGGTAGTTGCCGTGCTCGTCCAGGCCCGTGAAGACCTCGGCGATCTGCTCGGCCCGGCGAGAGCCGTCGGGGAAGCGGGCCACCTGCAGCACCAGGTCCACGGCGTCGGCCACCTGGCCGCGGATGGCGCGGATGGGAAGGTCTTCGCCCGCGAACAGCACCAGGGTCTCGAGCTTGGACAAGGCGGACATGGCGCTGTTGGCGTGCAGCGTGGTCATGGTGCCGCCGTGCCCCGAGTTGAGGGTGTTGAGCAGGTCCAGAGCCTCGCCGCCGCGGACCTCGCCCACGATGATGCGGTCGGGGCGCAGGCGCAGGGTGGAGTGGAGCAGGTGGCGGATGGTGACCTCGCCGCGACCGTGCTTGTCGGGCAGGCGGGCCTCGAGCTGCACCACGTGTGGCTTGTCGATGTTCAGCTCGGTGGTGTCTTCCATGATCACGATGCGTTCGCCCGGAGGGATGTACTGCGCCAACACGGTGAGCAGGGTGGTCTTGCCCGAGCCGGTACCGCCGGAGACCAGCAGGTTGCGCTTCATGAGGATGGCGGACCGCAGGAACGCCATGGCCTCGGCGGTCAGGGAGCCCAACTCGACCAGCTCCTTGGGGCCCATGTTCGACCGAGTGAACTTGCGGATGGCCAGGGCCAGGAACGGAGCCACCGGCGGTCCGATGCAGTGAACGCGGCTTCCGTCGGGTAGCCGGCCGTCGAAGCGGGGGTGCTCGGGATCGAAGACCTTGTTGCTGTACTGGGCGATGTTGGTGCAGGCTGCCTGGAGCTCCTCGAGGCCCGAAAACGAGCAGTCTTCCACCCGCTCGAGGCGCCCACGGACCTCGACGAAGATCTCGTCTGGGCCGTTGACCAACACCTCGGTGATGGTTGGGTCTTCGAGCAGGGGCAGGATCGGGCGCAGGTAGTAGGTGACCGTGTTCTCGTACAAGCCCACGGCCTAGTCCCCCTTCTTGCCGGACTTCTTCTTGTCCTTCTTGCCCCGGGAGAACAGGCGCCCGAAGAGGCCCTTGCCCTTTCCCTTGCCGCCAGACGTGCCCTCCTTTTCGCGCTTGAGGCGCTCCATCTCGCGTAGGGCGTCCTTGTTCTCGGGGTTGAGCTTGAGGGCCTTGATGAAGAAGCGACGTGCTTCCTCGGGGTGGCCGCGCTCCTTGACCACGCGGCCCAGCAGGATCCAGCCAGGCTGGTGGCGCTGGCACTTGCCCATTGCCTTCTGCAACATCTCCACGCCGCTGGCAGCCTGATCCTCGTCGCGCTCGTGGTTGATGCGCCAGCGGCAGTAGCCCTGGTAGATGCGAAGCTCCGCTAGCTCGAAGTCCGGGTGCTTGGCGGATTTTTGGGCGGCTTGCTGAAAGATCTCGTAGGCCTGCACGATGCGACCCGAGTTGAACTGAGCCAATCCCCGATCGAAGAGCTTCTCGACCGCCAGCATCTCCTCGACGGCCTGCATGGCTTCCTCTTCCTCGCTCTTCTTGCCGTGGATGACGCGCTGGATGGTCTCCTCGCGGAGCTCGTCGTCCTTGACCAGCTCCCAGGCGGCCCGGGCGCGATCGAAGGCCTGGGCGGCGATGGCTTGAAGCTCGGGATCCCCGTCGCCTACCCGGTCGGGATGCAGGATGCGCGCCAGGTGGAAGTACGAGGACCGGAAGGACTCGACCTCGGAGTCGTGGGGCACCCCCAGCACCTCGAAGACGTTCTCGGCCTGCTGTATGCGGTGGATCTCCGCACGCAGCGAGGCCTCGCCCGCATCGATGGACCAGTCCTGTGCCTGGATGTTGGTGTCCTCGTCGTCGGCCAGCTCGAGGTCGTCCGAGCCGTCCTCGAAGTCGATCTCCATGTCGCCGTCGGGTTGGAAGGGCACGTCGGGCTCGTCCAACTCGAGGGAGATGTCGTCGCTGTCATCCTCGTCGTCCAGCTCGATCTCGTAGCTGGAAGCGGTGGGCTGGGGACCGGCTTCGGCCGCATCGTCGTTTTCTGGAGCGGGTTCGTCTTCCGACGGCTCCGAGACGTCCTGGGGCGGCTCCGCCGCTTCGGTAGACGGCTCGGGATCGCCGCCGTCATGGGGGGTGACGCTGGCGGCGATGAGGCTCGTGAGATCGGCGAACACGCTCGCGGAGCCACCTTCGGAGTCGGCTTCGTCGTCGATGATCTCGTCGGAGGGCTCTTCGGTGGCGCGTGCCACGCTGTGCTCCAGGTCTTCATCGCGGAAGGTCATGGCCCCCTGGATCCAGGCCAGGTAGATGGCAGCCACGCAGCCACACGGCTCGCCCGGCCCGAACTGGATGACTTCGTGAACCGTGCGGAAGCCGTCGAGGCCTGCCAACCACTGGCGGTAGTCCAGGGGCAAGCCCAGGCTGGTCAGCTGTTCGGGCGTGGTGGCCTTGCATTTGGGGTTGCCTTCCTGCTCGCTGGCGATGCGCTCGATGAGTGCATCGGTCTCGAAGGCCAACTCGAAGGCTTCCCAGAGCACGATCCTCAGACGGCTGGAGATGGCCCGCTTGGGCGCGCGTCCCTGCTGCCAGACCACCTTGGACGGCGGCGCCGCCAGGGCGCCCGCCAGACGCGCGGCGCCCACGTGCTCGTGGATGGTCTCGGGAGGAGCGCCGGCGAGATTGGAGGTGATGTACTCCGGCTGCTCCTTCTTGAGGTTCGAGGTAGAGCCCACCAGCTCGCCCTCGTGCAAGAAGAACCTGCGGCGGCGCTTGCCGTGGAGGACCTCGAGCACACCGGTGGACCCGGCCTGGGCCAGGCGCGCCAGCCTGAGCTCGAGCTTGACTTCGGACGTTTCTGCGAGGGGCAAGGGACCTCCCTGGTGGCTCGAGCGCGGGAAAACGGCACCCCGCGCAGGGCCTGGGAGACGACTCTATCCCACCGGGGGGCCCGATTGCTCGGCATGCCCCTCCGCGCTAACGGATCGCGCCCCCGAGATCCCCCGTCCCCTCGGGCACAGGCCCACAGTGCTCCGCATCGACCACCAAAACCAACGCGCGGTGGCCCTGGCCCGCTACCTCGAGCGGCGCCTCGATCTCGACACCCTCCCCCACGATCTCTGCCTCGTGCTAGGGGGCGACGGCACCATGCTGCGCGCCATCCGCGACCTGGGGGAAGCCTACACCTTCCTGGGCCTCAACTTCGGCCGGGTGGGCTTCCTGATGAACGACGTGGAGTCCCACAGCCAGGTCTGCAAGCTGATCAGCGAGGGTAGATACCAGGTCCACGACCTGCCGCGGCTCGCTCTGCAGGCCTGGATCGAGCCCCGCAGCGAGCCCGACGACGATCCTGCCGCGCAGCGGCGGGAAGCCGAGCGCGAGGTCCACGCCCTGGCGGTCAACGACGTCTTCGTCGAGCGCATGACCGCCCAGTCCTGTCACCTCCGGGTCACCATCGACGACGCCTCGGTGGTCGAGCGCCTGGTCTGCGACGGCATCATCGTGGCGACGGCCCTGGGCTCCACCGCCTACTCCGTCTCCGCGGGAGGGCCCGCCTGCCACGCCCTGCTCCAGACCCTGCACGTCACCCCCATCTCCCCGTTCCGGCCCCGGCTCATCCCCATCGCGCTGCCCTTGACCTCCCGGGTCCACGTCGAGCCCCTCGACCGCCACCACCGGCCGGTGCGCGCGGTAGCGGATGGCATCGGCTACCCCATGGTCAAGCGCCTGGAGATCCGAAACTCGGGCCTGGACGTTCGCCTCGCCTTCCTCGAGGGCCACGACTTCACGGCCACGCTGTTCCGGAAGGTGCTGCTCAGCTGAAAGCGGAGAAGACCGCGAACAGCGCGGTACGGTGCATGATCCCTCCGGGTTGGGTGTCAGGAGAACGTGGCTGGTTCATTCCTTGGGAGGCACCGTCTCGATCCGGATCGTCCCCCCTTCCCGCACTGCACCCTCGGGGATCTCCACCTGGACCATCCGCTCCCCGATCATCACGATCGCCCCGGGCCCGGTCGGGATCCCTGGCCCCTCCACCCCGGTGGGCACGGGCACCCGCAGCTCGAAGCGCCCATCGTCGTCGGCGAGGCACCACCCGCTCCAGGGCAAGAAACCCTGGGGGGTGCGCAGCTGGAGGACCGCCACGACCTGCGTTCCCGGGGCGGCACCGCCCACCAACAGGGCGCCCGGCACGCGCTCGTAGAGCAACAACGCGGGGAGTTGGGGCATGCCTCCCACCGCTTCGGTGCTGGCAAAGCGGGGCCAGAGGCGATCGAGCTGCGAGAAGCCCACCGCGGCACTGCCCGAGCCGCCCACGATGCTCGCGGCCACGGGGAAGGCTTCGAAGTAGGCGGGCACCACCACACCATCACCCGAGGCCTCGCGCTGGAAGGGGCCCTGGCCCCCGGGGGCATGGATGCGCCCGAGGTAGGCGTAGGCCCCGCCAGCGAGCCAGGTCAGATCCCGCTCGGCCATCCAGTTCATCAGCTCTTCCTGGCTGCCGCGCCAGGCCTGCTCTTCCTCGTGGAAGCCATCGGCGTCGAGGAAGGTGCCGAAGCCGGTCGTGACCACCGGGTGCTCGCCCAACCAGAGCACGAAGTGGCCGTGGTCCCACGGTGTGAGCACACCCCCGCCGGCGGACGACGAGTGCTGCCGCAACCACAACGCGGCTTCCTCGATGGGGGCCAGGTCCCGCGCGCCGCGGTGCTCCGTGGTGGCGCGGGCGTCGGGATCGACCAGCACCACCAGCAGCACCAGGACCACCGCCAGGGGACCGGGGATGCGCAGCCGCAGCGCGCGCGTCAGCGGGCCGGCCAGGGCCGCCGCGGACAGCCCCGTGACCAGGGCGAGGTTGACCACGAAGGGCCGCACGAAGCGCACCTGGTTCAGGGCCAGCAGACCCAACGCCACGGTCCAGACGGCAAAGGCCAGGCCGGCACGCCGGTGGCGCCCGACCACCGCGACCAAGCCTACGACGATCGTGACCGGCGCAAGGAAGCCAACGCTACCCAACAGCTCCCGCACCCGCCCGACACCGTCACCCCGCAGCAGCGGCTGGAACTCGTCGATCCCCGCCAACCAGGGATCCGCACGGCCCACGAAGCCGCGCACACCAGCGAGCATCCCCCAGGCCGCCTCGGGCCAGACCGCCGCCGCAACCGCCCCGCCCACCAGCGACAGCCCCGCGACTACCGCCAGCCGGCCCGGGAGCTCCCACGCCCCGAAGCGCCCCCTCTCCACCAGCCTGACAGCCAACGACGCGGCGCCGCAGCCGAAGGCCGCCACGAGCACCAGCGTGGGCTGCAAGTACGAGGGAAAGTAGTAGCTCCAGGGCTGGCCGTGATGCTCCACGGCACCCGCTGTCAAGGCCAAGCCCACCGCTCCCGCCACGAGCAATCCAGGCCCGCCGAGCCAGGAGGGTCGCTCGGCCGTCAGCTCGAGACCCATGACCAACACCGTGGCGACCGCCACGTAGACCACCGACCCCGCGAAGACCTGCAGTGCGGCGAAGACCACGGCGGCCCCGAGGGTTTCGTGCAGCAGCCGCCCGAGAGGGCTCTCGCGGGCGCGGGCACCCGCCAAGGCCCACCAGCCGAGTGCGGCCATGGCCAGGGCCTCGCCCACGTGGTGGTCCAGGCGCCCGAAGCGCCCCATGGCCACCGACACGGGCAGCACCGCAGCCACCAGCCCCGCCGCGACCGCCGTCGACCCGCCGCCAAGGCGACGACCCAGCCCCATCACCAGACCCACCAGCAGCACGCCCGCCATCACGGGCAGGGCAGCGAGCACCACCGCAGCACCACGCGGATCGCCGCTTTGGCCTGACAGATGCACGAGGGCTGCGCCGAGCAAGTCCCAACCCGGCCCCCAGTGGCAGTCACCGCCGGCAGGCCAGTTCATGAGGGGATCGAACACCGGGACCGACGGGAAGCTCTCCACCGCCATCACGGATCGGCGGAAGTGGTAGGCGGAGTCGCCACCCACGGGAAGCAAGGCGTCGGGATGCAGCACCTCGGCCACTCGAGCGAGGCGAGTCCAGCCCGCCAGGGCGAGCACACCCAGGACCCCCACCGCCGCAATCCAGGGGCGGGGAGCGGGCTCGGGACCGGTAGACCGTTCGGTGGGCTCGTCGGGCATGGTGGCTCGATGGAAGCTTACTTCGAGCTGGGCCAGAGACCCTCGGGCAGCTGGCCGCGCACCTTCCACACGGCCGCCCAGCCCAGGGGTAGCAATACGAACGCCGCCAAGGTGACCGCGGTGAGGCCCACCACGACCAGCATCCCCAGGGAGCGCACGCCCTGGGAGCCAGCGAAGGACAGGGAGGCGAAGGACACCACCGTGGTGGTGGTGCACAGGGCCGCCGCCCAGCCCGTGGTGGACAGGGCCTTCCAGATGCGGCCGGGGCCTTCCTCGGCCAGGCGATGCAGCAGGTGGATGATGGCGGCGATGCCCAGGCCCAGCAGGATCGGGATGCCCACGATGTTGACGATGGACAGCTTGATGGACAGCATGGCCAGCGTGCCGCCCACCCAGGCCATGCCCGCCAGCAGCACCGCCAGCGCCGAGATGGCCCGGCGGGGCGATCGCAGGTCGATCCAGGTGGCCACGAAGACCAGGATCAGGGCGAGCCCGATGATGCGCGGGGCGTCGTCCTTCATGATGCGGAACAGGGAGCCCATGCAGAGGTACTCACCGGCGATGGTGCCAGGATCGTAGCGCTCGTACATGGCGTCGGCGAGCTGCGCGGTGTCCCGCAGATCCCACATGTTGCCCGAGGCCAGCAGCAACATGCGGTGCACCCCCACGCCACCGCCGAGGATGTGCACCAGGGCTGGGGGCAGATCGTCCTGGGTGAGGGGCTCGATGGGGCCCTCGGCCAGGGGTTCGAGATTGGCGAGCACCACCGGCGGCAGGTAGCGAGCGTTCTCGTGCCGCGTGATCTCGCCGATCTCCTCGAGAATGGCCAGCCGCTCGGTCTGATCGCGGGGGATGACCGTGTAGATGGACAGGGCCTGGCCTACCTCGGGCAGCGCGCCGGCCTCGATGTCGGCCTGGACCTCCTGGAACGCTTCGTACAGCGACTCGGCGTCGGGCAGGGTCAGCACCAGCGGCGAGTAGGAGTCCCGGGCCAGGGTCTGCTGGGTCTCGTCAAGATCGCCAAACGCCATGCCGTCTCGCCGGAGCTCGGACAGGTCGAACTGGAAGCCCAGGCGAGGCACCTGCAACCCGGCGACACCGGTGACCAGCAGCGCGATGAGGAAGCCCAGAGGCACCCAGCGGTAGGTGGGAGGCAGGGCAGCCCGACGACGCTGCAGGTCGAGGGGTTTGTCGGACGTGACGCGCTCGCGCCACATGATGAGCAGGGGTAGCAGGGTGAAGACCACCGCCAAGCAGAAGAGCACGCCCACGCCCAGCAACAGGCCCAGCTGGGAGAAGCCCCGGAAGCGTCCGACCAGCAGGGCCAGGAAGCCACAGGACGCGGTGACCGCCGTGGCCAGGCAGGGGCCACCCACCTTGTCCCAGGCCCGGACCACCGCTTCTTCGAGGGAGCCGCCGCTGGCCCTTTCCTCGCGGTAGCGGTTGAACAGGTGGATTCCGAAGTCGATACCCATGCCCAGCAGCACGGCCGAGACGAAGGAGGTGAAGGTGTTCAGGGATCCCACGGCCACCGAAGCGAAGCCGAGGGTCCAGATGTTGGCCACTACCAAGGGCACGAAGATGAGCAGCACCGCCCGCCAGTCGCGGAAGCCCAGGGTGATGACCACGAAGACCATGATCAGGGCTGCCACGCTGGTCCACTTGACGTCCTGGACGATGCCCTCGAAGTCCTCGACGTTGTGCCGATACCCACCCCCGATCCACAGCAGCTCGATGTCGGGCTCGGGGGGCCGGGTCTGCTCGATGACCCGGTGCACTTCGGACATGACACGGCGGGCGAAGTCCATGTCGGTGGCCTGGCCCGTGGGACGCACGATGATGCGACTCATGCCCTCGGCTGGGGACAGGCGGGCCTTGTAGCTGGCGTTATGCAGCCGATCGGTGAGGGGACCCAAGGACATGAGCCGTTGCGCGACGAAGGGGTTGGTGGCAGCCGGCCCCAGGGCGATGACGCCCTTGAGCCTGTCGCGCACTTCGGCCAGCTCGCCGGGAGTGAGCTGCATCAGGCCCACGCGCCAGACCAGCTCGGGCTGCATCTGGTGGTAGGTGTACTGGAACTCGGGCAGGGCCTCGAGGGTGGCGCCGATCTCGTCGAGCCAGGCGTGCCGCCCGTCCTCGCTGCCCCCGCCCACCGTGATGGACAGGGTGGTAACCCCGCCCTCGAGCTCGTTGAGTTCCCGCAGGGCTTGGGTGGCGGGCTCGCTGTCCGGCAGCAGGTGGATGGTGTTGCTGTCCACCGTGAGCCGCAGCGCAAGGGCCGCGTTGAGCAGCGTCCCCACCACGATCACCACGCCGACCAGCTTGCGGTGGTGAATGCACCAGGCGGCAAGCCTGCCGAAAACGGTCTGGGGCTGGTACGGGGTGGGCATGGGAAGAGCTGTCTGGGCCAGACTCCTAGCGCGTCCGGCCGGCGACGGCGAAACCTGCACCCTGGCATACGAGAACACCTCAACGTTCGCCGAGTGGGGCCGATAGGCCAAGTGCACCTCCACGACGACCCATCGAAGCGTATGGGTTTATACCCGGCGGGTAATCTACGACCCTGCCTGGCTACCCCCCACCGGGGGCGCTCGACAGCGCTGACGACACCACGAGGCCCGACTTGGAAGGCCCAATCCCATGAAACACGGGCCGGGGGGCTGGTCGCTGGCGGACCTTTCGCGTATCCTGGCACGCGGCTTGCTCTTCCCACCCGTGGAAGGACCAGCAGGAGAGCGCCACCATGATCGCCAGCGACACAAGCCCCGAGGTCACTCGAGCCAGCAAGTGGCCCGAGCCGGCGGACAAGTCCATCGAATCTCGCAACGCCACCATCCTGGCCTACTACCCCCTCGTCCGCACCATCGCGTACCGCATCGCGAAGCGCATCCCCACCTACCAGGACATCGAGGAGTTCATCAACATCGGGGTGCTGGGGCTCATCGACGCGGTGGAGCGCTTCGACCCCTCCAAGAAGGTCCCCTTCAAGTCCTACGCCGAGATCCGCATCCAGGGATCCATCGTCGACTCCCTGAGGGCCGCAGACTGGACCCCCCGCTCGGTACGCCGCAAGGCCAACCGCATCGAGGCCGCCCGGGCCCGCATGGCCCGCAAGCTCGACCGCGAGCCTACCCGCGAGGAGCTGGCGAAGGCCCTCGAGATGAGCCCGGAGCAATACGACTCCCTCCGCGACGAGGCCCTGATCCGCAAGGTGATCTCCTCGAGCCTGCCGGTGGGTCCCGAGTCGAGCACGACCATCGAAGAGCAGGTGGCCGCCAAGGGCCCCGACCTCGAGGACCTCTGGGTGGAATACGAGGTCAAGCAAGAGATCGTAGACGCCATCCGTCTGCTGCCGCGGAAAGAGCGCATGGCGGTCAACCTCTACTACCTCAAGGGCCTCACCCTGCGAGAGATCGGCAACACCCTCGGCGTCACCGAGAGCCGCGCCTGCCAGCTGCGCTCCCAGGGCGTCAAGCGCATGAAGGTCAAGCTCAAGCTGGACCCGTAGTCCTCAATCCAGCAGATCCAACTCCTCCTCGTCCTCGAGCTGCCCCTGCCGCGAGCCACGCTTGCCCGGGTCCACGCCGAAGAAGCGGAACTGGATGCCCAGCTCCAGCCCGGTGGCGAGGGGGATGAAGGTGGGCGGCTCTTCCTTGTCCTCCAAGGCGCCGTACCGTTCGTCGTGGACCTTGTTGGCGGTGCCGACCACGAACATGAGTGGGACCTGGGCCATCAGGTCCACGGTGGGGCCGAGCCGCAGCTCACCGCCCACGATTCCGCGGACCCCCATGAGCGTGGGGGCGCCCCAGGTTGGGAGGTCCACGGTCAGGGAGCTCAAGTCCACCTGGGAGGTGACCGCCCGACCCCGCCAGTACACGAAGCCCGCGCCGACCAGAGGCCGCAGGTCGCGGGCGGGGAACGGCGCCAGGCGCAGACCGGCGTCGACCAACAGGCAGGAGTTGCCTTGCTCGTGTTCGGTGGCCGGGGGGGTGTACTCGTTGGCCTGCTCCTGCTGCACGACCCAGTAGTAGCGACCGTGCACCCTGCCGATACCGGCCTCGATCTCCACCGCAGGGGTGAGGCCGAAGGCCAGGTCAAGGCCGTAGCCACCGCCCACGCCGCTGCTGATGGCTTGGTAGGCGTAGGTCTCCACCACCGGATCTTCCAGGCCCAGATCCTGGACGAAGCGGGCGTGGTAGTGCCCGTGCACCGGACCGATCGCCAGGCCGGCGCGGGACCGGACGAGGACCTGGCCCGCGCGGCCCCGGGTCAGGGCACGCCAGCTCTCCAAGTCGAGCCCGCTGTTGCGGTAGGCCGTGTAGGATCCCTCGGTCATGCCCAGCCGCTCCCACTCGGTCAGCCCCTCCTCCTGCTTCATGCGCTCCACGTCTTCGGGGGTGAACGAGGGCAGGGTCACGTCGAGCCCGGTGCTCAGGCCGCCAACCTGGACCTCACCGCCGCTCTCGGCCACCAGCTCCTCGAGCTCCTCCTGCACGAGCACGCGGGTGTCCTCTTCGTCGAGGGGATCCTCCCGGATGTCCTCGAGCTGCCCGATCTCGCCCCGGACCACGCGGCCCAACAGGGTGACGACCTGCTCCATGAGCAGGTGATCCTGGCCGTGGGGGATGATCAGCTCCAGGCCCACGGCCTCCCGCGCCTCGGCCACGTCCACGAGGCTCAAGGCCACCGTGAGGTAGGCGTCCCCCGTGCGCAGCCGGCCGGTGACTGCGTAGTCGACCTCGGCGTGCTGGGAGACCACGTACGCACAGCCCAGTTGCTCCCCAGGCGGGCAGGTCTCGAGATAGGTGGGGATGTCCGTCCCGTGCAGGGGAGCCACGTCGTCAAGCCGCACCAGATCGAGGTCTTCCTCGAGACTCAGGTGCTGCTCGAGCGCCGCGCCGAGCATGGCCGCCAGCCCCACGCTGGTGTTGTCGGCGGCCTGGAAGCCTGCGACGAGCACCGGCGTGGACGCGAGCACCGAGTGGGGGCAGAGAAGGCCCATGGCCAAGGCCAGCAACCCAAGAGCACGGGAGTAATGTCGGGGCGTAGGCTTCATGCCCACGAATCTACCAGCGAACGGGATGCGGGAGCCAGAGAAACCGAGCCGCAGACCGGCCGGCTACCCCTTCTTGCGCACCATCCGCCGCTGGGGAGGACGCTTCGATGACCCCGGGGCCACGGGGGCCCCCCGCAACACCGCCATGACCTCGACATGGGGCGTGTTGGGAAACATGTCGTAGGCCCGCACCCGCTCGATCTCGAGCCCACCATCCACCAGCTCGCGCAGGTCGCGAGCCTGGCTGGCAGGATTGCAGCTCACGTAGATCAGGCGCTCGGGTGACAGCGCGCGGATCCCGCCGATGACGCCTTCCTCCAGCCCACGGCGGGCGGGATTGACCACCACCACCGGGCGGCGACCAGCGAGCCGCCGTTGGATCTCGGGCAGGCTGCCCACCACCGTCCCGGCGACGAACTCCGCCGGGAGCCGCTCCCGAGCGGCGGCATTGCGCGCGCGGCCAACGGCGGACCCCACCACCTCGATACCCACGGCCCAGCCCGCCCGGCGAGCCGCAGCCAGGGTGAGACCACCTACACCGCAGTACAGGTCCACCACGGCGCGATCCTCGGGGATCTCGTGTTCGAGATCGCGGATGATCCGCTCGGCAACAGAGGGGTTGGTCTGGAAGAAGTCGCCCGGGCCCACCCGTAGCCGAAGGCCGGCGATGCGCTCCTCCAAGATCCGATCGCCCACCAGGCGGATGGTGGGCACGCCACCGTCCTCGTCGTGTTCGAACAGGGCGTTGCCGGTGGATCGGTTGATGTGCAGGTGCACCCCCGATACCTCGGCCACTTGCTCGGCGATCCGCTCGGCCAGGTCCCTCAGGCGCGGGGAGGGCCTGGCGGAGATCAGCGTTACCAGCACCTTCTTGGACGAGCGGCTCTGGCGCATGATCACGTAGCGGAGGACCCCCCTGCGTCGCTCCACGTCCCATGGCCAGACGTCCATGTCGATGACCAGGAACGCCACGACACGCATCGCCTTCCGCAGGTCGGGGGTGACCGCCAGACAGCCGGGGATGGGGATGGGGTTGCGCGTGCTGCGCCCGAAAGCTCCCACCCGGGCTCGGCCCTGGTCCGAGCGTCCCACGAGCAGCTTGAGCTGGTGGCGGTAACCCGACAACCCGTCGGGGCAGGCGATCAGCTCGTCCGGAGCGTAGGCTCCGAGCCCCATCTCCTCGTAGCTGGCCTGCACCATGGACAGCCGCGCCACGGCTTGGCCCTCGGCATCCATGTGCATCCAGGGGCAGCCGCCGCAGGCGGAGTAGCGCTCGCACGGGGGATCCACCCGGTGGGGATCCGGCTCGCCCGCCGCCTTGTCCCAGCGGGCCAGCGCTCGGTTCTTGCCTGGCGCGTAGACCCATGCGTGACAGCGCTCGCCGGGAATGCCCTGCCAGACGACCGTGGGAGGACGCGTAGAGGAGCAGGAGGCCTCGCCTCGGCCCAGCCAACCATCCGGCGTCACGAGGCAATCACGGCGACCCATGGGATCCTCCTGGACCTGGCCGCTGGTGAGAGCAGCCGTACCTGAGGCCCTTTGCACCGTCTCGGCCGGGTGCGCCACTCGACCGCGAGAGGTCGAACAAAAAAGAAACCACCCGGCCGGTCTGATGTCCGGCCCTGTACAATGCCCTACTATCCACGACAAACCTCCTTTTCTCGCCATCACGGAGGAACCTGGAGTCGCGATCCCTGGTTTTTTCCTCAAGGGCTTGCCCTTGACAAGGCAACACATGGTATCTTCGCCCTAGCTGCCCCCCCTCTGCCCGCTCCCCTGGCCGAGACATCTCCCCCCTCATGCTGCTACGGAACCCGACATGACCACCGAAGCCACGGTCTACGACGACAGCCCCTCCAACGAAATCTCCGTCGGAGTCATCGAAAGAATCAGCCGCGCCCTGGACACGGCCGGACTCGACGCCGCGCCCCTGCTCTACGAGGAAGCCCTCGAGCTGGCCCGCTCCGGCTTGTTGGGTGCCGCACGCGACCGCCTGCGCATGCTGCTCTGCCTCGACCCCGAAAACGGCGACGCTCGCCTGCTGCTGGCCAAGGTCTTCGTCGGTCAGCAGCGCTGGGCCGACGCCCTGTCCCAGCTCGACGCCGCCCGCACCCTGGGGCTGCAGGTGCCCAGCTCCCTACAGGCCAAGGTCGAGACCGGCCTCGAGGCCGAGCGCAACGCCTCCGAGCTCAACGCCCAGCGCGCCGCCACCCGGGAACAAGCCGAGCTCAAGGCCCTCCGCGCCGAGGCACGCCGCCTGCGCACGGACAATACGCGCCTGGCCCGCGACCGCAAGCAGCTTCGCGGCCGCGCCAACCTCTGGTCCGCCTCCACCGCCGGCCTCGCCGGCCTCTCCCTGGTCCTGCTCACCTTCCTCTGGCTAGGCAGCCCCGCCGACGATCTCGACGAGCTGGCCTCGAACGACCGGGAGATCGCCACAGTCGCCTCCCTCGACGACCAGCCCATCGAGGTGGCCACGGCCGCCCTCGAGGTGGAAACCGAGTCCGATATCGAGGCCGACGCGCTGATCGAGGAAGAGATCGCCCAGATCCTCGAAGTAGCCCCCACCGAGGTCGCCACGGACGCCCCGGCCGGCCCCCGCACCCACGTGGTGGTCAGCGGCGACAGCCTGTACGAGCTGGCCAAGTTCTACTACGGCGACGGCAGCAAGTGGAAGGCCATCAAGGACGCCAACCCCGGCAAGGTCGGCCGCCGCAACGGCCTGGCCCTGGGGACCGAGCTGACCATTCCGTAGCGAGTCACTCGCTCAGGAACGCCATCAACGCCTCGTTCACCTGCTCGGGTTCTTCCACCACGGCGAAGTGCGTGGCTCCGTGCAGTAGCTCCACGCGCGCGTTCGGGGCCTGCTCGGCCAGCTGACGCACCACCCAGCGCGGTACGAAGAGGTCCCAGGCGCCCACCAGGAAGAGCAGCGGGATGTCCACCTGGGGAAGCATGCGATGGGCGTCCTGCTCGCCAAGCTCGGCCAGGGTCTCCAGATAGAGCCGCAGGTCGTGGCCGGCGACACCGCGGGCCATGGCCATGAAAGCCTCGGGATCCGCGTGCTGCCGTAGCAAGCCGCTGCGCCCGGCCAAGGACTGGAACGCCGGGTGCCGCAGCATGCCGCTCAGAAACGGAGAGACCGCGGGACCGGAGCGGGCGGCGGCGCGCAGGGCCGTGGGAGCGATCCGACTCAGCCTGGGGATGAGCGGCGTGGCGGTATAGGGGCTCGAGGGAATGCCGTCGATGCAGGCCATGCGCGTGAAACGATCAGGCTGGCAGCGCAGCGCCTCGAAGCCCACGGACACGCCCATGCTCCAACCCACGTAGGCGACGTGCTCGACCCCCAGCGCATCCATCACCGCGAGGCAGTCGCGGGCGTGGGCCGGCATGCGAGGGCCACCGTAGCCGGGGGGGCCGGAGTCGAAGAAGCCCCTGTAGTCCCAGCAGACCACGCGGTAGCTCTGGCTGAGCCGCTCCAGCAGCAGGGTCAGGCCGCGGTAGCCGACCCCGATGCCGTTGCCCACGACCACCGGAGGCCCCTCTCCGAAGACCTGGTAGCGGATACCAGTGCCGTCGTAGCTGACGAGATCACCAACCTGAGATGGCTCGATCAAGGGTGCACCTCGAGGTCAGTAGTCGATCCGTCCTTCCTTCTTCATACGCTTCATGCGCGCGAGACGTCGCTTGGCGCCCTTGTGCTTGTTGACCTTGTAGGCATCCTTGTAGAGCTGCTCCGCCCGCGCGTAGTCCTTCTTGCGGTAAACGAACCCGGCGAGGCGGTACAGGCTGGTGGCGCGGTACTCGTCGATGAGGTCGTAGGACAGGTACAGCTCCATCTCGGTGATGGCCTGGTCCAGCCGCTTGGATCGAGAGTAGACCAACCCCAGGTAGTAGTGGGCTCGCTCGTTCTTGGGGTCGGTCTCGAGGATGGCGTTGCAGATGGTCTCGGAGCGAGTGTAGCGCCGCATGTACATGTAGATGCGCGCCAGCACGAGGTTGTTGATGATGTTCTCCGGGTAGCTCCGGTGGACCCTGAACGAGGTGGCCACCGCGCGCTTGACGTCCCGTTCCTCGAGGTAGCTGAAGGTCAGCGCCAGCGAGGTGGGCGCCGAGAGGAAGATGCCGTGGGTCTCCACGTATTTCATCTGGGAGATGCCCTCGGCGCGCGTGTCCTCGCCGTCGGGGATGAGCTTGGTGTTCATGGCGATGACCGAGCGCCAGTAGTTGTTGATGCCGTCCGCCAGCACCAGGTCGGGAAAGTCCGGAGCCTCCTCGCGGGATCGCTCGAGGT
>CAZVHW010000021.1:0-30089 GCA_964626835.1 uncultured Enterobacterales bacterium
CACGGCGTTGAAGCCGGAGCGGTCGGCGACCACCAGTGTCTCCAGCTCTGCTGGGATCTCCTGTCCAGGCAGCACCTCGAGCACCGCCAAGTCGTCGGCGTGCCGCACGGGCCCCACGCTGGCCAGCAGGCGGCCTCGATTCATGGGCGGCAGCAGCACGGGAGCGGCGCAGGGGATGCCGTCAGGGCTGATGACGGCCCCAGCCGTGGTGATGGCCAGCAGCTGCGGATCGCGCCAGCTCGTGACGAACGTGGCCAGCGCGGGAGGGCCGCAGCCCGTGACGCGAGCCACTGCGTCGCGCGGCGCTGCCTGGACAGGCGCGGCGAGCAGCCAGACGATCAACGGTAGGGAGCAGGCTGACAACCAGCGCATGGCGCCAACGATAGCACGGGGGAACCCAGCGGTCCGAGGATGGGCGGCTGACCGGTGTCAGGGGTTGTCGGGAGGGGGGAGCAACCCTTGTTTCACCAAGGCCTTGGCGACGCTCTTGGCCATCACGTCCGAGCCGTGGGACGCAAGGTGGAGGGAGGCCCTGAACAGGTCGCCCATGGGTAGGCCGGGCACCTCCGCAGCGCGCCCGAGGGCTGGTCCCGGATCGATCACGGGGGCGCCGATCCTTTCGCCCACGGTCTCGCCCCATGCCCCGAAGCCGACGGCCGCCAGGCCTGTCCTCCATCGGCTGCTCACGGCCTCCAGGCCTCCAGGCCCCAGAGCCGGAGCAGGGCCTCGAGGCGGGCCGGTTCCTTCAGGGGCGCCCGGGTCACCAGCCAGACGTCGTCCAGCAGGGCGGCCGTCTCGGCGTCCTCGAGCAGGTTCTCGTCGGCGCGGATGCTGTCCAGGTAGCGGGACGGAACGTGTCGAGTGACGTGACCCGCGCGGGTTTGGTCGGGGGGATCGGCGACCTGGCGGGCCAGGAACGCATCGCCCAGGGCGTAGGGGTTGACCACGTGGCAGCCGGGGCCAGCGATGAAGGCGCTCCAGCCCGCCACTTCCTCGAAGACGATGAGGTCGTGGGGGCCGTCCACGGCTTCCCGCACCAGGCCGTCGTCGCTGGCCAGGCGTGCCCAGAGTCCACCGCGCTGGTGGTAGATCAAGCGCTCGTCGGCCAGCTGGTGGGCGGTGTAGCCGTCCGCGTCGGGGTCGAGATCGGCTCCGTCCCAGACGTTCATGGGTGCTCGGGGGGAGAACATGGCGACGGCGATGACCGGGAGCAAGGCCGGGACCAGCCAACGTAGCCGCTGCCAACAGGGCAACCAGGCCAGCACGAAGACAGCGCCAAGGAAGGGCGCCGCCAGGAAGCGTCCTGCCATGAAGTCACCACCCATCCAGACCACCCAACCCGTGTAGAGCAGCACCCCGGCCGCGGTTGGCAGCGTGGTTCGTCGTGGGCCGAAGACGGCCGCCAGCACGGCCAAGGCCATGACCGGCAGGGTCAGAGGATCCCAGGCGAGGGGGTCCAGCAGGTAGCCCAGACCCCGCTCGAGCAAAAAGCCGCGGTCGAGGCCGACGAACGCCAGCTTGGCCAGCGCCGTGTTGGGCACCGGCGAGCCGTAGTAGAAGACGGAGAATCCCTCCCAGGCCAAGAGGGGAAGGAAGCCCAGGAGCAGGGCGCCGACGCGGCGAAGCCCCCCTCGGCTCACGACGAGCCACAGCAGGTGGGGGAGCACCAGCAGGGCCAGGTCGAGTCGGGTGAGCAGCAGCAGGCTTGCCAGCAATGCGAGGGACTGTGGGTGTCGCCTTGGTTCCCTGGTCCATCGCAGCAGGAAGGCCAGGTAGAGCAGGTGCACCAGTGGGTTTTCGAGACCGGAGGTGGAGTAGTCCACGAAGGCCTTGGACGAGGCCAGCAGGACCAAGGCCAGCGCCGCGCCTCCGGGGCCCGCCGCCCCGCGCCGGGCGAACAGCAGGGCCACGGCAGCGCTGCAGATCCCCGAAAGCAGCAGCGCCGCCGGATAGGCGGGGAGACCCAGGGCCAGGGGCGCCGCCAGCAGCATCGTCCAGAGGGGCGAGGTGAAGACCTGGACCCGCTCACCGGGGTTGAAGACCAAGCCGTAGTCGTGGACAAGGTTCCAGGCCGAGCGCAGGGAGAACCACGCGTCGTCGCAGACCCACGCCGTCAGCACCACCGCGCAAAGCAGAGCCGCGCATGCCACACCGGCCAGGGCTTCGAGCACGACCGCCCGGCGTCCCGTTGGGGCAGCGGGAGAGCGGGCGGAGTCGGGGCGCGTGCCGAAAGGTCCTGCCAAGCGGGGGATCTACTCCTGGTAGGGAGCGATCAGCTCTAGCACCTCGGGGAAGTCGATGCCCAGGTCCTCGACCTTGGCGACCGTGGGTACGCCGTCGTTGGTCCAGCCGCGGCGGGCGTAGACGGCGTCCTTGAGGCCCTCGTAGGCGGCCTCGCGCTTCTGGCGCAGGATGACCATCTTCCCTGCGGTGTCCATGCCGGTCGGGTCTACTCCCCATTTTTCCTGCAGCTGGCCGTCGTAGCGCTCGACGCGGGACTCGTACTCCCAGGCGGTGACCGGACCCATCCCGCGGTAGGGGATGGTGTCGTGGGCGCGGGTACCGTAGCCTTGGCGCAGGTTGAAGAGGCGCTGGAAGTTGTAGACCTTCTCGCTCATGGCGATGAGGTCCTTGGGGGAGGACTGGCGGCCGGTGGTGCCCGAGAAGAGCTCGGCGTACCACTCGAGGTGCTTGTTGACCTTGGCCGGGTCGTTCCAGTTGGGATCGGCCTTTTCGTAGCGGTCACCGTCCAGCGCCTGCCAGCGCAGATCGTTGTAGTTGAAGTTGGTGGCGTTGTCCTCGGGGACGATGTCGTTCCAGGGGAGCTTGCACAGCCCGTTGAGCCCGAACCAGGTGCGCCACATCGGGAACCAGTGCAAGGCTTCGGCCTTCTGCGCGAAGGTCGGCATGAAGTTGTGCACCATGTCCAGGAAGATGAGCCAGGCCTCGTCGTGCTGGGGGCCCTTGAGGGCGAGCCCGTAGCCGCCCTGCTGGGCCAGGGATTCCTTGGTCATGTACTCGGAATACTCGAGCCCCTTGGACTCCATGCCGATGTCGGCCAGGAAGGCCGCGTCGGAACCGAAGTGTTGGGCGAAGTGGGCCTTCATGCGGCGGATGCCCATGCCAAAGACTGCGCCGAAGCCCTCGCCGCGAGCCATCTGGTGCAGCACCTCGAGGGCGGCGTCGGAGTTGCCGAAGTTCAGCTCGAGGCCGCCGGTGTGCTCGGTGGTGATCTGGCCGGACTCGAAGCAGTCCATGGCGAAGGCCATGGCGGTGCCGAAGCTGATGGTGTCGAGGCCGTAGGTGTCGCAGTAGAAGTTGACCTCGAGCACGTGGTCGGCGTCGAAGATGCCGTTGTTGGAGCCGCAGCCGGCGATGGTCTCGTACTCAGGGCCATCGACCCACACGCCCTGGCCCTTCATGGGCCCGCTCTTGAGGACGAAGTTCTTGACGCAGTGGGCGCAAGCCACGGTACAGCCTATCCAGCAGCCATCGAAGCCTTTGTGGAACTTGGCGCGGTAGACCTCGGGACCCAGGCCTTCGGCTTGGTCGTCAGAGCCAGTGCGGAAGTTGCGGCAGGGCAGCAGGTCGTAGTCGTTCATGATGAGGACCAGGTGGGTGGTACCCAGGCGGTTCATCTCGTTCTGCTTCGGGTCCAAGCGCTTGATCTCGCGGCTGTGGGCTTTCCCGGCGGCCTTGACCTGGTCGATGTTGGCGGGGGCGTTGAGCTGCAACCTGGGGGGCTTGGAGAACTTGGCCACCACGGCCCGGATGTTCTTGTCTTCGAAGACCGAGCCGATGCCGCCGCGGCCGGCTTGCTTGTAGCGCATGGCGTTGCGGGGGCGGTCCCAGAAGGAGAAGTTGAGGCAGCCCATCAGGCCGTGCTTGGCGCCCGGGCCGGCGTTGACCACCGAGATGCTCTGCTTGCGGTCCGGAGCGAAGCGCTCGTGCAGCTGCTCGCTCATGGTGTAGGCGTCTTCGGGCAGATCGGAGCCGTCGAAGAAGGAGATCTTGCCCAGGTCACCGTCGATGAGCACCACGAGGGGCCGGTCGGCCTTGCCCTGCAGCTCGAGGGCGTCGAAGCCCGAGAACTTGAGGAAGGGGCCGAAGTAGCCGCCAACGTTCGAGTCCATGACCGAGCCGGTCAGGGGCGAGATGGAGCAGACGATGCTCTTGCCGGCGCCCGGGTAGGTGGGGGTGCCGCCCATGGGGCCCGAGGCGATGACCACCTCGTTCTTGGGATCGTCCCAGGCGCAGTTGGCGGGGATGCTGTTCCACAGCAGCCACAGATCGAAGCCCTTGCCACCGATGAAGATGTCCTTCATCTGCGGGGTGACGGGCTTTTCGGTGACAGCCATGGTGCCGACGTCGATGTGGAGGGTGCGGTTGGTGTAGCCGTGCTCGATCTCACCGAGCTGGTAGCTGTGTTCGCCGAGGAGCATGTGTGGCTCGCTTTGTTCGGGGTGGGTCGTCGGGGGAAACAGAGGGTAGGGGATCTAGCCGCCTGCGATGATGTAGACCACGCGGACCTGGTCTCCAGGCTCGACTTCTCGCTGCTGCCAGGTTTTCTTTGCCACGTGCCTGCCCGCGATCTTGACCACTGCGATGGGCATCGTGGGATCGAGCTCGTGCAGGAGCGCTTCGACCGTGAGGCCGGGCCGCCAGGATCGCGGCTGATCGTTCAGGACAAAGTTGGGCTGGTCGTCGGACATGGAAAGCTCTGGTGACCAAGGCCGGGGTGTGGGCGGTCCCCTCCTAGCGTCCGTGGCCGGGGCCTGTCCAGGTCTCGCGTTTGTCCGCCTGGTAAGCCTGCCCACGCTCATGGGTGTGGGACGTACCAGGCTTCCACGGGTTTCTTGACTCCCTTGAGCTTCAATGGCCCCGTCGGATCCATGTGGGTATCGTCGCCCAGCAGCTTCGCGGTCTCGGGGCCCACGAGGACGCGGCCGGGTTGACAGGCGCCCTCGAGGCGCGCGGCGATGTTCACGGGCATGCCCAGCACGGTGAAGTCGGAGCGCACCGGGGAGCCGAAGTTTCCCATCACCACCTCGCCGGTGTTGATGCCGATGCGGGCGCGCAGGAACTCGCGGCCCCCCATGTCGTTCAGGGCGTGCTGGATGGCCCAGGAGAGGTCCACCGCACGCCGCACCTGCTCCTTCGGGGGGACCGAATCGGGTGCGCCCACCACGATCATCACTGCGTCTCCGATGAACTTGTCCACCGTCGCCTCGTGTTCGTGGGCCAGCTTGGCCACCAGCGTGAGGTAGCGGTTGACGAGGTTGCCTACGGCCTGGGCCCCGAGCCGCTCGCTCATGGGCGTGAAGTCCACCAGGTCGGCGAACACCACGGTCACCACGCGGCGTTCGGGGGGGGCGTCGAACCTGCGCGGTCTCATCGCGCGTCAGCACAGGCGTCGCGGCGTCCGCGGCTTGGCGCGCCATGGAGGGCGGCAGGTAGCGGCGGAGGATCGAGTCCGTGATGTAGCGGTGCAGCTTGACGGACTGGTTTACGCCGAAGTTGATGGTCACGAAGGTCAGCGCGATGCCGGTCACCACCATGGCGATGGCCATGACGCCGTATTCGGTACGATCGTAGTAGGGGTGTTGGACCGCGTAGCCGAACGCGGTGGTGAGCGGAAACACACCTGCGAGCTCGAGTATCCCCACCGTGGCGTACATGCCTGCGCCCAGGGCGGCGGCGAAGAAGGCCAGGCGGTAGTCGGCCAGTACTCGGTAGATGGCCACCACCAGCACCACGAACAGCACCGCGTGGCTGACGAGGTTGCCGACGAGAGCCAGGGAGATCTGGTTGGTGCCCAGCTCCAGGGCGATGCACAGATAGGTGAGAGCCCGCAGGCTCTTCTGGCGGTCGGTGGGCAGCGCGAGGATCAGGAGATTCACCACGATGTACAGCGCGGACAGGGCCATCCAGCCGTGGATCATCGACTGCAGGAACTCGGGGTCGTGGGAGTCGGCGGGCGCCTGGAGCATGCGCACGAGGGTGGGGCCCATGATGACGGGGATGACCGCCAACATGCGTACCCACGCGGCCACGCGGAGTCGGTTCGCGGGGGCGGCGGGGCCTTCGATGCCGGTCAGGAACTCGGTGAGGATCTGCTTCATGTTCGGGGCGACGCTACCACGATGGGCGTGGCTGTCAGAGCCCGGGTGCGTCCCAGCCGTCTCCCTCCACGTCCAGGAAGAAGGCGTTGGTCATGGCGTAGGGGGTGTGGTTGCGCCAGGTGTCCCCCAGGGGCTCGGTCCCCTCGACCTCCACCACGAACCAGGCATCCTGCTCGCTGTCGACCTCGAGGTTGTCCTCGAACCAGTGGCCGTCGTCGTCGCGTTCGGTGAGGATCTGCTCGTGGAGAACATCCCCGTTGCGGTAGATCCTAAGGGTGCCTGGTTCGATCCAGGAGGGCGTCTGGACATCGATCTCCAGTGCCGCGGTGGTGCCGGTGAGGGTGTCGCCCGGGAGGGCGTCGCCTACCCTGACGCGCAGGGTGGTACCGGAGGCCACGACGACGTGGCCATCGAGCAGGGCAGAGCGGTAGGATTCCCAGGTCACCGCAGAGGGCTCGTCTTCACCCAGGTAGACGTCGGTGCGGCCCAACCCGCAGGGGATGAAGCGGTAGTGGCTGTCCGACACGCCCACGGGGATGGGGGTGTAGCCGAGGTTCAGAAAGGAGAAGAAGTCCTCGCGGACATCGTGCAGGTCGTCCACGCCGCCGTTGATCAGCTCCAGGGTGTCGAAGTCCCAGGACCAGAAGTCCGGATCCCCGGGCTCGCCGGTGTTCGGATCGTAGCCGGCGAAGGCGACCATGCCCGGTGTGCGGGGGTGGTTGACCTGCAGCAGGGCGTCTTCCTCGGCGACCTCTCGCATGCGTGCGAAGAGCTCGGAGGTGGTCATGGGCTCGGTCCACCACTGCAGGGCGCCCCCGTTGGCCACCCCCGGTTGGGGGACGATGGGGACGAGGTTGAAGTGGCCCCGGATGATGGTGGTGACCTCGGCACCGGGGAACACGGTCATGCGTTCGTCCAGGCCCATGGCGGTGGCCAGGGCCGTGTAGTCCACGTGGGCGTCGTGGTCCGTGAGCACGGGCAGGTCGACCCCCGTGGCCGCGCAGGTCACCAGCCTCTCTTCCATGGGGAGGGCGCCATCGAAGCTGGGAGATCCGTGCAGGTGGGTGTCCGTGGACAGCCAGCCGTCGCGGTCCACGACCTGGTCAAGCTGGATGGTCGTCTCGGTGGTCTGGCCTCCAAGGACCTCGATGGGGATGGAATCGGCGCGCTCGTGGCGCCAGGAGTGGCCGGCTTCGACCTGGTAGGTCCCGGGCAGCGCCGGGATGTCCAGGCTCCCGCTGGTGGTCCAGGCCCAGGCCGCGCGGGAGCTGGTGGGGACGCCCAGGGCGTCGCGGAGATCCTCGGGGACCTCGGACGCCGGTGGTGCGCCGTCGGCCCAACGAAGCTCCACGACGGCGGGTAGGGGGGCTCCATCCTGGTCTTCGATGTCGAGGTGGAGCAGGCCGGGTGGTCCGAGCTCGAGATCGAGCTGCGCCGTGCCGTCGGCGTTCAGCTCGAAGACGAGCCCGACGGAGGCGGGCCGACCCATGGCGAACGCTGGCGCCGTGGCGGGAGCGCTGCCGTCCAGGGCCGCCAGCTGTGCGGCGTTGACGCTGTCGGTCGTGAAGGGGGCGTAGCGGCCCGCGCCCTCGGGAAGCTGCACGTGCTCCACTTCGGCGTGGGCGACCGCCCAGGCGGTCCAGCTTCCGGGCGGCAGCGTGGCGTCGAAGGCTCCATCCTGGTCGGTGATGGCGAAGCCGGCCACGCCACCCGCTCGTCCTTCCTCGACGAAATGCACCCTCGCACCTGCCACGCCCGTGTTGGTGTCGGCCTCCGTCACGGTGCCGGAGAGCGTTCCCAGTGCCTCACCCCGCGCCTCGCGTCGGCTAGCCTCTGCGGTTGCGGTGTCGGGGGCCACGGTCAGCACTCGCTCGAGTGTCACGTCTTCGCCCGGGGCCAGCTCCACGGGGTCCAGCTCCACCAGGGCGATGCCGTACTCAGCCGCGAGCTGCGAGATGACGGAGGACGTGTAGCTGCCCTCGGTCCGCCACGTGGAGTAGGTGGCCTCGCCCGAACGCCCCACGTAGACCATGGCCGGCAGCTCGGATCCCTCGGCCTCGTCCAGGCCGGTGCCCGGAGCCCACTGAAGCGCGTCCTCGCCCGAGGCCCACACGCCGTCCTGGGGGGTGAAGTCCTGGGTGTCGTCGCCCTGGTTGGTCATGGTGGTGGAGATGGCCAGGTCCCAGCTGTCCGGCTCGAGTCGGTAGGTGGTGACGATGGCCAGGTCGAGATCGTCGATGGTGGGCTCGTCCAGCTCGAACATGCCCTGGAACCACTCCCACGGGACGTCGGTGCCGGTCGCCCGGACCACGGCGGCGCCACCATCGCTGCCGTCGGCCAGCACCTCCACCTCGGTGGCGTCGAACAGACGAGCCAGCCCGAAGGCCAGGTAGACGTCCTCCACCAGATCCCGCCCCAGCGTGTCTTCATCGCGCACCAGGTCGGCGTCGACGATGCCTCCGCCGGTGCTGACGTAGCCGTGACTGCGGTATGCGCCTTGGATCACGAACTGCACGCGCTGGTTGTAGATCTTGATGTCCCCGGCTTGGCCTTCGGCGTTGATGCCGCCGAACAGTGCAGCTTCCCCCGCCGTGCCAGCGCGGATGAAGCCCGCACGCGCCTCTCCGGCAGCCGCGGGAACGCTCGGGTCCGCTCCCAGGAAAGGCTCGGGGTCCAAGCTCGTGTCGCCAGGCCCGGGGCAGGCCGCCAGGAGCAGCGCCAGGAGTGCTGCGCCGGTGTGGGTGGGGAGAACGTCCATGGAGGCCTCGGCGGGTCGTCCAGGGGAGTATGTCAGCCTCGCCCAGGCCGCACCAGGTCGATGTCTGCGCCAACCGAAAACCTGATACCATCGGCCCGGATTCACAGCCCCAGTCCAGGGGAGAAGCCGATGGCCGAGAA
The DNA here is from genome assembly GCA_964626835.1 of uncultured Enterobacterales bacterium. Lineage (GTDB taxonomy): Bacteria > Myxococcota_A > UBA796 > UBA796 > JAFGLY01 > CALDOK01. The sequence continues at coordinate 9,021 of CAZVHW010000021.1, forward strand.
GAAGAGACCCGACACCCAGTTCATCCCCATCGCGACCTCCCAGGCGGAGACGCCGGTGGTCGTGGCACCCCCCAGCCCCTCTCCAGCGGAGCAGGGCGCTCCCGAAGCGCCCCTCCAGCCCACGGCGCCGCCACCCGACAAGCCGTTCTCTGGCCGCGGTGTCAGCCAGAAGACCGCGCGCTGGCGGATGGAGCAGAGCAGAAACAGCGGCATGATGCTGACGCTGATCGCGCTCTTCGTGATCCTACTGATCGCCGCGGTCGCGTTCCTGGTGTACCTGGGCTTGGCGGTCTGAGCTCACCGACAGCGCTCCATCCTCCTCTCGACCCGCGGCGCCAGCTCGTCGGCGCGGGAAAGCAGCTCGCCTGCGGCATCGGGGTCCTGTCTCTCGAGCGCCCCGTGGGCCTCCTCGAGCACGGGCCGGAGCTGGTCGGCCAGGCGATGGGTAGGCTCGTTTTCGCAGGCCTCGAGCCGGCCGATCCATTCCTCCCACGTAGGAATCCGGGCCGCCAGCTCTTCGTGTCGGTTGTCCGGCTCCGACTCGTCGTGCCTCGACTCCTCGAGGGAACCCAGCATGCGAGCAAGCTCGCTCTCGAGGGATTGGGCTTCCTGCAGCCGTTCGTCTTGGACCCCCCGACTCTCGAGGAGTCGTTCCACGCGGAGGAACTTCTCACGGGCCTGCTCGAGGTGGTCGCCCGCCCTGGTCTGGTTCTGGTCTTCCAGCCCCTCGCAGCCGTCTCTGCTGGCACAGCGGGCCCCGAGCCAGCGGCCACCGAGCTCGTTGTGGGCGTGACCGGTGAGCATCATGGCGCCGACCGCCAGGTCCAGGTCGCCGGAGGTCTCGAGGGTTCTCGAGTCCCTCTCCATCTGATCCATGATCGGTTCGGACACCCGATCGAGGCTCGTGAGGTCGTCGCCTGACGCTTGCAAGGCCTCGAGCCTGGCGTGGAGCGACCCGAGGGGATCGTCTTCTTCCGTGGGTTCTTCGAGCGGCTCGTCGGGCTCGTCGGTCGGGCTGGAGCTGGGCGTGCCGAGCACCGTGGGATGGGTCGTTGGTGGATGGGTCGCTGGACTCGAGGGATCTCCCGGATCGTCCTGAACCGGGTCGGGTACCTGTTCGGGTGCCGGGTCGGGCTCGAGCACCGTCGGAGTCGGATCGTCGGTCGATGGTTCTGGCCGGAGCATGGTTCCGAGGGGCCCCAGCGCCAGAAAGATCAGCAAGCCCGTACCTCCGACAAGGGCGACCGCCAGGCCGGCGAGCAGGGGCAGGAGTAGCAGTCTGCGGTTTCTGCGGGGTGGTGTGGGCGGCGCGGGCTCGCGCGCCGTGGGCGGTCGTGGCCCTGGCTCGGCCACGTGGGCCGTCCACGGCTCTCGAGGGACGGAGGCGTTCTCGACGCGGGCGCGGCCAAGCTCGTCGAGCGCGAGCTTGGCGTCGGCTGGGCGGTCCTTCGGGTCGGTCGCACACCACCGTGCGATCATCTCTGCCAACCAGTCGGGGCAGCCGGGGACCTCCTGTCGAACGTCGCCCGCTCCTTGGCCCATGTGCCAACCGAGCTTCCTCGGCATGTCTCCGTCCGGGCAGGCAGGCCGCCCCACCAGCAGTTCCCAGGCAACCAGGCCCACGGCGTACACGTCGGCCGCTGGTGAGCTGTGCCCGGAGAAGCGCTCCGGGGCCATGTAGTCCACGGTTCCCGAGACCATGCCCGAGCGGGTAGCGCGGGTGGAGTGGGCGGCCTTGGCGATGCCGAAGTCCATCAGCTTCAGCGTTCCGTCGGTGCAGAGGAAGACGTTGGCGGGCTTGATGTCGCGGTGGGACACGCCCTTGTCGTGGGCGTAGGCCAGCCCCTCGAGCATCGCGCTCAGCAGTCCGGGCACCCGGTCTGGGTCCATGGCGCCCCGCTCCATCGTGTCCGCCAGTTCTTCTCCCTCGAGCAGCTCCATCGCTACGGCGATGACCCCGTCCTCCACGATGAGGTCCCTGAAGCGGACGATGTTGGGATGCGAGAGGCCGTAGAGGATCTCGCACTCCCGCCGCATCATCTTCTCGAACTCCGGATCGCGCGCCAGATCGGCATGGGCGACCTTGATGGCGGCCTGGATGGTGTCGAGATGGACGTGGACGCCGCGGTAGACGGCACCGAAGCCCCCTTGGCCCAGCAGTGCGTCGAGCCGATACTGCCCGACCATCTTGCCAATCATCGAACCTCCCAGGGCGGGGGGGGCGAGAGCCCTTCCATGCAGATGTAGCACGCCCTTGGTGGCGTGTGCGCTAGCTCAGTCGCCCTTGATCCGCGCCACGAAGATGTCGGCGGCCACGTCGCGGTCGAACGCCAGCTCGGTGCCCTCGAAGCGCACACAGTAGGCGGGGTGTCGCTGGTGGAGCTCCAGGACCACGTTGGGAGTCAGGCCCAGGGAGGTCAGGCGGTGCATGCGGTGGTGGTGCTTGGGTTTCAGGTACACCACGCGACCCCTCTCTCCAGTGCGCAGCTGGGTGAGGGGGATGACCTGGCTCTCTACGGTTGTGCGGCGGCTGGCGCAGCACTCCCCGGGGGGGATGGGGTGGCCGTGGGGGCAGCGGGTGGGGTGCCCAAGGAAGGTGCACAGGGCGTCGGTCATCTCGGGACGCAGGTCGTGCTCCAGCTCGCAGGCCATGTCGGACGCCCGCTCGGCGTTCATGCCGTAGACGATGTGCATCAGCGCCTCGGAGAGACGGTAGCGGCGGACCAGGGCCCCGGCCATGGCTCGTCCCGAGGGAGTGAGCTGCAGCGCCTCTTCCTCGGGTTGCAGCAGGCCCTCCTGCACCAGGTCTCCCACGTCGCGATCGGCGACGGGCTTGCGGGATACCTGACACAGCCTCTCGAAGGTCTGCTCGCCGTCCTCTTCGGCAACCCAGAGGGCGTTCAGCAGGTGATCGCGGTGGGCGGGATCCATGGGTGCTCCTAGGGGTTCGGGCGCCTAGCCGAAGGTGAGTCCGAGCCAGGTCGAGACATGGAAGACGGCGGCGCCCACCAGCAAGGCCCAGACGGTGACGGCTGCGATGATGGTGGTGGCGTCGCGCAGCCCCTGCTGTTTGTACAGGAGCAGCACGGCGTTCACGCAGGGGGTGAGCAGCACCATCATCAGGAGCGTGACCACCACCTGGAGGTTGGTGAACCCCGCCCGCACCATGTCCAGCTCGGTGGCGCCGTTCTCGCGTCGGATGAGGGTCTTGACGAAGACCTGGACCGCCTCGTCGGGCAGGCCCAGCAGGCCGGCGGTCACGGGGTGGGCGGCCTGCTCGAGGAGCGCCAGGCCGCCGAGCCTGTCTGCGACGAACAGGGCGAAAGAGGCCGCGAGAAAGAACGGCACGGCCTCGCGCATGAAGCTCCAGGTCTCGCGCACGGTGTGTCCGAGCACCCGACCCGGGTTGGGTAGGCGCAGTGGCGGGAGCTCCAGGATGAAGTCCGAGATGCGCCCGTGCAGCGCTCGGTCGGCCCCGATGCCAGCCAACACCACCTGGACCGCCAAGACCCCCGAGACGGCGAGCCATGCCGAGAGCGGCATGTCCCCCAGGATGACCAGCATGACGGCCAGCAAGGGGGCGCAGGGGACGGCCAGCATGAGCAGGAAGGAGGCGATCAGGCGCTCGCGGCGGGTCTCCAAGATGCGGGTGGTGATCAGCGCCATGGTGACGCAGGAGAACCCCATGGCCAGGGGGAGGACGCCCTTGCCGTTCAGCCCCGCACCGCGCAGCAGCCGGTCCATCAGGATGGTGAGGCGCGCGAGGTAGCCGCTCTGGTTGAGCACCGCGAAGGCCAGGTAGAAGAAGAACAGCACCGGCAGGACGATGCCGAAAGCCAGGAAGAGCCCGGTGGGCAACAACCCGAAGTCCGGGTCCATCAGGGCGTCGCGAAGAAGGGGCCAAGTGGGACGGGTCAGGCGTTCGCAGAGGGGGATCAGCCAGGCGTCGAAGATGTTCGCGCCGAGCCAGTCCACCACACGCGTTGCGCCAATCTCGCCGACCCAGACGTACATGACGGCGACCACCGCCAGGGCGATGGGGACCCCCCACACCGGGTGCTGGGCCAGATCGCCCAGGCGGCGGACCCAGGGAGAGACCTCTGCTGGCGCTCTGGACACACCCTTGACCAAGCGCTCGGCCTCGCGGGTGACGATCTCCGTGACCAGGCCTGCGAGGGGAAGGTGCACGTCGCGCTGCAGCTCGAGGACGAGGCGTTGGGCCTCTTCGGTGCTGGCCGGGCCCAGCTCGTGGCGTACTCGCTCCAGGACCTGGTGGTCATCCGTGAGCATGGCCATGGCCGCGGCCCGAGAGGGCAAGGTCACGCCGGAGAGGATGCCCTCGAGCGCCTCGACCACGACACGGATGCGCCTGGGCAGGACCACGCTTCGTCCCAGACGGCGCGCCTTGCTCAGCGCTCTGTGCAGCCGGGCGGTTCCTTTGTCGGCACGCGCCGAGGTGAACACGACGGGGAGGCCCAAGGCCGCTTCCAGCGCGCCCCGATCCAACCACGGTGCGCCCTGACCTGGATGGCCCCGCATGTTCAGCGCGAGCACCATTGGCCGCTCGAACATGGAAGCCTGCAGCAGCAGCGCCAGCCCTCTGCGCAGGTTGCGGGCATCGGCGACCACCAGCAGCACGTCGGGGGAGCGGTCCAACAAGGCTTGGCGGACCTGCTCTTCTTCCTCGCTCTGCGGTTGGAGCAGGTTGCTGACCCCCGGGGTGTCCACCAGCACCGTGGGAGCCTCGCTGTGGTCGTCTGGGACCCGGGTCAGCCTGTGCCAGAGCCTGTGGCTGCCCGAGAGCACCGGAACCATCCGCCCGTAGCGCAGGGCACTGGAGCTCTGGGTGGTGGGGCCGTGCCACGCGCGCTCTCCGCAGAGCCGGTGGAAGAGTGTGGTCTTTCCTGTCTGCAGGTTTCCCAGCAGCACGATCTCACGATCGGGTTGGGTGGCGGGACGTGGGTCGTCGCCACCTTCGAGGTGGTGGGTCGTGATGGGATGGCCGTCGTCGGAAGCCGGTCTCAATTTGTTAGACGAGCCTAGCAAGCAAGCCCGGCTACATACCCTTCACCCGCCCCCGTGGCAAGGCGGCCTCGGGGCCAATAGGACCGGCTCATGGTCCCTCGTCTTTCCCGCGTCCTGCTCGTCCTGGTCGTTACTTCGGCCTGCACACACCGGTCCGCTTCCACGCTCACGGTGGGCGGGATCGAGGGTGTCGAGGATGCCGCTACTCGTTTCCGGGACGTGGCCATCGTGGACGGCCCTGGGCCCACCACGATCGGTCTGACCGTGGATGGGGCCATCCGGGTCTTCGGGGATGTCTCCGGCGATCCACGGGTCGAACGCAACCCGAACTTTCCCGGGTATTACACGGCCATGGGTGTGACCCCATGGGGTGAGTCCGCCATCATCTGTGGCGTCACCCACGGTGGTAGCGTCGACTGCGGCGTACTCCCATCCGCGGGTTGGTCAGAGCCCCCGGTGCTCGAGAGCGTGGGGGACACGCCCTACACGGCCATTCGGGGCAACTGTGGACTGCGCACGGACGGCCACGTGGAGTGCTTTGTCCCTCCGTCCCTGGCCGACGTCGCCAACCTGGATGCCCCCGAGGGCCTCTTCCGCTCGCTCGACGTCACCGCGGATCTCGGCTGTGCGCTGCGTGAAGACGGCGAGGTGCTCTGTTGGGGTGGCGTGGCGCCAGACCTGATCGAGGCCGATGGGCTTGTCGGGGTGCGGCTTTTTGGGGACTTTCCGATGGGACTTACCGCCCACGGACAGGCCGTGCCCTTGGCTGGTGTAGCGCAGATGCCTGCCGCCCTGCGGCGCCTCCCCGAGGGTCGGTATTGGGACATCCTTCTCGCTGGGTCCCACGGCTGTGCCCTGGAGGTCGATGGTACGGTGGTCTGCTTTGGAAGGCCCCCGGTGGACGCCGGCGGCCGCGCCCTGCGAGCCGTGTTGCGCCCTCCAGACATTGGCTTCCACGCATTGGCCGTGGGACGGACCCACGCCTGTGGTGTGCAGGTCGATGGGCAGCTGCAGTGCTGGGGCGCGTGCAGTGGCCATCCGGCGGGGTGTTCGGCGGGCGGAGAGGAGCGCTAGCCCCGACGCATCAACGCTGCCCCGAAGAAGCCGTCGGTGTCGGTGTGGTGTGGCCAGAGGGTGCCGTCGTCACCCAGCCGCTCCACCACGGCGAAGTCTGGGTGGCTTGCCAGGAAGCTGTCGAGCACGCCCTGGTTTTCTTCGCGCAGCAGGGAACACGTGCCGTAGATCAGGCGGGCGCCGGGTTTTACCAGGGTGGCGGCTCGAGCCAGGATCACCCCCTGTAGGGCCGCACACTCTCGCACCCACTCTGGCGTCAGGCGCCAGCGCATCTCGGGGCGGCGGCGGAGCACACCGCTCGATGAGCAGGGTGCGTCCACCAGGACCGCATCGGGCCAGCCTGGTTCGACGGGCGGAGGGCCGGTCTCGGGCATGGCCGAGAACCGGATGGCCTGGCCTGCTCGGGTCATGCGCCGCTCCAGTACGCGCAGGGCGGCTCTTCGCACGTCCAGAGCGAGTACCTGGGCGCCAGCGTCCGCCAGGGCCAAGGCCTTTCCGCCCGCGCCGGCGCAGAAGTCCACCACTCGCGTCCCTGGGCCCGCACCCACGAGCTGGGCGATGAGCTGGGAGCCCTCGTCCTGGACCTCGAAGAGCCCTTCGCGGAAGCTCGGGAGGATGTGGACGTTGCGCCTTCCTTCGAAGATCAGCGCGTGGGGTGCCAGGGCGCCTGGGGCCGTGGGGACACCCTCGGAAGCCAGGCGCTCGGCGAGCCGAGATCGGGTTGTGCGGGACTGGTTGACCCGCGCTGCCATGGGTGGGCGCATGGCGAAGGCGGCCGCGAGTCGGGCTGCGTCTTCGCCCAGATCCTGCCACCAGCGCTCGGCGAGCCAGAGGGGGAGGGACGCTCCCAGCGCGAGGGCTTCGGCGGGTGCCAGGCCGGACGCGTGGTCCGCTATGACCTCCTCGGCGTGGGTGAGCACGGTGAAGTCCACCCCTGGGGCCTCTTCGACGGCGATGGCGGGATCGAGCCCATCGCCCAGTACGAGCCAGCCCAGGTGGCGATGAAGGGGATTGTCCGGCTGCCCCCCCGCGCGCGTCAGCAGCAGGCTGATGACGTTTCCATGGCGGATGAGCCCATACAGGACCGCCGAGGTGGTCCTGCGTCCCTTGGAGCCAAGGCTGCGGTCCCGCCTGAGTCGTTGGCTCAGGATGCGACCCGCGGAGTGGGGATCTCGGTGGATCTGCTGCCAGACCTCGATGGTTACCCCCCTCACCAGACCCGGACGTGCTGCCTGCTCGAGGCGTGGCGGCGGCGTGGTGGGTGGCTGCGGCAGGGCGGCCGTGGCCAGGCGGGATGAGACGGTGGGGATGGCGGTCACCTCGTACCCGACCTCTCGGCACCCAGGCGGCGGTAGTCAAGCACGACCGAGGGCTGGTCTTGGTCGGGAAGCCGGACTCTGCTGGTCCATCCAGCTTCGGTAGCGGACAGGATCACCATCGGGCCCCCCACGCCCGTGGTCCAGCGCAGCCTCCCCTCGGCCTCGACGTGTATGGGGTACTGGCTGTGCCAGGCGCGCCCCATGAAGTGCAGCACCCGTAGGCCGTCCTCGACCGGATCGAAGCGATACAGGGCGAAGTCCTGGTGGTTGAGCGTGCCGTCGGGCTCGAACAGCCGCTCCCGGAGCTCGAGCCATGAGCCGTCCAGCAGGAGGCGTCCGGTGGCGCGGGCGAGCACCGGGCGGCCGGCGTCGGTGCCCGTGCCCTCGAAGTCTCCGAGCAGGAAGTGGAGCGGGAGGAGGCCCTCGCGGGTCGTGCGACCTCTAGCGGTCCAGTCCGAAGCGTCACCGGCCATGGTGGCCTCGCGGGTTGGCGGGGGGAGGAGGAGCGACTCCCGCTCGCATGGGGGCGTCGGCTCGGCTGCTCCGGGGTAACACGTGAGGCCGAGCCGCGGCCTCCCTCGGCGAGATAGGTCGACGGTCATGATGACGCAGCCTCTCCTACTCCTGTCGTCCCTACTCCTCTTCGCAGTCTCGGCCGCCGCGGTTGGGCTCGAGGGTGGCGAACAGCCCACCGAGCAGTCGGAGTTGGAGACCACCGACGCCCCGGCGTTCGACATGTCGGCTTGGCGCTCGCAGCGAGACGAGCGTGGCTGGCACCAGCGCCAGGGGTCCGTCGATGCCGCCGCCTTGACCGCGGTAGGGGAACCCCAACCCCTTGCGCTGCCGGCCGAAGTCGTCGAGAAGCTCGAGCGCCGCACCGTGTTGATCTACATCTCGCCTTCCTGCCCACACTGTGTGGCGGTGGTACCGGAGCTGGCATCGCTGACCCAGAGGGCCGCCGATCACGTCGACGTGCTTGCGGTGTTCTCCGGGTATTCCACCCTGGGCGACGTCAAGAGCTTCACAAGCAAGCAGCAGCTTCCCTTCCCGTGGATGTACGACGCGGGCCACGCGTTCGCGGATGCCACGGGGTTTGATTCCACTCCTTCGATCCTCGTGGTGGATCCACCGGGAGAGGAAGGCAGCCTCGAGGTGAGCGTCCTCGATGCGTACATGCCCTACGTGCACGGCGCCGACGCCATCCTCGAGATGCGACTGCTCGGGGATGCGGAGCCGGTGTTGTCCAGGGGGGGCTGGCTCGGGGCGGTCACCTGTGGCGCCTGCCACCTCGAGGAGACACGCTCCTACTCCATGACCCTACACTCGGTGGCCTACTACGAGCTCGTGGAGGCCGGGGGCGTGGACGACCCGACCTGCCTGACCTGCCACGTCACCAATCAGCAGCCTGACTGGCAGCCGGGACAGGAAGCCGCTGAGGCTGGTTTCCGTTCGGGCGACCACCGCTCTCCCTTCTCGAACGTCACCTGCGAATCCTGCCACACCGCCAGTGGTCCCCACGACGGCGATGGCGGCCAGCCAAGAGATGCGTGTGCGGACTGCCACGCTCCCGATCACGTTCCCTTCTCCGTCGAGCAGGCCCTGCCCCACATCGATCACTTCACGAGTGGCGGCGTCACCGATGGTCAGCTGCAAGCCTGGCGCTCCCTGGTGGCGGTGGGGGAAGTCGAGCGCCCCCTGGCCGCCATGCCTCGTGGCCCCACCACAGGCGTCAAGGTCTGTGCGTCCTGCCACAAACCCCAGGCCCGTCACTGGCGCAAGACCCCCCACGCCAAGGCCATGAAGCTGCTAGACGAAGACGGACACGACAAGGTCACCTGCGTGGTCTGTCACGCCGCGCCGCTTGACTCCTCCACGCCCGTCGACGGGGTCGAGGGGTTCCGCACGGACGAGAGCGTGGCTTGCGAGCTCTGCCACGGGCCGGGCGCCGGCCACGCCGCCGATCCCGTAGCGGAAGGGTCGTGGTCGTTGAAGACTCGGGCCACCCCTTGCTTCGTCGAGGGCGTCTGTGAGCGCTGCCACAACGAGATCCGCGATCCCGACTTCGACCTCCGCCGGGCGCTGCTCGAGGTGGCGCACTGAGCCGAGTTTCCGGGGCTACTCCCGCTCGAGCTCGATCACGACGCCCCAGACTGCGTCCTGTTCGATGCCCTCCAGCCCCGGCTCGATCGCCACCTCTCGGCCTTGGTAGCGCCCGCGGTTACGGCGGCCGTCGATGTCCTGGACCTCGAGGGTGGGCGCGGCATCGAGGGCATCTCGGGGCAGACTCGACTCCAGGTGGAAGGCTCCATCGGCGTCCGTGAGGGTTTGGACGCCCGCCATGCTCACCTGGATTCCCCGCAGTGGCTTGCCGTTCTTGGCTCGCACCACTCGACCCCTGAGTGGGACGTACTCGATGGCCGGGATTCCGTACATGGGCTCGCGAATGGGGAGGGGCTCGGGAGCCACGATCGGCGTGGCGACGTCCATGGGCGGGATGCCGTACTCCACGGCCCTCGGATCGACCTCGTCGGCGCTCGCGCCCGTGCTCACCATGCCACCCAGCAGCAGCGACAGCGCCTTCAGCAACTTCCTGCGCATGAAACCTCCTGGATCGAGGGGTCTCCCGCAGAGGCCGGACGGCGTAGCCAGTGTCCCCTGCAGGCCCACAGCAGTCTCGCCTGCGGAGCGAGTTGCTGCCACCTGCATTCCCCGGTCTCGGGTCCACCGTACCGCGACTTCAGCACACTATGCCCCGTCGAATGCACGGAAACAGCGACTATCCCCCTCTGAATGCACATCTGGAGGGCCACGGCCGGGTTTCGCCTGCCGATAATGGACGTTCACCCGTGTCGGGGGGGGGCAAGACCGGCTCGCTGCGGCCGGATTGTGCATTCGGAGGCACTTGGTCGCTGATGTTGTGCGTTCGACGGCACATAGTGCGCTGCTGCGGCTCGCTAGGCCCCCTGCCTGTCCCGCAGCTTCGTGATGATGGTGGCCGCGGTGAGGAACAGCAGGCTGAAGCCGGCCAGGGCGCCCATGAGCACCCCGATGGACAGGCCCATGTCGTCGGGGTCGAGGGGCTTGAGGCCCAGGTCGTAGAGCGTGCCGGTGATGACCTGTTTTTCCCAGCGGGTCTTGTCGTACTTGTAGGCCACCTCCAGGGCGTCGCCGGACTTGATGCTGGCGTCCAGGGCGTAGCGCTGCAGGGTGACCCAGGTGGCCGCCTTGGCGATGATGCCCATGCGCTGGATCGGCACCATGATGGCGGAGAAGGTGATCTGGGGGACGATGATGAGCGGCAGGGTGCCCACCGCCGCCTCGGACGAGGTGAAGGAAGCGGAGACCAGCAGGCCCAGCCCCATGCCCGACAGGCCGGTCAGTGCCTGGACGGCAGCCAGCACAGGCAGGCTGAAGCCGTGCTCGCCCAGGTGGAGGGGGAAGAAGAGCATGGTGGTGAGTGCGATGCACTGCACGGTGACGACCATGCCGAGGATCACCACCTTCGAGCCCACGTAGGGAAGCAGGCGGGCGCCAACCCGGCGCTCGCGGCGCCAGATGGCGCGGTCGGAGATGAGCTCCCGCACGGCGGACGACATGCCAAACCACAGAGAGGACAGGGCCAGCATGAAGATGCAGGGAGCCGTGGGCTGGGGGAAGACGATGAGCATGACCAGGGCTAGCAGCGGCGGCTGCACGATCAGCACCGCCGCTCCCAGGGAGTCGCGCCACTTTGTGCGCGCGTAGCGGGAGGTCTGGGTCCAGAGATCACCCAGGAGGGAGCGTCGTGGCGCCTTGGTCGGCCCTTGTTCGGTGGACGAGGTGGCTTTGGTCATGCCACCCGACGAGACCAGGTATTCCCGGGTGGCCACGTACTTCTGCCAGGACGCGCTCTTGCGGTAGGTGGCCGCCCAGGCTTCGGGGGTGTGATCTTCCAGCCGAAGGAACAGGGCGTCCGGAGAGGGGACCTCGAAAAACTCGCAGGCGTCGGGCGGTGGGCCGAAGAAGATGACGTGGCCACCGCGGTGCAGCACCAGCAGGTGATCCACCTGGCGGATCACCGCCGGGGTGAGGTCGTGGGTGACCAAGAAGACGATGCGGCCTTCGTCGGCCAAGCGCCGGGCGAGTCGCACGATGTCCTGGGCCGAGCGGGGATCGAGCCCGCTGGTGGGTTCGTCCAGGAAGAGCACGCGGGTGGACCGGGTGAGCAGCTCTTGGCCGAGATTGACCCGCTTGCGCTGGCCACCGGAGATGCCCCGTTTCTGGACGTCTCCGATGCGGCTCGAGCGGATGTCGGAGATGTCCAGGGTGCGGATGACGCGGTCCACCGCGGTGTCGAGCTCTTGGTCGGTGACGTCGGACGGGAAGCGCAGCTTGCCGGCATAGCGCAGGGCTTCGTGCACCGAGAGCTCGGGATGGATCAGATCGTCTTGGGGCACGATCCCGACCGCGCTGCGGTCGTAGGCCAACAGGCGATGGAAGGGTGAGCCGTTGAGCAGGATGTCGCCCGAGTCGGGAGCCGCGATGCCCGTGATGGCGTTGAGCAGGGTGGTCTTGCCCGAACCCGACGGGCCCACCACGGCGATGACCTCGCCTGAGTAGGCCGTGAAACCCACGTCGGAGAGCAGGGCCTTGGACCGGCCGCTCTTGAGCTGGATGTCGCGCTGGACATGATGCAGGGACAGGGCGGAGAAGGCGCGGTCGGACTCGGCGACCAGCGTGTCGCCCTGTTCCGCGAGGGAGAGCGTGTAGGGCCCGATGCGCAGGGTCTGGCCCAGGGAGAAGGGGGCCGAGGCCACAGCCTCGCCGTCTACGACCGTGACGCGGCCCGAGCCGGCGTCGACGACGCGCCAGATGTCGACGCTTCGCACCAGTGTGGCGTGGGTGGGAGCAACCTGGGGATCGAGCAGCTGGACGGCGCACTCAGGGCTGCGGCCGATGGTGATCTCGTTTGCCTCGAGGGCGTATCGTTGCTCGCCCTGGGCGTGTCGGGGGTCGTGTTTTCGGAGCAGGCTGCCGAACAGGACGCCATCGACACCCAGAGCGTCGGAGGCCGCCTCGAGGCGTGTGAGGCTCCGAGGATCGATCCCGCCGCCTTGGGCGTACAGTTCGACCAAGGCGTCGAGCAGCAACATCGCGTCGGCCGAACCGTGTCGGCGGGCGAAGCCAGGCAGGTCCACCGCTTCTTGGTTTTCTTCGGCCAGTCGGGCTGCGGCTTCGGTGCCGAAGCGTGCGGAATAGGCAGCCAGCTCTTCCCGGCCATGGGCGATGCGGTATTCGGGCGCCATGGCCGCGCGTACCAGCATGGCCACGGCCTCTGGTGGCAGGTTGGTGCGAGCCCCCAGGCGCTTCGCGAGCAGGCCCAGGCGTCCATCGTCCAGGCCGGCGATGGTCACCTCGGCCCGCATCAAGGCGTGGGTGAAGTCCACGACGATGCGGACGATCTCGGGCTTCGCCGTCAATCCGCGGCTGGACAGGATGCCGAGCAGGCGGTCCTGCAGGCGCCCCGTGAGCGGTGGCGCCAGGACGGAGTCTGTGCCGCCTTGCCCGGTGCCGGTCGTGGTCATGGCGCGCCGGGGCGGGCGGGGTGCGCTAGCGGTAGGTCACGGCCGTGGCGATCGACGCTTTCTTGCCCCCCTCGGCGGCTTCGCCGAGCTTCGCCGCGTGAACGGCGAGGTAGAAGGTGTCGGTCGCCGAGGGCCGGAACATGACCTCGGGCTGCCGGTCGTCGGTCTGGTCCTGGACCAGCATGCGCCCGTCAGCGTCGTAGAGCACGAGGTCCACGTTGGCCAGGCTGGTGTCGCCGCAGCCGAGGAACTTGTATTCGTTACCTGCATAGAGCGTGAGCAGGTAGATGCGGTGCTCTGTCTCGGCCAGGTTGGCCTTGGTGATGGTGCGGACGGCCCAGCCTTCCGGGTAGGCTTCCCAGACCTTGGAGCGCACGCAGGTGTCGGCCTCGTCCTGATCGGCGATGGCGGTTGCGCCGAAGACCGAGAGTGCGAGGAAGACGGTGAGGGCTCTGGTGTGAGTACGCATGGGGGTCTCCGCTACAGCAGTGCCAAGACCGCTTCGGTCTGCTCTTGGATGGTCTTGACGTCTTCTTCGCCCAGGTTTTCCTGGGAGGTGAGCATCTCGAGTTGGCCAAGGGTCTGTTCGAGCTTGGCGACGACTTCGTCGGGTGCGCTCTCGCCTTCGATCTTGACGTACTGGCGGAAGTACTTGACCACTTCGGGCTGCTTGAGCAGCGTGTTCGCGGCTTCGTAGGTACCCGCGGCGACTATGGCGCTGGACACCAGGTTGGCGCCCTCGAGCCAGGAACCGGCTTGGATGAGCGGTACCGCGTTTTCACCCGCTTCGTACTGAACCTCGGGTATGATGACGCCAGAGAGTTCGTCCATGTCGCGTACCAGCTCGTCGCGGCTGACCGCGTCGTTCTGGATGCGGTTGATGAGGTCCGTGATGGTGTTGTCGATGTCCTGACCACCACCGAGCTGCTGCATGCCTTTCTGCACGCCCTGTAGGCGGGCCACCAAGTCTTCCTTGGGGGCAGCCTTGACCGTGAGCACGATGTCGGCCACCAGCACGCCGGTGCGCACGGCCACGCGGTCGAGGTTGGCGGTGTCCATGTCCACCTCGCGCTGCTGCACGAGCTCGGAGAGGGACTGGGTGATCTGGGCCTTGGTCAACGCGGCCTGCATCTCGGCAGGCGATGGCGTGAGGGCGATGTTCTGGGCCTGGGCCTGGAGCGTGGCCAGGTCGAGGTTGGGGGCCGCGGCCGGCTCGGGGGCCGGTGCGGGTTCGGGGGCGGGGGCTTCGGTTGGGCCTCCGCAGCCCACCAAGACGGCCGAGAGCAGCAGGGGTCTCATCCAGTACGGCAACATGTTTCTTACCTCCGGTGCCGGAATTGCCAGCATGGGACAGTACGCCAGACGGCGCCGCAGAGCAAGGTGCTTCCCACGTGGGGAGGCCGGATCGGGCTACTGCCTCTGTCCCGCCACGGCCAGTAGGCCCGAGCCCTGGACCGTCGATACGGACACGTCGGCGTAACCCGCCGCGTGAAGGATGGCTTCCAGCGCTGGGGACTTCCGGACGATGGCGGGCCACTCCAGCAGATGGTTCCAAAGAACCCCGTCGTGGGAGGGTGCTGATGCCGTGATCACGGCGCGTCCCCTTGGGCCGAGCAGGCGCCCGGCTTCCTGTGCGAGGGCCGTGGCCATGCGGGCAGGCAGATAGTCCATGAGCGAGTCGGCGACGATCAGGTCCACGTTCGACAGGGCCCGCAGGGAGCCCCCTTGACGGGGCGCACCCATGCGCTGGTGGACCATGCGTACTCGGATTCGGGAGCGTGACAGGGTTGTGTCGAGCTGGGTGAGCGCTTCGCGGGTGGGCTCGACGATCCAGAGTTCGCCTTCCCGCTGGGACACGCGCTTGTAGACGCGATCGAGCAAGGGGCCTTGGGCACAGTTGACCAACACCAGGCGTAGCGGGCCAAGGTGAGTCTCGAGGTAGTCGTCGAGCACCTTTCCAGCGGCGAGATGCCGGGCGCGCATGCCTTTTGCCCTGGGTAGGCCCAGGAGCCAGCGATCTACGGCCAGTCCCAGAGGGCCGTCGCCACGAGCCTCGCCTCGGAGAACATGGCCCAGCACGGTCGGTCCTCCGGCGAAGCCTTCGGGTCGGGCGAGGGACAGCTCTGCCGTGACGGAGCGCAGGAGGTAGGGGTGGACTTGTAGTGCCAGCTTGCGCACGGCGCGAGCCAGCGTGATGGGATCGGCGCCGTCGCGCTGCAGGCGCTCGAGCTCGAGAACCAACAGGTCGAGCAGGTCGGCCACGCGGTCTGCAGCCTTGTTGTCCAGTGGGTTTCGCCGCAGGGCCTGGTCTACCTTCGCGAGCCCTCCGAGGCTGCTGGCCAGCAGGGAGCGCGCCAGCATGGTCGCGCTTCCGTCGGTGGCCGTGCCCATCGCGGGCCCTGCTCCGCGAAGGCTGCCGGTGACGGCGTTGGAGGTCACCTCGCGCACTCGATCGGCCACCTCTTCCGCCAGCGCCCGCCAGAACCGAGCAGCGAAGGCCGAGTCGGACGCCAGCAGCTCCTGCAGCTCGCCGACAGGCCACTGCGTGACCACGGTGCCCGGACCGGCGAAGGCGTCGGCACTGCGAGGTGTGCCATCGATGAAGCCCATCTCGCCCACCAGCTCTCCAGGCCCCAGGACGTCCAGGATCACCTCGGGCCGGGAGCGGCGGTCCACGATCTCGAGCTGTCCCCGCTCGACGCGGAATACGTCACCGCCCTTCTCGCCCCTGACCAACAGGTGGTGGCGCGGCTCGAGCTCCATGCTGCGCCCGATGCGCTCGAGACGGTCGCGATCGTCCTGGCTGAGACGGGAGAGGAAGTCTGATGGCATGATGCAGGTGCTCGGCGGCCAGGGGTGCCTATCCGGCGGGAGGAGCGGGGGCATACCTTCCTTGTCTGGCCCGAAGGGGTGATAAGCTCTCGGACGTCGAGGGGTCCTACCGTGGGCCCCGTTGCCTTTCGGAGGACCGCGTCATGATGGCGGTCGACAAGCTGGTAGCAAAGCTGCGGGAGCTGGTGGCCGATCCGTCGCGTGAAGACGACATCGAGCATGCCAAGCTGGTGCTGCTCGAGATGATGAAGGGCCCCGAAGGCGGGCGAGTGCGCGAACTCGTGGAAGGCTTGCTGCGCGGCGAGGTGCTCGAGGTGCGTTGGGAGCTCGAGGAAGTGCTCGAGGCCGCGGCGCCTCCGCCTCCGCCTCCGCCTCCGCCTCCGGAGCCCGAGCCGGAACCCGAGCCCGAGGAAGCCGCGGGAGATGACGAGCTCGTCGTGGTGTATGACGACCCCCGCGGGTTGGTGCTGCACCGCACTCGCAGCGGCGACCGTTGGTTCGCCACACAGGTCGATCCCCAGACCGGGCAGCCTGCGACCTTCGAGCTCCCAGCTCACCAGATCGACGCCGTCAAGCAGCAGCTGGCCGGATCGCCCTATTGGGTGCTCGGGGCGGGTGCTTAGCGTGCTCCCTCGCATGCCCTCTGTCTTCGCCGTGCTCGCCACGGCTCTCGTCATGTCCGGCTGTGCGGCGAAGAAGCTCGCCAAGGAAGCCGAGTCCATGCTCGCCGACGGCCGCACGACCCACGCCGCTCGGTGCTATCAGCAGGCGTGTGACAAGCGACCCACCAAGGGCGCGTTTCAGCTGGGCTGGGCCCGTGCCCTCCTGGCCGATGGGCAGGCGGACCGCGCCGTGGCTCCCGCCCGCGCCGCGTACTCGGCCGAGGAGGAAGGCGCCGACCTGGTGCTCGTCGACGCACTGCTGCGTGTCGGTGGGCTGGACGAAGCCCTCGAGTTGCTCTCCGACACACCGGATCTCCCCGCCTACCTCGAGCTCGAGGCTCGGGCGTTCCTCGTGGCTGGCGACGCCGCCAGGGCCGTCGAGGTCATGCAGCGTGGCGTGGCTGCCGAGTCCAGTGCCGCCCGCCAGGCATACCTGGGTTGGCTGCTCGTCCGCGCGGGCGAGATTCCCCAGGCGGTGGGTGCTGCCCAGCTGGCTTCGGACGCGAACTCCGACGACCTGGACGCCTTGGGCGACATCGCGGCCGTCTTCTTGGTGACCGAGCGGGTCGCCGAGCGAAAGAACGCCGCCCGAGACGTGCAGAGCTTTGGCACCGACGTGCTCGAGCGCTGGAAAGCGCAGGCCGGTCGCTCCCAGCAGGCTGGCGACATGGAGGGCGCGCTGCGGTTCATGACGCGGGCGGTGGCGCTGCGAGCCGACGACGGTGAGCTCAACGGCCTCTTGGGAACCATGTTCCTTGCAATCGGTGAATACGCTCTGGCCATTCGTTTCCTCGAGGGAGCCCTGCACGCCGAAACCTACTGCACGTCCTGGGAGCGGGCGGAGGGCTTCGTCGAAGCCGGAGCGGTCCACACCATGGGCTTCGAAAACGAGCAGGCCGCATCGTTCGGGCGCGCGCTCGCGGGGGCACACGAGGCTTCCGGGCATGCTCTCTTGGCGGCGCAAAATCTGCGATCCGCCCTGCTGGTGGGGGGCGACAACACCGCCGATGCTTGGCTCGAGGTCGCGACTCTCTTCCACAAGGGGGGCAACCTGAAGGGCGCCGCCCACGCCGTCCACTACGCACAAAAGATGGACACGCGGCACCTGGGTGCCCTGGTCATGCTCACCAACCTCTACCTCGCCGTGGGCGATTCGGGTCAGGCTATCGGCTACGGCCGCATGGCCTGGAGCGTGGCCCCTGGCGATCCGCGCATCGCGCTCACCTTGGGCCAGCTCTACGAGCAGCGGGGCGAACCGATTTCGGCTCGCGAGCTCTACTTGGTAGCCCTCGAAAAGTACCCCGACGTCATCGAGCTCCGCGCGGCCTTGAAACGCATCGAGCGCTAGGCACCCTCGGTGGCATCGGCTTGGGCATCGGCTTGGGCCGCGGCTTGCTCGAGGAGGTCGTGGGCGCCGTCACCGGCGATGGTCAACGCCAGGCCCGCGAGCACGCGCACCGCTACGGCGTCGTGCATGCCGTGGAGCTGGTCGACCTCGATGGCGGGCCCGTAGCCACGCCAACACGTGAAGGCCAGGGCCAGCAGCAGGCGATCGCCATGGGAGGCGGGGCAAGTGCGGATGAAGTTGTAGGCGCCCGTGTCGGTTCCGCCGGTGGCCAGGGCTTTTGACACGGCTTTGTCAAAGAGGTGCCGGTGGCGAGGTTGGACGAGCGCGGACACGATCTGCTCGGTGTTTGGCTTGTCGGCGGAGGCCATGGGGAGTCCTGTTGGGGAGCGGTGGATGCGTGGTGGTCAGGGTGTACGCTGGTCTAGGGCTGCCTCGAGCTTGTCGAAGACCCGCTTCTCCAGTGTGGCCAGGCGCTTCGCCGAGAGGCCCAGGCTGTGGGCCAGCAGGCTGATGGCTCGGGCTTCTTGGACGCGGTAACGGCCGTCTATCAGGGCCACGTGGATGCAAGAGCGGACGAAGAGCTCGGCGTGAGGCCAGATGGCTTCGATGGGTTCGCGGGGAGCGTCACGGCCCATGCTCCCGCCGAGCAGCGCGCGGATGGCCTGCTTCTCACCCTCGTGGACCGGACCGTCCGCCGCCGCCACCTTGCGCAAGCCTCGGTGGAAGACCCTGCGCATGGAAGGGGAGAGCCCCGCTGTTGCGATCTCGTCGGCCAGGGGCATCGCGGTTTCCGTTCTCGGCGGTTGGGGCGTTGGGGTGCGCATCGTGATCGTCAATCGGGTTAGTATTGTAACCCCTGCGGGTCTGGGCGCCGGCCGCCACCGTACTCGCGATACCCCGGACTCTCCCGTGGTCACTCCTCGAGGGAAGATGCCAGGAGGCACCAAGATGTTCCTGTTCACTCGTTGGTCGAGGTTTTCGTTGGCCGCTGC
Organism: uncultured Enterobacterales bacterium; assembly: GCA_964626835.1. GTDB lineage: Bacteria > Myxococcota_A > UBA796 > UBA796 > JAFGLY01 > CALDOK01. The sequence goes on from CAZVHW010000021.1 coordinate 27,837, forward strand.
CGCTCTGCTTGCCGGCTGGGCTGCGTTCTCGGTTCCTTTCGTTGGTGATGCCTTTGGTCAGGAGGTGCTAGCGAGCGGCGGCGTGGTCGAGCTCGTCCCGGCTGGCGAAGTCATCGGCGATGGTAAAACCCCCGTGAAGTTTTCAATGGTGGCGCTGTCCGAGGACGGCAGCCCGCTCACCCAGCTCAAGGCGAAGGTGGTCCCCACCGGAGGTACCACCACCGAGCTGCGCGAGCTGGGGGGTGGAATCTACGAGTTCACCTTCACGCCCCCGGAAGTGGACGCGGCGCGCACCGTTGAGCTGGCCATCAAGGGCAAGACGGTCGACAAGACCACCGTGGCCCGTGTGTACGCCCTCACCGTCTCACCGCCAGCTTCCCATCAGATCACCATGACCGCCAACCCCAAGGAACTGGTCTTGGGCCAGGACGCCTCGTCCACCATCAACATCCAGCTCGCGGCGGCGGGTGGAGAGGATCTCTCCGACGTCTCCCTGGATGTCAGGGCCACGGCCGGCACCATCGCCAACCTCACCTACCTGGGCGAGGGGCGCTTCTCGGCCCTCTTCACTCCCCCCAAGGTCAACTACCCCCACGTGGCGATCATCACGGTGGCCGACAAGCAGGATCCCGGACGCAGCTACGGCTACGTCGCCATTCCCCTGGTGGGCAAGACCTCCTATCCCATCACGTCCACGGCCAACGCCAACGTCATGCTCCGGGTCGGTGAGCGGGACTTCGGGCCCATCCAAACCGACGCGACGGGTAGGGCCAACGTGCCCATCGTGGTGCCCCCCGGCGTCAAGCAAGCCACCCTGACCACCGCTTCGGGCGCAGAGACCAAGACCGAGACCATCGATCTCAAGGTCCCCGAAGGCAAGCGCCTGGCGCTCGTTCCCACCTACGCCGGCATCCCCGGCGACAAGGGCGTGACCGTTCCGGTGCGCGTCGTGGTCACGACGCCCAAGGGGATGCCTGCGGGCAAGGCCGGAGTGAACATCAGCGCTTCGTCCGGCACCATCACCAATCCTGTCCACGAAGGGCAGGGCATCTACCGGGCCGACTACACCCCCGCCGCCACGATGGCCATGGGTCAGGTCAACTTCGCCGCCAGCCTCGCGAACCATCCCGCCGCACAGACCGACACCGCGACCATCCCGATCGTGCCGGTCCGGCCTGGTGGCGTCACCCTCACCGCCGATCCGCCGTTGCTGCCCGACGGCGCCACCGGCTTCAAAGCCTTGGTCCAGGTGGTCAGCCCAGGGGGCAAGGGCATGAGCGGTTCGCAGGTCCTCATCGAGGCCAACGGCGCCACCCCTCACGAATCGGTCAAGGATCTCAAGGGCGGCGACTACCAGGGACTGTTCGATGTCACTGGGAGTGGTCCGGTGGAGATCACCGCGACGGTTCAGTCCACTCCCACGGGTAATCCCCTTCGCTCCCTGGTCGTGCTCCCCACCACCGAGCGGCTCCCCAACGACGGTCTCTCCAGCACCATGGTCACCATCGTCGCGGTCGACGAGTTTGGCTACTCCGTGGCGGGCGTCCCCGTTGAGCTCAAGCTCGTCGCTGGCGACGGCAGCCTGCCTTCCTCCCTGACCACAAACGAAGCGGGCATAGCCCAAGTCTACTACACGGCGGGTCGAGGCGCTGGCCTGGTCTCCATTCGAGCCTCCGCCGCGGGCCACGCGGGCGCAGCGGCGTTGTTGCAGCTGCCTACCGACGTCGCGGCCGACCTCGAGCTGCCTCGCAGCGGCACCGACGCGAGCATCCAGCTGCGCGACGCCTGGTCGGCCATCGTGCAGGTCATCCGTCTCGAGCGCGAGGGCCAGGCTGCCAACGTGCCGGTGGCCGTGCCCGAAGCCGAGGGTGCGGGCGAGCTGGCAAAGCTGCAGCTGGTGGCCGAGCCGTCTTCGGTCGCCGCGGGTGGCACCGTGACCATCAAGATCAACGCTTCGGATGCCGAAGGCCGGGGCGTTGCGGGTCAGTCCTACGACTTCATCGTCAGCGCCGGTAGCCTCTCGGCCGTCGCTGACAAAGGCAACGGTGTGTACACCGCTTCGCTGACCGTCCCCGCGGGCCTCACCGGCGAGGTGATGATCAGCGCCGCCGACAAAGGGGGTAAGGCCTCCTCGTTTCTGAAGGTGCCCATCAGCGCAGCGCCCGCCTCCCTCTGGGGTACCGAGCCCGAGCCGGAGCCCGAGCCCGAGCCGGAGCCCGAGCCCGAGCCCGAGCCGGTAGCGGAGCCGGAGCC
>CAZVHW010000022.1:0-29380 GCA_964626835.1 uncultured Enterobacterales bacterium
CAGGATGACCGAGTGCCGGTCGAGACGCTCGGTTGCCCCCTTGAGCACGCTGACCCCGAGCTTCAGGTCCTCGTCGAGGTTGAAGCCCGCCTCGCGCACCGCGTTTTCGAGGTCCACCATGGCCCGTGGGAGGTCGTCCAATCCGCCCACGTCGATGGAGGCGAAGGCCGGGTCGTCGCCATGGCGCAGCTGCACCTGGTTGCCCTCGATCTCGGCCATCAGCCACTCGATCTCGTCGGTGAGTTGGACCACCGAACCTTCGAGCAGCGCCTCGGCCGTGACCGTCTCCGGGAACAGGTAGCGGTCGCGCACCAGGCGGATGGCGGAGGTGTAGAGATCCTCGTCCACCGGGTCGCTCCCTGCCGCTGCCGCGTCGTCCTGGAGGAACAATGCGCAGCTGAGCAGGAAGGTGGATGCGAGGAGAGAGTGGCGCACTGCCTGGGCTCCGAGGGCTTGTCGGGGTGTCCGGGAGCCTGACCCCCGGCGGGGTCGGGGCCATCCAGCCCGACGCTGCGAGCCCACAGAATAACTGCCATGTCCACCAGTGGCAGGATGCGCTATTCCACGCTGGTCCGTCTGCAGCGGAGGCCGGCATGGACCGCGCCCACATCTTGGCTCTGCTCGAGTCCCTCCAGCATGGTGGCGAAACACCCGAGGCGGTGCTCGAGGCCATCGTGGCCGCTCACTCCGCACGCCGGGCCGGGCTGGACTTCGCCCACTTGGACGTGGAACGTCAGGAACGCACCGGCTTGCCCGAGTTCGTGTTCGGCCTGGGCAAGAGCGCGGAGCAGATCGTCCTGCTCATGCAGGGATTGCACGATGCCGGCCAGGTGGCCGTGGCCACCCGCGTGGACGACGAAAAGGCGGCCCGAATCCGCCAGGCCCTGCCTGCGGCCGAGGACCACCGCCTGGCGCGGGTGATGGTGCTAGCGACACCCGAGACCGCTCCCGAGCGCGTCGTCCGGGGTGCGGTGGCGGTGGTCTGTGCCGGAACGAGCGATCTCCCCGTCGCCGAGGAAGCCGCCGTGGTCCTCGAGGCGCTGGGGCACCCCGTGGCCCGGGTCCGCGACGTGGGGGTTGCGGGCATTCACCGGCTCATGGATCACCTACCCACGATGCGGTCCGCCAGTGCGGTCATCGTGGTGGCGGGCATGGAGGGCGCCCTCCCCGGCGTGGTGGCTGGGCTCGTGGGTCGGCCTGTCATCGGCGTGCCCACCTCGGTGGGCTATGGCGTGGCCTTCGGAGGCGTGGCGGCTCTGCTGGGCATGCTCAACGCCTGCTCGCCCGGGGTGTCCGTGGTCAACATCGACAACGGCTTCGGCGCGGCCTGCCAGGCCGCCTTGATCAACCGGGAGATCCCATGAGTCGGGTGCTCTTCCTGGACCCACAGGCCGGAATCGCCGGCGACATGTTCGTGGCGGCACTGCTCGACCTGGGGGCCCCTCTGCCACCTCTGGCCCGCTCCCTGGGGGAGCTGGGCTTCGGTTCCGTCCCTGTCCGCAGCGAGCGTTGCCATCGTGGACCCTTCGCGGCCCAGCGCTTCCTGGTCGAGACCCCGCCCGAACCCCACCCGCACCGCAGCTGGTCCGAGATCGAAGCCACCCTGACCGGGGCACCCCTGCCGCCGAGGGTGCGCCAGCGCGCGCTGGCGGTCTTCCTACGGCTCGCCCAGGCCGAGGGGAAGGTACACGGAGTGCCCCCGGGGGAGGTCCACTTTCACGAGGTAGGAGCGGTCGACTCCATCGCCGACGTCGTGGGGGCCTGTCTGGCCCTCGAGGCCCTGGACGTGGACCGCATCGTGGCTGGATCATTGCCCCTCGGGCACGGCAGCATCCACACCGCTCATGGGTGTATGCCCCTGCCTGCGCCAGCCACCCTGGCGCTGCTCGACGGATGGCCGGTGCGCGCCGCACCGGGACCCGGAGAATGGGTGACCCCCACAGGCGCTGCCTTGCTCGCCGCGCTCGGCAAGCCGGGGCCCTTGCCGGACATGGTGCTGCTGGGCGTGGGTCACGGAGCCGGTACCCGCGATGGCGGCCCGGTGCCCAACGTCCTCCGTGCCGTCCTGGGGGAATCCCAGGCGCCATCCCTGGGAGGCGACCGGGTTGCGGTCATCGAAGCCACGGTGGACGACATGCCAGGGGAGTGGCTCCCCGCCTTGAGGGACGCGCTGTTCGTCGCCGGAGCCCTGGACGTCAGCACCATCCCGGGACTGGGCAAGAAGGGCAGGCCCGATCTGACCATCCGTGCGCTGGCACCCCCCGGCATGGCCCGAGCCGTCGGCCAGGCCTTGCTCGTCCACGGCACCACGTTGGGGGTGCGCCACCGCGTCGAGCAGCGCTGGGTGCTCTCGCGGCGTGCCGTCACCGTTGCCACGCCCTATGGCTCGGTGCGGGTCAAGGTTGGCGAGCCCCCGGGGGCCCCACCCAGGCCTGCTCCGGAGCACGAGGACTGTGCCCGCCTGGCCCTCGCTGCGGGGGTGCCTCTCGCCGAGGTGCACCGCGCCGCCCTCGCCGCCTGGGCTTCGTCTCGGGGTTAGCCTCGCCTGGGCCCTTGACGAAAACCGCTCGCCCTCGTTCCTCCTAGCACCTTTCTCGTCGGTCCCCGGTTAGTACCTGGCGAGCGCCCCGGGACCGGGGTGACCCCGGCAACGCCCCCTCGGAGAGCAATGGCTCGCATCGCCGTCATCGATCTGGACCCTGCCTCTACGGACTGGTTCCAGCTCCTGGCCAGCGCCGGGCTCGAGATAGAGCTCGTCTCGGAACCCGCCGAGATCTCGGCTCAGGCCGAGCTGGCCTTGGTGCATGCAGGCTCGCGAATCTCGGCGGCCGAGGAAACCTGCTGGCAGCTACGGGATCTCTTCCCCAACCTGCCGGTGGTGACGGCCTCGCCGGGCTCGTATGCCAGCGAAGGAGCCCGCTTGGTCACCGCCGGCGCGCGCGACCACGTCCGGCTACCAGCCCACCCCCAGGACCTGCGCTTTCGCATCGAGTCCCACCTCTCCTACGCCCGCGAGCAAGCCCTTTCCCCCCCCGAGCCCCCACCAGACGAAGGCGGTGAAACCAGCGAGATCCAACAGCTCGAGCTGCTGACCAGCCTGGCGCAGTCGTTGCCCCATCCGGTCGTCGCTACCAGCCGCGAGGGCCGATTCCTGCTCTTCAACCGTGCAGCCGAGCGTCTGCTCGGGGCGCCGCGTCAAGCGGCCATGCGTCAGCACGTGATCGGGGACTTCTTCGTCGATCCCGCCGAGGTACCGCGGCTCGAGCGCGCCCTGTCCGCTCCTCAGTCCAGCGATGCCCGCAGCCACGACGTGCGGATCCGTACCGTGCTCGGCGAGCAGGTTCCGGTGCGCTTCTATGGCACGGGGGTCCGTAACGAACGTGGACGGGTCGTGGCTTTCGTCGGTCTACTGCAGGACATGCGCGAGCTGAACACCCTGAGTCTGCGTCTCGAGGAGACCACCCGTCAGCTCATCGAGACCGAGGTGCGGGCCAAGGAGGTCATCGGTGGGCGCAACATGGTCCACGAGCTCAACCAGCCCCTCACCGTGGCCATGGGGTCCATCGAGTTGCTGGCCACCCGCGGGGACCTACCCGAAGATGTCCTACAGCGTCTGGAGCGCACCTACGACCAGCTACGGCGCATGGCCGATCTGGTGCGGGAGCTGCCTTACGAGAGCCATGTCGTCCCGAACCTGGGCTCACTCCCCGAGCCCGGTACCTGAACCTTCGTTTTCCTCTCGGAGCGATCCCCCATGTTTCGCACCATCCTGATTGGCGTCGCCCTGGATGCCCGTGACACCTTCCTGCTCGACACCTGCGTTTCCATCGCCCAGCCGCTTGGCGCTCGTCGAGTCGTCTTGGCCCATGTACGGCGGCACGACCGCTTCCCGCATCACCTCGTCGGCGAGCCGGAGCCCGTCAGCGAGGGAAGCGAGGTCCACCTCGCGCTTGACGCGATGGCCGCTGGGCTCCGTCGGCGCCTGCTGGGCTTGGAGATCCTGGACATCCACGCGGTTGGGCGTCCCGCCGAGGAGATCCTGAAGGTCGCCGAGGTGGAGCGGGCCGACCTGCTGCTGCTCGGGCGCTTCGCCAGCCTGCCCCATGGCCCCGAGACGGGCGAGGACGGTCGCGACATCCTGCGTCACGCCGCCTGTACCACCCTGGTGGTGCCCGAAGGCGCGCCTACGGCGCTCGGACACGCGGTGGTCGGTGTGGACTTCTCCCACTGCGCCCTCGAGGCGTTGGTCACGGCGTCTCGGCTGTTCACGCGGGTCACGCCGGTCTACGGCTACCATCTCGAGGTCGGTGTCTCCTACGGAGGCCACGGCCACCAGGACGCCTGTGCGCACCTCGAGGCTACCGTGCGAAAGCACTATGCGGAGCAGATCCTCCCCCAGCTCCCGGAAGGCGCCCAGGTGAACGAGCTGCAGGTGATCGAGTCCGAGCGTGCCTCCGATACCCTGCTGCAGGTTGCCGCCACCGAGAAGGCGGACGCCATCGTCATGGGCGGCCACGGCCAGACGCGACTGGCGGCCATCCTGCTCGGTGGCACCGCCGAGCGCATCGCCCTGCGCTCCCCCCGGCCGGTGCTGGTGGTGCGCGACAAGGAAGAGCGGCTCGGCCTGCTGGGTGCGCTGCTGCACCGATAGAAGTCCACGGGGAAGCGCTCCTCGGTCGGCGTGCTCCCCAGCCTCCGAGGCATCGTGGTCGTACCCCGAGGGTTACACGGGACACCGACACCGGAGCCCCCATGCGAATCCTCGTCCCCCAGGCACTCGGCATCGTGCTGGCCCTGCTGATGGCCACTCCTGCCGTCGCCACCCAGGTGAGTTGGGACCTCGTGCCCTGTCCCTTGGACGGCACGCCCTCGATGGTCTACACGCTGCACTCCCAGAACGTCCATGGCGGCTTCGATAGCGACCTGTGCTCCTATTCCACCCAGGGCCAGTGGCGCGCTTTCGCCATCGCCACCTGCCAGGAAGACCTGTTCACCGCCTACTGCGAGGACTTCGCGCAGGTCCCCGAGGAACAGATGCTGCTGCTGCTGAAGGCTGAGTCCGAGCGCGTCAAGGCGGACCATCCCGATCCGGATGCCCTCGAGATCTGGGACCGCTATGCGATCGCAGGGCGCTTCTACCGCGTCATGGGGAAGGACCACGCGTTCCTGGGGGAGCTGTACCACCGGGCCAGCTGGGTCGTCCGGGACCAGGTCGTGGACGTCTACGTGGGCCTCGAAGGGCCCCTGGTAGCCCGGGAACTGTTGGACGCGGGGGCCGTGGAGTTGCAGAAGGACCTGACAGCGGGCGACCGGATCAAGGTGCTCCACAACCTGGCCCGCGTGGCCCATCGGGCTGGCGAGAACGGGCTTCGGGACCTCTATCTCGACCAGCTTCTGGCCATGCCCGAGCTAGACGAGGCGGTCCGTGCGACCCTCGCCCGCACCAGCGAGCTGGCTCGAGAGGTGGAGCCACGTTTTCAGGACCTCGCCCTCGAAGAGTACCTGGCGGCCCTGAGGCAGCCGGACCTCGCCCGCGCCGAGCTGATCCGCTTGACATACCTGACGGCCGACCTGCTGCGTCGACGTGGACGGCTGCGCGAAGCGGTCCCCATGTACAGCCTGGTGGCAACCGCCGAAGACGCGCCGCAGCAGTTGCGCGAGCTGGCGCTGTTCTTGGCGTCACGGATCGTGGACGAGGCCAAGGCCCAGGATGCCCAGCAACCCAGCGACGACTGAGTCTCCAGCCATCGGTCTGGCCGGCTGGTGGGCCCGGGGATGGGTCCGCGCCTTGATGCTCTTGGTGCCCTGTCTGGCAGCTTGGTCCACCGCGGTGCACTCAGGCTTCGTCACCCTGGACACTCCCTGGTTGGTGACCGAAAACCCCATCCTCTCCACCGGTGATCTGCGTTGGGTGCCCACTATCTTGTGGGACATGGACCGGGGTACGCGGCTGGTGCTGGGGGCTGAGTACCTGCCCGTGCGGGACCTCTCGGTGCTGATGGACTTCATGCTGGTTGGCCCGCGCTGGTCTTGGCACCACGCGCACTCCCTGGCCTGGTATCTGGGGGCGTGTCTGCTCTTCCTGCGCCTGTGCGAGCGGTTGGTGCCCCAGCGAGCGGTGGCCTGGTTGGTGGCGGCCTTGTTCGCCCTCCACCCGGTGCACGTCGAGGCGGTGACCTGGTTGGCCAGCCGCAAGGACGTCATCTCTCTCTTTTTCTTCCTGCTGGCCGTGCTGGTCTGGCTCGAGGCCCACGGGCGGGCCTGGCGGAGCGGAGCCGTGGTGGTCTGCATGGCCCTGGCGGTCTGGGCAAAGAACACGGCGATCGTGTTGCCTGCGGTGCTGGCATTGTTCTCCCTCGTGCACCTGCGACAGCGGCCCACCACGGCGCGCTGGTGGCTGCAGTGGGTTCCGCTTGGCCTGGTGACCGCGCTCGCATTGGGGGTCTCGCTGGCTCTCGGCGAGCGGGTGGCCATGTACGCCGAGGTGCGCGGGGGCAGCACCGCCGCGGCGCTGCTGCTCGAGAGCCGGGTGGTCTTCCGCTACCTGGGGCTCCTCGCGTGGCCTCGGAACCTGGTGGTGATCTACCCCGAACCCCCGCTGCTCCCCCTGCTTCATCTCTCCAGCCTGGCGGCCCTCACCGGAGTCGCGGTGTTGCTCGCGGCGGTGCCAGTCTGCGCCCGGCGCTGGCCCTTGGTCTCGATGGGTTTGGGCTGGTTTTTCCTGACCCTGCTTCCCGTCAGCCAGCTGGTGCCCATCCAGAACCTCATGGCCGACCGCTATCTGCTGCTCCCTCTGGGTGGGATCGTGCTGGTTCTCGCCCAGCCCATGCTCTGGCTGCGGCAGCGGTTTGGATCGATGCCGCTCTGGGTGGTCTCCGTCGCCTGCCTGGTGTTGGGGGGGCTCACGTTCCGGCAGAACCGAGTCTGGCACGACTCTGTCACCCTGTGGACGGCGGCCCTCGAGCGCTCGCCGCAGGATGCGCGCATCCGCCGAAACCTGGCGGGGGTGTTGGCCGCCGAGGGCCAACGTGAGCAGGCCGTGGACATCTTGGAGCGGGGAATCCGCGACCACGGTGAGCACCCTCAATTGCTGGCCGGGTTGGGACTCCTCATGCTGCAACAAGGGGAGGACGAGCGGGCCGAGGAGTTGCTGGGCGCGGCCTGGGAAGGGGACGACGGCTTGCGTCGGGCAGGCGGTAACCTGGTCTCGGTGCTGGTGAGGCGGGGGCGGTTGGACCAGGCTGTCCAGCGGGGCGAAGCGCTCACTCGAGCGCATCCCTTCTACGCCAAGGGCTGGAACAACCATGGCAGCGCGCTGCTGGGTGCTGGGCGGCTGGAGGACGCGGACGAGGCCTTCCGCCTGGCGAGCGATCTGGACCCCTTCTATGCCACTCCCCGCTGCAACCTGGCTCTGGTGGCGCTGCAGCGTGGCCTGCCGACCCATGTCTCGCTGTGGGCGGGGCGATGCCAAGAGTTGGACCCGGATAGCCGGCTGGCGGCCGAGTTGATGACCATGGTCGGGGGAGTCGATCCCCCTGGGTAGCGCTAGTGCGGGTAGGCCTGCTTGCTGGCCTTGAGGTTGCCGGTGCTGCCCTGGCCAGGCGTCACGGTGGCTTGCCCGCTGTCCTGGGCTTCGGGTACCGCTCGGGTCTCGGCCGTGAGCGGAACGTTGGTGCCCTGGGTGCCGCAGGGGCTGCCAGCCAGGGCCGTCGCCGGGAAGGCGAAGAGGAGGGCGAGGATCAGGTACCGCATGTTGCCTCCGTGTCGAAGCGCGAGCGCAGATAAGTACGAGCCAACTTCCTTGCAACCATCGTGCCATGGTTCCCCAGTCCAAACAACCAGGTATTTGGGTGGCTGCCACCCTCTCCGGGGTACCCCGGGGTGTGGTGCGGAGACCCCCCTGCGACATGGATCCCCTACCTGGCCACCGCGGTCATTCTCCGAACTCAGGGCGAACCATCCAGCAGGCCTCGAGCAGGGTTGGCTCGTCCGCGGTCACGCGGAGAGAGACCAGCCCAGGCAACGAGAGCTCGAAGACACAGCCCGTGTGGGACAGGAACGGGTCACTCTGCTCCTCGATCTCGCAGGTGAAGGTGGCGCCCCCTCGCTGCTCGAACCTCGACTCCCAACGACCAGGTCCGAGCTCGAGGGTGATCTCCGCGACCTCGCCTGCCTCCAGGGGAAGCAGAAGCCCGTCGTCGACCAGGGGCATGTTCTGGAGGTCCCCCACCATGAGGTAGGCCGGGATGCGGACGAGGCTGTCTTGCCTCTGGATTCCCGTCGCTCCACCGTGGCGCTTCACCCATGCTCGGAGGCGGGTACCGCGGTGGGCCCAGCGGAACTCCTGGTAGGCGTAGCCTTCGAGGAAAGCCTGCTGAACGGCGAGCTCTTCGGGGCTTCCCGAACCTCCGTAGACCAGCTCCCAGCCGGTCTGGCCCTCTCCCATGTGGGAGCCGTAGCCGATGTTGAAGACGATGACGTCCGGCGAGCGACGCATGACGTAGGCGCCCGAGCCGAGGCCGTGGCCAACCAGGTGGGTGTAGTGGGGTCGAGCTGGCGGATTGCGGGGGATCCAATGGTCGTTCAGCCCCAGCATGTCCACCGTGGGCCACTGGGTGTAGTAGGGGTAGACGCCAGCGGCTTCCACTGCGAGCAAGGGTGTGGTCGTCTCGCCGAAGGCCTCTTCGAGGGCGCAGGACATGTCCAGGCCGCGCTCCCAGTTCCTGAAGGGGTCGTGGTAGGCCTGCAGGACCTGCTTGTCTTCCAGCTGGTCCATGGGGAAGTACACGCCAAGCATGGCGAGGACACAGATCGCCAGGGGGATGCGTACGACCGCCCGACGTGCCGTGACCCACAGCCAAGCCGAGCCCTCGCCCGCCAGCCAGGCCAGCACGAGGATGATGGGGAGCAGCTGCCGGCGTGCCCTGAAGTGGTCGCCACCGATGCTCACGACGTAGCCAGCCCAGGTCAGCATGAGTGCCACCATCATGAGGATGCGGGCCCGTCGGGTCCTCGGGCCCGTGAGGCACGCCGGGATGGCGAGCAGGGAGAGCAGCCAGATCGAGCGCTGGTGGGCGAGTCCCTCGATGACGTATTCCAGCCCCTTGCCGATGGCGTTTTCGGCCGTCCCGAGCTTCACCAAGGCGGTGTTGGGGATCCATTCGCCGTAATAGTCCAGCCGGAAGGCCAGCTGCGCCAGGACGAAGAGGGCGGCGATGCCAGCGAGCTCGATGGCGGCGACCAGCGCCCGCCTCCGAGGCTCGATCATCAGCAGGAGGCTCCCTGCACAGACGGCGACGAAGAGGGGGCCGTCGGGCCGCGTAACGCAGAGCAGCCCCAGCCCCAGAGCGGAGGCCCGCAGCCAACGTTTGCGTTGGTCCTGCTGGACGAAGTGCAGGAGGCATGCGACAGTGAGGCCGAGCAGACCCAGGAAGAGGGGAGCCTCCAACCCCGAGACGGTCCAGGCGACCACGGGCTTGGACATGGCTAGCGCCAGCAGGGCCACGAGCAGCCCCACGATGCCACCGGGCTGGCGGATCGAGATCCAGCAGGTGGAGAGGATCGCCAGTAGGGTACCCAGACCGCCGAGCACCCACGCGGCGTGCAGGAGGTCGAGGCCCAGGCGCCCCAACCCCGCTGCACCCAGGATCCAGAGAAGGTTGGAGTATCCCTCCACCCTCTCGCCATCGTTCCATGTCAGGCCGGCCCCATCCAGGAGGCGCCGGGCGTAGCGCAGGGAGATGAAGGCATCGTCACAGACGATGCCCCCGTAGCGAGGCAGCTGGAGCAGGACGACGATGACCGTCGCGACGACCAGGGTCAGTGCCAGGAGCCAGCGAGTGCTGCCGAGGCCCTCACCGGCTGGCGCTGGGTGACCCATGCCGGTCACACGTTGCTGTGTGGATTCCTGATCCGGACCAGACGTAGCCCTGCGATCAACTCGTCCAGGCCGTGCTCCATGGTGACCGCGGTGCGGTAGCCGGTGTTGCGGATGCGCTCGTAGGAGACCTTGTAGTCGCGCTTGTCCTCGTCCGAGCCGATGTCGGCGAAGTACAGCAGGTAGTCCACGCGGTCCTTCAGCATCCCCGTGATGTCTTCCTTGGTGAAGTTCATGGAGTCGTCGCCGACGTTGTAGACCTTGTCCCTCATGCTCTCGAACTGGCCGAGGGTGTGCACGAAGGCCCGCGCCATGTCCTGCACGTGGATGAAGGTGCGGCGGAAGTGACGCTCGTAGACCAGCAGGTAGCGTCGCACGAGCGCTTGGTGGGTGAAGTCGTTGATCATCAGGTCCAGGCGCAGCCGGGGCGCGAGGCCGAAGGCGGTGGCGAAGCGGAAGGAGATGGTGTTGGGACGCTCCATGCACATCTGCTCGGCGAGGGTCTTGTTCTCGCCGTACAGAGACAGGGGGTTCAGCGGCGTGTCCTCGGTGCAGACGCCCGCCACCTCGCCGTAGTTGGAGCCCGTGGAGGCATAGAGCAGCGCCGCGCCAGGGGGCGTGAGGTCCAGCACGTTGCGGGTGCCCTGGACGTTGACCGCCGTGGCGCGTTCGGGCTCCTTCTTGCAGAGGGGGTACCCTACGTAGGCGGCCAAGTGGACGACCGCGTCGGCGTCCTCGACCGCCTTGGCGAGGCCGTTCCGATCCAGGATGTCCAGCTCCTCGAAGGAGAAGTGTGGGTGGATGAAGACCGGTAGCAGGCTGTGGCCGCCGTACAGCAAGCAGTCCACCACGTGCACGCTGTAGCCAGCCGCGAGTAGCCAGCGGACGAGCACCGAGCCCACGAAGCCGGCGCCGCCGGTGACCACCACCTTGGGCCCCGGTGGGCCGGAGGGTACCAGCAAGGAGGGGTCGGTCAGGCCCAGGAAGGGGGGAGCGTTCTCAGGCATCGTGGAACTCCTGGAGTGCGCCGAGCAGCAGCTGGCCGTGGGCCGGGCCAAAGGCGTGGCTGTTGCCGACGAAGAAGCCGCGCTCGTGAACCGCGTCTGCAGCATGGAGCGGGTGGGGGATGCGGGTGCGAGGGAGCTTGGCAAAAGCCGGCTGGCGGGCGAGGTTGCTGCCCGAGATGGGCCGCGTGGCGATCTTGCGTTCCTCGAGGAAGCGCATCAACGCCGCCCGTGCGTAGCTGGCGTCTGGTTCGATGAGCATGGGGAAGGAGAAGCCGGAGTGTAGTGTGTCCGGGGCCTCGGGGAAGACCTGTAGCGGGAGCCCTGCGCCTCGAATCAGCCCGCACCAGTCCGCGTGGTTGGCGCGTCGTCGTCCTACGAAGCCATCGAGGCGGGCGAGCTGGTGGATGCCGAACGCTGCGGCCATCTCGGTTGGGCGGAGGTTGTAGCCGGGCGTGACGAAGAGGAAGCGTGGATCCAGGTCCGCGTGTTCCGCCGCCAGCTGGTCGGCGTCCGAACGCTCCCTGATCCAGCCGTGGGCCCGCTGGGAGCGCAGGCAGTCGGCCAGGTCGGGGTCGCTGGTGACCACCATGCCACCCTCTACGGTCGTGACGTGGTGGCTGAAGAAGAAGGAGTAGGTGCCCGCAAGCCCCAGGCTTCCCGCGCGCTTGCCCCCTCGCTCGGCACCGTGGGCGCTGCAGGTGTCCTCGAGCACGAGCAGGCCGAGGTCGTGGAGGGGCTCGATCTCTGCGGCGGCCCCTAGCAGGTGGACGGGGAGGGCCGCCCGGGTGCGGGGGCTCACCGCCCGGGCCGCCGCTTCGGGGCAGAGGCAGAGCGTGGTGGGATCAACGTCCACCATCACCGCCACCAACCCCGCCTGAATCACGGGGAAGAGCGTGGTGGACCAACCCACCGCTGGGACGAGGACCTCGTCGCCGGGCTGCAGGCGTCCACTGGCAACCAGGGCGGAGAAGAGCAGTAGGTTGGCCGAGGAGCCCGAGTTGACCATGACGCCCAGCTCGCAGCCTGCCCAACTCGAGAAGGCAGCCTCGAAGTCACGGACACGCCGGCCCATGGTGACGAAGGTGCCGATCATGGCCTCGGCGGCTTCGATGACCTCGTCGGGGCCAAAACCCACGACCTGCAGGGGGATGCCCTGGGCAGCGTCGTGCTCGAGGACGGGCAGGCCCTTCATCCGCTCGCGGATCAGGGCTGCAAGCGCGCTATCGTGTGGCTGTGTGCTCATTCGGTGCTCAGCTTCGGGACGTCCATCGTAGCAGGTTCGCGCTCAACGAAGAACGGGGAGGAGAAGGCCAGGCCCCGGTTCTGCTGTGCGACCCGCAGATAGAGGTACTCCCCTGCCTCGAGGTCCTCGATCTCGAGGCCACCCTGCATCAGGGGTTCGCCGTTCGCGGCGAGACGTTGCACCACCTCGCCCGAGCGGATCAGCTCCACGCTGGCGAGGGGAGCGTCCCCCACCACGAGGAAGGTCAAGGTGGCCTTGTCCATGGGGGCCAGGGTCGAGCCCATCGGCTTCGTAGCGATGGTGGTGAAGAGCAGGATGCGGGGTCCGTTGGTGGCGTAGACCCTGCGCTGCCGGAAGGCCTCCAGCAGGCCCAGGCGCGTGGGCTCGGCATCCAGCACCGCCACCAGCCCCCCCTGGGAAGCAGCCAGGTGGGCCAAGCCCGGATGTCCGTCGTGAGAGTCGCCGCTGCTGATGAAGCCCAGGTCGTGTCCTGCATCCAGCGCGTCGCGGACGAAGGCGCCGGGGACCGGCGAGTAGATCACCCCGGGAGCGTCCAGGGCCTCGGACACTCCATGGACCGACGAGACCTCCACGATTGGCTCCAGCACCGGGTCCGGAGGAATCGACCAGTTGGTAGGTATGGGCCCGCCACCGCTGTGGTGGGCGATGGTGAGAGCGGGCTGGCCCTGCAATGCCTGCCACAGTCCCACGGGGCTCTCGTAGCGGGGATCCATCGAGGAAAAGACCTGCGCTTCGCCGCCGAAGAAGAGCACGTGTCGGTGGCCATGGATCCAGCTGGTCCACTCGTAGGCGTGGATGGTCAGGAAGCGCCCCGGCTGGTGGTAGGTGTGGTTGGCGTCCAGGATCTGGTTCCACAGCTCCGGATGCTGATCCAGGAAGAGCATGCCCCAGTGATCGTGGTCGGTCAGGGCTGCGAAGTCCAGCCCTGCCACGTCCCGCGCGTAGGCGTAGTAGTCGGAGGGGGTGCCGGTACCGTCGGTGAGGTTCGAGTGGCCGTGTACGTCGCCCCAGAGCACCTGTGGCACGACCGAAGAGACCAACAAGGGATTGCTCTGGCCCACCAAGCCGTCTGGCCCGAGGGCGCGAACCCGGTACAGGCCCTCCCGCTCGGCTACGAAGTCCACGGTGGTGCGGGAACCGGCGGAAGCGTGCAGGATGACCTGTTCCCGGAGGTCGAGCCCGGCGGGCACGACCTGGAGCGCGATCTCCCCGTCCAGCGCTGCGCTCGCGTTGCCTCGTCCGTCCACCGTTGCGATGGTCAGACGACCGCGTTGCCCCGGCCTCGAGGTGCCGGGTAGGCTCAGCACCAGGCCCGCCGCGGGCCCGGGCTTCACGTCGATCGACGGAGAGTCCTCCAGCACGGCGCGCACGCCGTCTCCGTCTCCGTCCACGGTGATCCAGAGCCGCTCGCCACGCTCGGAATAGCGGTCCGCCATCGCCCCGGCATCCCCCGCACCGTAGCGGATGCGGATGCGCTCGCCCTCCCGCAGCGCCCGTCCCTGGACGGAGATCCCCAGGAGTTGGTCCCCCCACGTGGCGGCTTCGAGCCCAGGGGGATCCAGGCCGTCAGCATCTTTGATCCATTCGACCTCGGTGTAGCCTGCGCTCTGGGGCCACTCGACCTGGGGTGTGCTCCATCCCCAGAAGGGGGACACCTGTAGAGCGATGGTTCCTCCGACGGCAACGCCCTGGGACCCCACCTCGTAGATCAGGGTCCAACGGCCCGAGCGCCCAGCGGTTGCGTCCGAGCCCTCGCCCTCGAGAAACGCGCGTCCTCCGCCGTCGGAGGGGTGGCGTTCCGCCGCGAGGTCTTCGCGTAGCTGGGCCACCATGTCCCACGCCGCGTGGGGTGGACCGTCGTCGCGCTCGTCGGCGCCAACCCAGGAGATCTCCTCGACCACGCCCTCACCCGTCACGGGTTGACCCCCGCAGGCGGCCAGCAGGCAGAGCAGGAAGGTCGGTGTTGGGGAGGGGTTCATCCGCTCCCGCTTCCAGCCGATCCGGGCGGGCTCAACCTGGCCCTACAGATCCAGCGCCTTGAGCTTCTTGGTGTAGAAGTCGTCCTCGACGAACCACAGCTCCCAGTCGCCCTGGGCCACCGCTTCGACCGTGGCGCGGTAGGCCGAGGTCTCGGCCAGCTTGGGGCAGACCGCTCGCAGCAGGGAGAGGTGCAGGTGTTGGGCCAGCTTCGGGGCGTGGTAGACCAGGTTGGGGACCGCCTTGACGCCAATCTCGAGCAGCTCGCAGCCGGTGGAGGCCAGCACCGTACCGGTGCGGGCGCCGGGGTTGAGGAAGGCCATCTCGCCCACCAGTGCGTGGACTGGCTTGTGGTGGCCCGCGACCCAGCCATGGACCAGCTCGCCGTCGCGCTTGCGGATGTTGGCGATGCCCCGGGACATGATCAACATGCTGTCCCCTAGCTCGCCTTCGGCCAGGATGGCGCGCTTGGACGGTACCCTGACCAGATGGAAGAGCTTTGCGACCTCGTCGCTGATCTCCTCTGTGTCCCAGTCGAAGCAACGGAGCTCCTGCAGGCGCTCGAGGATCGTGGTGGTGGTCTTGGCGCTCGAGGAGGCGTAGCGCCGCTCGGCGTCCCCCAGGGCGAAGTCGGGGGAGGGCATGGCGGCCGCGGTGTGGTCGTGGCCCTTGACCTCGAGGCCGATCGGGTAGGCTTCCTCGTGCATCCACCGGGTGCGGCCGATCTTGTCGGCAGCGTTCTGGGCGCACCAGCGCACCAGGGCGTTGGACAGGGCCGGCCAGATCAGGAGCAGCTGGGCGAGGGATTCTCGGTCGATGGCGAGGGCTTCCACCTCGCCGGTGGCCTGGACCGTGGCCGTACGCGGGGTGCGCATGACCAGGCCGATTTCGCCGATCACGTCCAAGGTCTGCAGGTGGCCCACGATCTGTGGTTCGCCTGGACGACCGTCGACGGACTTGGGGCGGATGAGGGCGTCGGCTTCGCCGCTGACCAACACCCAGATGGTATCGGTGTCCGGGCAGGATTCTTCGAGGATGACATCGCCTTCGGCGTAGTCCCGCGCGCTGAATAGCGGCGCGACCTGGGCGATGGCGTCGTCGATTTTGGGGGTCGCGAGCAGCTCTCGCTGGATCTCGTCTGCCCGGGACAGCATGTCGAGGAGAGTGGAGAGGCGCTGTGTGGCGTCTTCCATGCGAGCTCCTGGTGAATCTGGGTGCGTGCAGGGTGCCTTTCGGCATGGAAACGTCTAGCTATCAGGTGGGCCTGTCGGTCCCAAGCCAGTTCTGTAACCAGGCTCGGAACGCAGTGGTCTCCAACAGGGGATCGAGGTGCCGTGCAAGCCAGCTTAGCCAGGCCTCGCGCCATGCCTGGTCGAGCCCGGTGGCCCTCAGCTGCTCTCCGAGCGTGGCCTCGCCCAAGGGCGCCAGGGTGGCCTCGAGGTGGGCCCGCATGTCCTGCTCGAGGGTCTCGCGCCCCGCAAGGGTCTCGAGTGCCTGCAGCGTGACCTGGACGGCCCGGTCGAGGTCGAGCTTGCGCCCTTCGGCCGCGAAGTCCTCGAGATCCGTGTCCAGCGCCACCCGCAGCCCGTGGGCCCTCCAGTCTCCCATGGTGTCGGCGCGCTCGGGAGCGGTGAGCAGGGTCGCGATGTGGGCCATGACGGCGCTGATGGCCTGGGAGACGAAGTCGCCCACGCGTTGGTCCAGCTGACTCTCGAGCTCCGATCCGACCGCGGAGACCACGCCGCTTCCGATGGAACGCAGGCGCGAGAGCCCTGGTGGCACGGGCGCGGCGCGGCGCAGGCCTGCCGTCAGCCGCGAGGTGTCGGGCTTGAAGCTTCGCATCTTTCGGGCGAAGCGGGTGAGGCTGGCGTGTAGGACCTCTTGGATCAGGCTGTGCATGGCCGCGTGATCCATCAGCCGGAGCACCAGCTCGCGATCGGGGAGGTAGGGTTCGGCCAGCAGGGCCTCGACGGAGTCACTGATCTCCGGTGGCACCAAGCGCCGCAGGGTGTCCCCTCGGGGGAAGGCCCTGCCGTCGGGGCCGGGCTCTATGGTGGAGGACCGCAGGGCGGCGAGCTGGGCTCGGAGCCTGCCCTCGGTCTCGGGATCGGCGGCGCACTTACGGACGGCCCCCGTGATCCGTGAGGCCACGAAGGCCGGATCCACGAGGTCGGAGACGGGCCGGGCCAGCAGGTCGTCCAAAGCCAGCCCCAGCAGGTCCTCGAGAGCGCCGTCGTGAAGGCGTTGTATGAGGGTGTCGATCTCGCGGGGGGTCATGGATCGTTTCCCTGCCGGGCTTCGACGATCTGGCGGATGGGTGCCGCCGGCGTGCCCACGGAGGTGAGCCAGAGCTGATGGATGGCGCGAGTAGCCCCCACGTGGAGTTGGCGACGCGCCAGGTCGGTATCGGAATAGTGCTTGGCGGCGGCCTCGAGCAGCACCACGTAGTCGAACTCCAGGCCCTTCACGTCCTGGATGACGGTGACCTCGATTCCCGGCCCGAAAGAGAAGTCCTGTTCGAGCACCAGACCGAGGCCCGACACCTCGGCACGAACCAACCCGCGGTGGTAGAGTCGGGCGGTGGTTTCGTCCGGAGCGATGAGGGCTACGTTGGCGAGGGGCTCCGCCTGGGTGAGGGCGCGTAGAGCGTCGCCCAGGAAGGCGACGCATGCACCGTGGTCGGTGAAGCGGAACAGCTCGACCGGAGGACCGTCCCGCACGGTTCGGGGCGGAGGCTCGTCGCCCGCCGCGTCGCCGAGCAGGTGCAGGCCGAAGGAAGCGATCTGGTGTGTGGAGCGGTAGGCCACCCGCAGGGTCTCGACCACCGTGCCCTCCAGCCGTAGGTCTTCGAAGAAGCGCTCCCAGCTGGTGAAGCCCGTTCCTTGCAGGATGTGTTGCGCAGTGTCGCCCGCCAGCGTGGCCGAACGGCCGGTGTCCAGGCAGTCGAGAGCCACGGCGACCTCGACGGGAGAGAAGTCCTGGACCTCGTCGATGACCAGGTGGGCATAGCGCAGGTTGCGTTGACGCCGGGATCGCAGGGGGCCCACGCGCAGCTGATAGCAGCGCAGCAGCAGGGCATCGTCTTCGTCGTCGAGCAACTCGTTGTCGTCGCGATCCCCCTCGAGCCATGCTCGAAGGCCGGATGCCTGGTCGAGCATCTGTCGCCCGGCTTGCTCGAGTTGGTGCTGGGCGAAGGCATTGGGCGCCGCTTCTGCGACCTCTCGAGCGATCGTGGGCCCGTCAGCCAGCATGCTGACGAAGTCGTCGATGGCTTCGATGGCCTTGCGGTCGGCCTTGCGATCGCGGATCCTCTGTTCGAGCAGGCGCGTAAAGGCGGGATGGAGCTTGAGCTGGGCCAGGGCACTCGGAGTATCCGGCCTGGCCTTGCGCGGCAGTCGGCCAAAGTGGCGGATCCGCATCATACGAGACCAGTTTTCCCAAGTGTCCACCGTCACGCCCGCCACCCCCAGGGAGGGCAGGACGTGGGCGACGTAGGCCTTCAAGGCACGCCCCCAGACCAGCACCAGCATCTTGTGGGGGTGGAAGCGACGCGGTTGGGCGTATGCCAGAAAAGCGATGCGGTGCAGGGCTACGGTGGTCTTGCCGCTGCCCGCGCCACCCCGGATCGCCACCAGGCCGCTGGTGGGCAGCGTGATCAGCTCGAACTGCTCAGGGTCGATGAGTGCAGCGATCTCGGGGAGGTGTTTGTCGGCGCGATGGCGCTGACCCGTACCCAGGCGTGCCGGACCTTCTCGCACGCGGAAGGAGCTACCCGCCCCGCCAGCCAGACGCACCCGCTCCCGCTCCAGCATGCGCCAACCGTCCACGTTGCGCACCCAGGCCTGCTCGGGCCCGTCGACGCGGTGCAGCGAGCCCCCCGAGATGCCGACCGTGCGGCGGGCGTCCACTCGGCCCTCGAGGAGCACGTCCCCCAGCTGCTCCTCGTACTCCTCGCCTTCGCGATAGCGGTAGAAGATGCCGCTCACCGGCGCGTTCCGCCAGTCCACGATGCGCAGGCCGTTGTCCAGACGCGTGGCGCGTCCGAGGAAGAGGTCCCTAAGGCCCCGTGTGTCCACCAGGCGCAGGTGGGCGAAGTAGGGGCAGTCCGGATCCACCTGGGGCCCTGCCCCTGCAGACTGGAGCTGGGCCACGCGGCGGGCGAGCTGGTCGTACTGCTGGAAGAGCGAGCCCAGGTCTTCGGTCTTGGCCGTGCTCACGGATGCGCGCAGCTCGCTCATCTCCGAGAGGGCCTCTTGGTCCGTGGCACCCACGCCCACGGGGTGTTCGATCAGGGTCTGCCGAATCTCGGCGAGCAGGCGCTGTTCCTCGCGCACCAGGAGCGGCGGCTCGTTGGCGGTGGGATGCGATGGCTTGGAAGGCTGGGTCATTCCTAAGGCTCGTCTGGCGGGAACCGCGTGTACCGCGGGCTCGATCTAAAAAAAATAGACCTTCCCGCGGCCGCTGTCGAGCCCCCTGCGGGCATCGCCCCCGGAACCAGGCTTTCCGCGGATCATGTCCCCCAATAGAGAACCGGCGGCACGTGCGTGCCGCCGGCAGATCTCTTTGCGCTGGGTCTAACTAGTAGATGTGCACCATGGTCGGGTCCAGGGTGGCGCTGATGGACTTGGTGGCGGTGTAGGTGGCGTTGGAGCCATCTGCATCCACGTCGCAGTAGCCGGTGACGGTGAAGTTGGTGTTGCCGGCCAAGGTGACCACGTATGCACCACGGACATCACCAGAGGGTTCCCAGCCGAGCGCGGTGAAGCCAGTGCTGGTAGTCCATGCCCTGGACAGCTTGTTGACGGAGGAGCCGGGGGCGACCGTGGCGGCGACGTAGGTGTCGAACGCTGCGTCGTAGGCGATCTCGGCGGTCTTGACGCCATCGACGTTGGGCGGGCACTCAGCGCGCTTGGCGCGGTACTGCATGTCGACGAAGTTCGGAATTGCGATGGCCGCGAGGATGCCGATGATGGCGACGACGATCATAAGCTCGACGAGGGTGAAGCCCTTTTTCATTTTCTTTCTCCGTGTGGGATTGGGGGGGGGGTTCTTGTAGGACCGCGCGCTTTATGATCAAGAAGCGTGCCAGGGTTTGGGACGACGTAGGGAAGGGCATTATCGAGGAATTCGTTCGGGACTTGTCAAAAAACGTCACCCAATGACTGACAATCTTTGTCACTCGTGACATTTCGTGTCAGTGCTGCTCTGGCGTCGTCAAGAGCCGCGCTTCACGTCGGCCTCGAGGGTGCGCTCAGTCGGTTGTGATCCCGTGCTTCTGTAGTCGGTAGCGGAACGATCGGAAGCTCATGCCCAGCAGCTCCGCCGCGCGGGTCTTGTTTCCCCCCGCTTCTTCCAGCGCCCGCGTGAGCCAGGTGTACTCGTAGGAGCGAATTCGCTCGTCGAGGTCCACGCCCTCCGACGGGAAGTTCGTGACGGCGTCCTCGAGGGAGAGGTCGGTCTTGGGGCGGAACTTGTCGGGAAGCAGGTCGGCGGTGATGCGCGAACCACTGGCCAGGGCCACCGAGCGCTCGATGAGGTTCTCGAGCTCGCGGACGTTTCCGGGGAACTCGTGGTGTTGCAACAGCCGAGCGGCTTCCGGTGTGAGGCCTTCGATGGGTTTGTCGTACTCGCGGGCGTGGCGAGAGATGAAGTGGCGGGCCAGCTCTTCGATGTCGGCCCGTCGCTCGCGCAGAGGTGGGACGCGAAGGGTGATGACGTTGAGCCTGTAGAAGAGGTCCTCGCGGAAGGCTCCATCTCGGACCTCGGCCTCGAGGTCCTTGTTGGTGGCGGCGAGGATGCGGACGTCCACCTCGCGTTCTTCGGTGCTTCCGACCGGGGTGACGCGGCGCTCCTGGATGGCGCGAAGCACCTTGACCTGCGTGAGGAGGGGCATCTCGCCGATCTCGTCCAGGAAGATCGTGCCTTTCTGTGCCGCTTCGAAGAAGCCGATCTTGTCGCGCACGGCTCCGGTGAAGGCACCCTTCTTGTAGCCGAACAGCTCGCTCTCGATGAGGGTCTCGGGGATCGCACCGCAGTTGACCGCCACGAACGGGGCGTCACGACGGACCCCGCTGTAGTGTATCGCCCGGGCAACCAGCTCCTTGCCGGTGCCGCTCTCGCCTATCACCAGGGAGTTGATGCGGGTGTCCTTGACCCGCTCGATGAGGGCGTAGACTTCCTGCATGGCGGGGCTCGAGCCGATCAGGGTGCCGAAGTGGTAGCGATCGCGAAGCTCGGTCTTAAGGCGGAGGTTTTCTTCCTCGAGTGCGCGGATGCTCAGCGCACGCCGCACCAGCAGCTTGAGCTCGTCGTTGTTGAACGGCTTCATGACGTAGTCGAAGGCTCCGCGTTTCATGGCCTCGACTGCGGTCTCCGCCGTGCCGTAGGCGGTGATCATGATGACGGGGACGTCACGGGCGCTGGAGGCCGCACGGGTCTTGAGCTCGCGCAGCAGATCGAGTCCGTCCATGCCGGGCAGGTTGAGGTCCGTGAGCACCAGGTCGTAGGGGCCGCGCTCGAAGGCAGCCAGGCCCAGCTCGGCGGTACCCGCCTTTTCAACCTGGTAGCCCTCGCGCTCCAGCAGGATGCCGAGGAAGTCGCGCATGGAGCGCTCGTCGTCGACCACCAAGATACGTTCGTTGGGCATGGTTCTCACTCCGGAGCCGGATCACCGGCCTGCTCGCTGCGTGTGCCGAAGCGAGGAAAATCGAGGATGAAGGTGGTGCCTTCTCCTGCGCGGGACTCTACCGTTATCGTTCCGTGGTGGGCCCGGGCCAGCCGATCGACGTTGGCCAGACCCAGCCCGGTTCCGCCCTGCCGCGTGGTGTAGAAGGGGTCGAAGACCTTGGCCAGCTCGTCCCGGCCGATTCCGGTGCCTTGGTCGCGCACCTCGATGGTCACCCGGTCCGGGTTGGCTTGCACACCCAGGTGGATGGTACCCCCCTCGGGCATGGCTTGGGCCGCGTTGAGCAGCAGGTTCCAGAGCATCTGGCGGATGCGGTCCGGGTCCAGGTCGGCCTCGCCTTCACCCTCGATCTCCTCGTCCACCACGATGGCCACCTGCTGGCCGTAGCGAGGATCCTGACCGAACGCCGCCACCGCGTCCTCGATGATGGCGTGCACGCTGACCCGTTCACTGCGCAGCTCGATGGGCCGTGCGGAGTCCAGAAACTCACCCACCAGATCGTTGAGCCGCAGGACCTCGCGCTGGGCGATGTCCAGCAGGGGGCCCGCGTGCTCTTCCTTGAGCATCTGGATGGCGCCCGAGAGGCTGGCCAGGGGGTTGCGGATCTCGTGGGCGATGCCCGCGGCCAGGCGGCCGATACCCGCGAGGCGTTCCTCGCGTTTGCGCTCGCCCTCGTACCGACGGAGCTCCGTGACGTCCTCGAAGACCACCACCTCCCCGCCCAGCATCCCCAGTGGGCTGCGGTAGCAGAGCAGGGTGAGGTTCTCCCTGGGGCCGCGGATGGTGATCTCCTGGCCGTCGGTGTAGTGGCGCAGCCCGGGCATCACCGCGTTGAGGGGCCTCCCCTCACAGGTACCCAGGCGGGCCAGGGCGGCCGGGTTGGCGGTCTGGATGACTTCCCTCTCGTCCAGGGTGAGGATGCCCGAAAGCACGCTCTGCACGATCAGGCCGTGCTCTTCTTCCAGGACACGGGTGGTCTCTTGCTGCTTGGCCAGGGCGGCATCCGCCAGCTCGGTGCGCACCGCCAGCTGGTTGGTGAGGAAGCCGATGATGGCGAACCCGAACACCCGCAGCAGCATGTCCATGTACAGGGAGATGGAGCCGCTGCCGGCGACGGGTTCCTCGGACAGGAACATGGCCATGAAGATGGTGGAGCCGACGAAGGCCAGTGCGTTGACCGCCGTGATCAGCAGCCCGGCCCCTCGCCTGGGTACCAGGATGGCCGCGGCCACGATGTTCATGAAGTACAGGATGAAGAAGACGGAGCTCAGGCCGCCGGTCAGCTGCACGAAGACGGTGACCAACAGCGTGTCGAACAGCAGCTGGGCTACGACGAAGCCTCGCCGGTGACCCATGCGCTTGAGCAAGGCCGCGCTGACGCCCATGAAGAGAAAGGTGGCGCCCGCCAACAGGAAGAGCTTGTTCAGCGACAGCAGGCTCTCGGGGTCCTTGAGTACGGCGTACGCCGCCCAGAGGAAGAGCAGGCTGACCAGCAGCAGCCGCAGGAAGAGGTACTTGGTCACCCCGCTCCGGGGGGACTCCTGGACGACGGCGAACGAGGACTCGTCGCCGCGGGTCGCTGCGGGCTCGAGGGTCGGTGTCATGGGCCGCGCGGGCGGGCCGATGGGCGCTAGTGGATGCCCGAGGCCATTGAGAAGATGGGCAGGTACATGGAGATGACGAAGGCGCCGGCACCGCCGCCCAGGACCACCATGATGATGGGCTCGATCATCGAGGTGAGGGCTTCCACCGCCTCGTCCACCTCTTCTTCGTAGAAGTCGGCGATCTTGTTGAGCATGACGTCCAGGGCGCCCGTGGCCTCGCCGACGCTGATCATCTGGCAGACCATGTCCGGGAAGACCTTGGTCGCCATGAGCGGCTCTGCGATGGTTCGGCCCTCGGCGATGGCGTCGCGTGCCGTGGAGATGGCTGCCTCGATGACGCGGTTGCCAGAGGTCTTGCCGCAGATGTCCAGGGCATCGAGGATGGGCACGCCGGAGGAGACCATGGTGCCCAGGGTGCGGGTGAAGCGGGCGGTGGCGGACTTGGTGAGCAGGTCACCGAAGACCGGCAGCTTGAGGAAGATGCGGTCGAAGATGACGCGCCCCTGGGATGTCTTGTAGGAGTAGCGGAGGGCGAAGATGGTGACGACGATGCCCGCTAGCACGTACAGGCCGTTGGTGCGGATCCAGCGCGAGAAGTCGACCATCATCTGGGTTGGGGCCGGTAGCGCTGCGCCCATCTCCGCGAACATGGTCTCGAAGGTGGGGACCACCTTGATGAGCAGGATCGCCATGCAGAGGACACCGACGACGGTGACCACGATGGGGTAGGTCATGGCGCCCTTGATCTGGCGCCGGATCTTGTCGGCCTTTTCGAGGTGTGTCGCCAGGCGGTTGAGGATGGTGTCGAGGATACCGCCCACCTCGCCGGCGGCCACGAGGTTCTGGAACAGCTCGTCGAAGGTGTTGGGGAACTTGCGCAGGGCGTCGGCGAAGGTGCTGCCGGACTCGACGGCTTCCTTGACCACCTTGAGCTCGTCCCGGAAGGTGGGGTTTGGCGCCTGCTGGGACTGGATCTCGAGGCACTGCACCAAGGGCAGGCCGGAGTCGATCATGGTAGCGAACTGGCGGGTGAAGATGACCAGGTCCTTGGTCTTGACGCCGGGCTTGAGAAAGGCCGGCAGCGGCAGCTGGCTCAAGTCCATTTCCAAAAGGGAGCCACCCTTTTTGGAAACCTTGGTCGGACTGATCTGCATCCCACGCAGCTTCTGCTTGGCCTCCCCGACGTCCTTGGCCTCGATCTCCCCTTTCCGCTTGTCGCCGGAGGAAGTCGAGCCTTCGTATGCGAAGACGGGCATTATGACCTCGAAGTAGACGGATCCGAAGCTAGAGCATAGCCGAAGGCTCCGTCCTCGGGCAATCGCGGTTCCGGCGAGTTCGGACCTTTCCTCCGTCGGGAGGAGCGTGGTCGTCCTTTCTTCGGCCAGGTGCGACCCCACGAGGACTTTGGAAGAAACAAGAGAACTCGGAGAATTACAGGATGAGGCTCGTCATCGTCAGCTGCAGCCCCGATGAGGCGGAGACCTTGCTGGACGCGCTGCTGTCCGAGCGCCTGGTAGGATGTGGGAACATTCTGCCCACGGTGCGTTCCCACTATTGGTGGCAAGGTGAGCTGTGTCGGGACGAGGAGTCCTTGCTGCTCATGGAGACCGAGGACGACAAGGTCGCGGCCTTGATGGAGCGCCTCCCGGCGCTGCACTCCTACGACGTCCCCAAGATCATCGCACTCGAGGTCGCGGAAGCCCTACCAGCCTACGCGGCGTGGTTGGGAGGCGTGCTGGGCCCAGTCTAGTCGGCGTCGCCGGTGTAGCCCACGGGTGGCTTCCAGCGGGCGTCGAGCGCTTCGACCACGGCCCACATGGTGAGGTAGACCAAGGCGCTGGAGTCGGCCTCGAGATCGACCTCGCCTTCCTCCCGCTCTTCCTTCTCGAACAGGGCCCACAACACCTCGTCCAGGAGATGGGGCTGGGCGCGCCACTCGACCGCCTTGCAGCGGGCGGGAAAGTCGTCGTCCGTCGGGTAGAGGCTCGCGGCCACTTCGCCGATGCGGTCGGTGGCCTGGTCCAGGTCGCGGCCCGAGACCTTCTGCATGCGGCCTCCCGTCTGTTCGAAGATGCGCATGCACACGGCGCTCATGTACAGGGCGATCTGGGCGGACTGGGCACCGAGCTGCTCGGCGTTGGCTTCGACGAAGCGACCCACTCGGCGCTGGGTGCGGCTCAAGCGCAGGGCCACGGGCTCGAAGGCACCTGGTTCGTCGGAGCAGGCCTCGGCGAGGCGGTGGACATCGGGGCGGGGAATGGCGGGGTTCGGCATGGTTCACCTCTGGCGGCGCCTTCTATCACCGCTCGCCAGGGGCGCCATGTTCACCACTGGTCAGGCTCACCAGGATCCGTGTGCCAGATCGATGTTGAAGGGGTCGCAGTCCGCTGGGGCTCGGATGGTGGCGCGGTCTACGCGCTTCTCGCCCGGAGCGAAGGGGCCCATACGCAGCTCGTAGCGGTCGTCGTGGCAGCGCACCTCCACCACCGCGAGGCTCAGGTCGCGGGCGGCGTTGTTCGTGGCCGTGACCTCCACCTCGGTACGACCGTCGGGCCAGGTCTTTCCCTGGCCGGCGAGGTCCAGCCATGGACGCACGTCGAGCTGGGCGGGTCCCTCGTCGTCGCGGGGCTCGAGGATGACCTCCTTGCGGGCGGTGTCCAGGGTGATGAGGAAGCGGCTGCTGACGTTCAGGCCGAGCAGGCCCGCGTGCTCACCACCGGAGGTACACGCGTCGCAGATGGCCACGGTTGCACCGGGGACCTCGAAGCCCCCCAGCCAGATGCGGTCCACCACCGCCAGCTGGCTGGTGGAAGCGCCCGTGGCGGTCTGGAACGTGATGCTGGGGGCATCCTTCGGAACCCGGTAGCCCAGCTGCCCGAGGGTGGAGTTGCCCAGGGTGGTGTAGGTGGCTCCCGTGTCGAAGAGCATCTCGGTTTCCACCACGCGGCCGTCGGCTCCCTCGAGGGTGACGGGGATGAGCAGGGAGTGACCCCGCCCTTCATAGGGCAGAGCGACCTGATCTGCCTCTTCGTTCATTCGGGTCGGGGGTAGCGGGGCCTCGACCAGGGGCGCGGCCTTGGGGCTCGGGGTGCGAGCGTTGGGCGTCACCAACAGGGTGTCGATGGCATCCGCCAACGCGCGGCGCTGCTCTGGGGGCAGCCCCGTGCCCAGGCCCCCCTCCAGCAGCGCCATGCCGGTGTCGATGGCGTCTCGTCGCTCGCCCGGGAAGAACAGCGGCAGGCCAACCAGCAGGAGCACTGGCCAGAGGTTGGCCCCCAGCAACAGGCCTGCGCGGCGGCTGGGGAGCAGGGCGGTGAAGCCGAGCACCGGCAGGGCCAGCAGCAGGGTCGTGGCCACCGCTACGGCCACCGGCTCGGGTTGGCGCACGGCGGCCACTCCTCCCAAGGCCAGGGCGGCCAGGGTGAGCAGGGGCACGGCGGTGATGCAAGCGACGAGGGTAATGAGGCGGGCCATGTTACTTCCGCTCGGGTCGACCCCGACCTGATGTCCTATCGTCCCATCCGCCGTGGCGAGCGGCCAGCAAGGAGCATCGTGGACAAGGAGCGCGCGACATACTTCTGCATCGACATCGAGTGCACCGGCCCCGTTCCCGCCTTGTACGACATGATCTCGCTGGGGGCGGTGGTGGTGGCCCAGGGCCCGTCCGGCGAGCTCGTGCTGGGTGAACAGTTCTACGTGGAGATCGCGCCCCAGTCCGATCTGGAGGATCCCGGCACCCGAGCCATCCACGGGTTGGACGTGGACGCCCTGCGCGAGCACGGCACACCTCGCGCCGAAGCCATGGTTCGGCTGGCCTCGTGGGTAGAAGAGCAGACCCTGCGGGGGACCAAGCCGGTGTTCGTGGGGCACAACGCCCCCTTCGACTGGTCCTTCGTGGCGTGGTGCTACGCAGCTGAGGGCATGGCCAATCCCTTCGGCTACAAGGCGCTGGATACGAAGGCCCTGGCCACGGGGGTGCTGGGTATCCACTGGTTCGACAGCAACAAGGGCTTGATCACCCACGTGCTCGGCTTGCCATGCGAGGACATGGGTCAGAAGCACCGTGCCGACTATGACGCTTGGTTCCAGGCCATCATCCTCAAGGGCTTGCTGGACTTCGCCCGCAGCCGAGGCGGCTGATCTTCCGTCATGCGCGTCGTCATCGTCACCCGCGCCGACCTCTTTCCCCCCTACCATGGGGCGGCAGCCAAGATCGTTCACGGAGCCGAGGGCATGGCGGCCCACGGCGCCTGCGTCAGCGTCGTGACCGACAACCGCGACGGCTACTGGCGGCTGGAGGATGGTGAGTGGGAGCTGAAGCCCTATGCCCCCAGGGCCCGAGCGGCCGAGGAGTGGAAGCCGCTGCCAGCGCTGGGCCGTGTCGCCGAGCGACTCTGCGGGCGTATCGGCTACCCCCCCGAGGAGTACTTCCTGTATCGACCCATGTTCGACCCGGCCTGGTGGCTGCGGGTCGCGGCGGCTGGTGTAGCGGAGCGGGCCGACGTCTTCCAAGCCGAGTTCCCCGGCTACGGTGTGCCCGCGTTCATGGCAGCCAAGCTGCTGGGCAAACGATCCGTGCTCGTGCAACACAACGTCGAATACGATCGTCTGGGAGAGATGGCGGGGCTGTCGGAGTCCGTGTTGGGGCGACTGCGGGCGATAGAGGTCGGTGTGTGTCGCGCCGTGGATCAAGTCGTCGCCGTGAGCGTCGACGATCGCGACCGCATGACTCGAGACGGTGTGCCCGGCGACAAGATCACGGTCATCCCCCACGGGGTGCGCGTGGAGCCCTTCGTCCGAGCCACGGGGGCCGGAATCCGGCGTCGGTACGGCATCCCCGCGACCGCTCCGTTGCTCTTCTTCCACGGCGTGCTGCACTACCACCCCAACACCCAGGCGGTGCGCTTCATCGTGGCGGATCTGCTCCCGCGCTTGCTCGGGCGGCACCCCGACCTGCGGATCGTCTGCGCGGGCATGAACCCGCCGCTGTACTACAGCCACCCCGCGGTGATCTTCCCCGGCATGGTTGACGACCTGGCGGACCACGTCGCCGCCGCAGACCTGTGTCTCTGCCCCATCGAGACCGGCGGGGGCACCCGGCTCAAGCTCCTCGAGTACTACGCTGGTGGCAAGGCCGTGGTCAGTACCACGAAGGGCGCCGAGGGTCTCCGCTGTCGGCACGGCGAGGGGGTGTGGATCGCGGATGGCGCTGGGCCTTTCGCCGAGGGCGTCTTGACATTGCTCGCCGATCCCATGGCGCGGGCCAGGCTCGGTCGCGGTGCCCGGCGTTTTGCTCGCTGCTACGACTGGGACGCCATCGGGCGGGCCACCCTGGATCTGTACGAGGGTGTGGGTCGCGGCGAGGACTGGAACGAGCGGCTGTTGGCGGGCCTCGAGCGGGCGGGTGTGAAACCCGCCCCTACGTCGGGTGCTCCCGTCGCCTCCGAGGCTCCTAGCCCCGACCGAGAGCCGAGAACCGAGAGCCGAGAGCCCACGCCCGAGGTCCGACCAGAGGCCGTTCACCTGCCGCGTCTCGAGGCCGAAAACCCGCTCACCATGCTCCTGCTGCTCAACCGGGGCTGCAACCTTCGCTGCTCGTTCTGCGATCTGTACGACAATCCGGAGCGCATGGACGTCCGTGGGCGCCTGCCGGCGCTGCTGGATCAGGCGGTGGCCATCGGCACGCGGGTAGCGGTCTTCACCGGGGGCGAGCCGTTCCTTCACCGCGACCTGTTCGAGGCGGTGCGCATGGCCAAGGAGCGAGGCCTGGGCACCAACGTCACCACCAACGGCACCCTGGTGGAGCGTCGCTGGCGTCAGCTGCACGCCTCGGGGCTCGACTCCATCTCCGTCAGCCTCGACGGTGGCGCGGCCACCCACGACGCCTTGCGGGGCCGGGCTGGCACCCACGCCCGGGTCATGAAGGCGCTGCGCCGCCTGGCCGCCGACAGCCCGCTGCACCTGGCGGTCTACTTCGTGGTCACCAACCGCAACGTGGACGAGCTGGTCCCGGTGTTCGAGGCCGTCTCGGAGCTGGGCGCCAGCTTCGACTTCTGGCCTGTCAACGATGCCCCGGACCTCGCCCTTCGCGAGTCCTCCCAGGTCGAGTCCTATCTTCGTGCCATAGACCACATCGCCGCTCGCGACCCGGACGTCGCGGCCCGTCGTGCCTACCTGGAGCGGGGGGTGGACTACCATGCCGGCAAGCTGCGGCGGGTGCGCTGCCTTGGGCTGGTGGACCAGTACGGCATCACCTGGAGGGGTGAGCTGCTGCCGTGTTGCGTCTGGGGTCAGCCCGAGCTGTCGGTGGGCAACGTCTTCGAGACTCCCCTCGATCAGCTGTGGGTGGCGCCAGCCACCCGGGCGGCCAGGGAGCGTCTACTCCGCGAGGGGTGCGGGGTGGACTGCTTCAATCACGGGTTGTTCCACTTCGAGCGGTGTACCGGAGAGCCGTTCGTGCTGGACTAGGGGCCGGAGCCGACGTGCTCTGGCGGCTGGCTGGCCTCTATCTGCCCCAGGAGCGTTCGAGCACGGCTGTTCCCATCGTCGATCTCGAGGGCCTGTCGCAAGAGCGTCTCGGTCTGGCCGAGCCGACCCAGCTCCATCTGGATCTCGGCCAAGGCGAGGTACTTGGGGGCCTCGATCCCGGGGGCCAGCTCGATGGCGCGAGCCAGCAGGGGCTCCGCTTCCTCGAAGCGGCCGATCCGGGCACACTCCATGCCCATGCCCTCCTGGGGGCAGGCGCTCCTCCCGGTCCCGCAGCTGTGGACCCCGCCGGCGCTCACGTCGATCTAGTCCCCCTCGTCCGTAGGGGACGGTGCGGGGCCTGGGGCTCCAACGCGGGGGGGCTCCACGTCCGGGAAGGTCCAGGGATCCAGGTCCCGCGCCGTGGCTCGACAGCGAGCCTCGCCCTCGGCCTCCCCGAACGCCGCCCAGGCGTTGGCCAGCGTCTCGAATGCCAGGGCG
>CAZVHW010000023.1:0-14337 GCA_964626835.1 uncultured Enterobacterales bacterium
GGCACGCCGATATCCCTCACCAGGCGACCACGTTGGTCGATCTGCCCGACAGAGTAGGGCTTGCAGGAACGATCCGAGTGCAACAACACTCCGTCGGCCTGGTAGTCGGCCAGTAGCTTCTCGATGACCCCCAGCTTGTGCCCCGTGCCGCGGTTGAGGATGACGTGCAGGTAGGTGCGAGCGCCGGACTCGAGGGGCCGCTCCGGATCGATGAGCGGCGCCAGCTCGCCCCAGGCGTTTGTGTAGGTGGAGGCGACCAGGGCCACTCCATCCCGAGCGAAGCGCTCGGACAGCCAGCGCATGCGGTGCCAGATGGGCAGGTTGTCCCACACCAGGCGAATCTTCTCGTTCTTCAGGGCTCCGACACCGCTGGCCACGCGCTCGTCCAGCGCCACCAGCAGCCGGCTGTAGTAGGCCACGGCGAAAGGCTCGCCGCGCATCTCGACGATCGGGGCCAGCTGGATGAACGCATCGAAGGCGGTCATGGGCGTTGGCCGATGCCGACAACGATCGAGCGCCTGCATCCAGAGATCGACCGCGTCCCTGGACAGCTGGGTGACCTGCCGCAGCTTGACCGGGTCGAGGCTACGCCCGGCAACCCGCTCGGCCTGCTCGACGGCGCCCTCGAGCTGTCGATGCACGTACGTCACGGCGTGTTCGGGGGCGTCTCCGTACAAGAACGGGGTGTCGATGAGCACGAGAGGGACATCGAAGTGATGGGCCAGCACGCGATACCAGTACATCACGGTCTGGCAGATGTTGGTGCAACAAAGCAACAGATCGGGCTTGGGTAGGCGACCCACCGGGGTCTCGCCGGTGAGCATGGCGCCGAAGTCGGTGCGAGCGTAGGAGCAGATGTCCCGAGACCAGCCGTGGTCCTCTGCCGCAGAGCAGAGCTTCTCCGCCGTGCGGCGGATGCCGCAGACCGCACCGTGGTTCTCTGGATAAAGCAGGAAGAAACCCAGCGCCTGGAGGAATTCCACCGGCGCACCCGAGGTGACCCAGGCCACGGGCCGATGGCCGCTGGCGTGCTGACCTTTCAGGTAGTGGCGGCTGATGAGTTCCTTGAGCTCGGGGGCGGTGACCAGCGGCGGGCCGAGGTGCTCGTGGGTCCAGGGGCGCTGCAGCTTGCGAGCCAGGCGCATGCGCTCCCACCGCAGGAAGGCCTTGCCCAGCAGGTTGACGTTGACGTGGTAGCGGGCCGAGGCGAAGAGGCTCATGACAGTCCCTCCACCATGGCTTCGATGCGGGTGACGTCCTGGTGCGCCAGGGACGCGGCCAGATCTACCTCGAGGTCTACGCAAGGAACATCCAGGGCTTCCTGCAAGCCGCGACGAACCAGCGGAAGGTCGAAGCGCTCGGGTTCGCAGAACTTCACGCCGTGGAACAAGACCGCCTGCACGCCCGCAACGCGGCAGCGCTCGACGAGGTGCGCGACGCGCTTGGCGACGAGGTGCCCAAAGGTCGGATCGGGGGGCCCCGAGAGCAGGCGTTCGGCCATGCGCTCCCAGGGGTCGTCTCGCTCGCCGCGGGGGTAGAGGCGCCGGCCGGAACAGGCGTAGTCGTCGGCCACCACCACCGCACCCACCCGATCCAGCACCTCGAGCAGCGCCATGGGCTCGGGAACCAAACCCGAGAGCAGGATGCCTGGACCGGACAGAGGCTGCACGGTTCGACCGGCGAGGGCGCTGTCTGCCAGCTCGACGAAGCGCTCGGAAGGCAGATATTCCCGCGACCTCAGCAAGCGATAGAACGCGAGGTTGCTCAGGGGCAAGACACGCCGGGCCTCGTACAGCTCGGCCAGCTTACCGTCGGCTGCCTCGTCGGCATGGATGCAGGCACGGAGAACATCGACGTCGGGCGCCGTTCCCGTGATGACCTGCAGGCGGGCGCCCAGGGCCCGCAGCTCTCGAGCCAGAAATTCCACGGCAGCGGTGTCCCGCGTGCGAGGGATGTAGGGGGTGAGCACCGGCTGCTTGGGGGGGGCGAAGTCCAGCAGCATGCTGCCCAGGCCCTGAAGGGAATCGCAGGCGTGGGGGACGACGATGACGTCGGCGTCATCGAGACCGCCACCCTCGAGGAAAGCAAGTCCGCAGCGCACGATGGAGCAGGTGTAGGCCTGCAGTCGGGCGTCACCCCGAGAGGTGTCGGTCACCGGTGGTCCCCAGACCTCCACGGGGAGCAGGCCATAGGCCCGCCAGAGGGGACGAGGATGGTGGATGGGAAAGACCGCGGCGAGCCCACCGCCCTGCTCGCGCCATGCCGCCACCGTGGTGGATCGGGAAGGGATTTCCACGTGCTATTCAGAGAATCGGGGGATGAAGGTGCGCTGGATCGCGGTGCCCAGGTGCTGCGCGACTTCCTTGCGGGGCATCTTGAACAGGTTCTCGCCCATGTCGAACAGCAGCTCCACCTCGGGATCGCGGATGGCCCGGTCGGCCATCGCCACGTCGATGAGGTAGGCGAACATGGCGTAACGCTCGCTTGGATTGGCCTCGAGGATGGCAACCACGGAGTCCTGGAAGATCTTCGGCACCTCGCCCGAGGCCAGCACCGACTCGAGGTACTTGCGGGGGAAGCTGGTCACGGCTGCGAGGGGTGCCAGGATGCGGTCCACCTCGTCCACGGAGATCTCGCTGTCGGCCCCCGCCACGATCAAACCGCCGGCGGCCAGGAAGCGCTTGCGGTGCTCGTCCAACGGCGAGAGGCCAGCGTGCAGCAGGATCTTCTGCAGCTCGTCGAGCTTGGCCTGCAGGTCGTCGTCGTGCTCCATCTCGCCCTCGTCGGCGACGCTCCGGTACAGGGCAGACTGGGAGAAGTATTGCAGGGCCTTGATGCGGACGGGGTTGATGGGGTGGCTGCCCTTGACCGTGCCCTTTTCCCTGAAGAAGTCGATGACCGCTTCCATCTCCTCGAGGTAGGCCATGGGGTCGAAGGCCATGCGCGAGGTGTCCAGCCCCGAGGCCAGCTTGAAGAACGCGCAGATGCACTTCCCAAGGCTGGGCGAGGCGATGAAGCCGTAGCGGTCGGCCGAGAGCTCGGCGAGCTTGTTCCACAGCGCCAGCCGGTTCTGGAAGATGAGGGGTACGTCCACGCCGTCGGGAAATACGAACTGCATGATGCGGGTGAGCTCGGAGTTCCTCGAGATCAGGTGGCCCAGCTCGTGGCCAATGACGAACTGCATCTCCTCGTCGTCGAAGCGCTCGAGCAGCCCCGAGTTGATCATGACGATGTGGGACTGGTCTTCCTCGACCCGGGAGTAGGCGGCGCAGTTGAGCTCCGGCGTGGAGCGCACGAAGAACTCCACGGGATCCTGGAACTTCAGCCGCTCCTGCACACCGTGGCAGAGGTGGTACAGCCGCGGCGCCATGCGCTCGGTGATGCGGAAGGCGTGACCCTCGAGCATCATGCGCAGGTGCTCCTGGCTGGATTCGACCTTGCCCTCCCGCAGGATCCGCTGGATGATGTCGCCCCGGAAGAGCTTGTACAGCTCCTCGCTGATGCTCTTCTCGAGGTCCACGCGCAGCAGATCGTAGTCCATGGGGTCTCCGGGTCTGGTGGGCTCCACTAACCGAGCCGGGATCGGGTGTGGGCGACGAGGGGGCGTTCCAGGGCATCTCCGACCCGTGGCCTGCAATAGAGGCGGGTGCTACCCTCCGACCGTGAACGTTCGCTCGATCTTCCCCCACCCTCATGCCATGAACGTTCATCCGGCATGTCCCCTCGACCGGCACCATGCGGTTCACGGGGCGATGGAACCTCATGCAGAGACGCCTCGAACTGCTGGCACCCGGAGGCGACATTGACTCCATCAAAGCGGCGATCGTAGCAGGGGCCGACGCGATCTACTGCGGTCTGGGCAGACTCAACGCGAGGATCCGGGCGACAAACATCACCGTGGAAGAGCTGGGCGGGATCCTGGCGCTGGCTCACGGCCACGACTGCAAGGTCTACCTGACCCTGAACATCATGATGGTGGAGAGCGACCTACGGGTCGTGATCGGCCTGCTGAACAAGCTGGTCAACACCAGCATCGACGGGGTGATCGTCCAGGACCTCGGCGTGCTGTTTCTGCTGTCCCGGTACTACCCGAGCCTCGAGATCCACGCTTCCACTCAGCTCACCACCCACAACGAGGGCCAGATCGAGTTCCTGGGTCGGCTGGGAGCCGCACGCGTGAACCTGGCGAGAGAGCTCGACATCCACGAGATCGAGGCGCTAGCCACGGCTGGGCGACGGGAGAACGTCTCCACCGAGGTCTTCGTACATGGTTCCTACTGTCTCTCCTTTTCGGGCATCTGCTATCTGAGCTCACGCCATGGTCTCAGCTCGGGAAATCGCGGCTGCTGCAGCCAACCTTGCAGAGACCGGTACCGGACGACCAGGGCTGGACAGGACTACCCACTCAACCTCGAGGACAACTCCGCCTTCAGCGTCCTGAAAGAGCTCGCGGATGCTGGCGTGGATGCCCTCAAGATCGAGGGGAGGATCAAGAAGTTTCCGTACGTGTACACGGTGACCAGAGCTTGGAGGAGACAACTCGAACGGCTGTACGAGCAGGTCCCCCTCGAGGCGGACGACCCGGACCTCGAGGCGGTATTCAATCGCGGTTTCTCCAGCGGATACCTCCTGGGCGACGTCAGCCGAGACATGTATTGTGACACACCCCGAAACCAGTCCGCCCAACGCCTGAGAGACCGCGCTGGTCGCGGCAGGGAGGGAACGGAGATCAGGCCCATCGAAGAGGCATACGACGAGATTGCCGAGATCGCGGCCCATGCAAGGAAGGAAATTGACAGAGTCAGCACGGAAAAGACGCCCTTGCGACTGCGAATGTCGGGAGAGGCCGGCACCCCCCTGCGCGTAGACGTGGAGACGCCTGGCGCTTCGTTCTCCGTGTCCTCGGAACTCCTCCTGGCCCCCAGAAGCAATACGAGCACCTCTCCGCCCCTGAACGTCGAGCTGTTCCTGGAACGACTCAAGGCGGTCCACGACACCGAATACCGAATCGAGCAGCTCGAGGCGGACCAGCTTCAACCCAGTCTCTTCTTGCCGTTCAGGGAGATCTCGTCGATCAAGAGACGCATCCTGTTCGTCCTCAATGGTTCGAGAGAGCCCATCGCTCCCATCGACCCTATCGACCTGTCGCCCACCCACCGTCCCACCACCGAAGAGAGCCCCTCCCTGGCCGTTCTCGTTTCATCCGAGCGGGACCTGTACCTGGGCCGGGAGACCAACGCAGAAATGTTCTTCCAGCTGCCGAGCTGCCTTGGGGAACGTTTGCCCGCGTACGTCGAGCTGTTTTCGAACGACAGCACCATCACGCCCTGGTTCCCCTCTGTCCTGATCGGCGAAGACTACCGCGCCGCGGTCGAGCTTCTGAGACTGGCACGGCCGGTGCGGCTCGCGACCAACAACAGCGGAATCGCCCACGAAGCATCCAAGGCTGGCATTCGTTGGATCGCCGGCCCCCAGATGAACGTCTCGAATTCTCTCGCCATGCGGTGCTTGAAGGAAACGTTCCATTGCGCGGGCGCGTTCCTCTCTCACGAGCTCGGCATGTTTCAGATCAAGCGCATCGAGCCGCCGCCGGACTTCGAGCTATACTACGGCATCTACCATCCAATGCTGCTGCTCACGACTCGACAATGTTTGTTTCATCAGATTACGGGATGTGAGAAGAACAGCATCGACACGAGCTGCCTACCGCGCTGCGAAAAGACCGCCATCCTGTCGACCCTCGACTCAGACTCGTTCGTCGTCAAGAAGACGAAAGGCAACTATCCCAGTCTCTTTTCCGACAGGCACTTCATGAACACCGACATCGTGTCCGACATCCCCGGTCTCTTCTCGGGGTTCCTGGTCGACCTCACGGACATCGAAACCGACACCCGGGTGAAGGTGGACAAAGCTGGGGTGATCGCATTGTTCGAGAGCCATCTCCAGGGGCATCCGCACGCAGCGACAGCGTTGGAAGGGGCCATCACCCCCACGTCCCGCGAGCCGTATATCAAGGGCGTGTAGCGCCGAGCGAGCGAATGGTAGCCGCTCAGAAGACCTCCCCCCACCCCGTGCTCACCGCCCAACCGTCGTCGCTCACACCCAGGTCCAACCGCACGACGTTGAGCTGCCGTGGGGGTAGCAGAAGCCGGATGCCGGCTCCCCCACAAGGGTGTGCGCCGGTCCCTTCCACCCAGGCGGCGCAGCCGAACACCACGCCTTCGAGCGGCCCCGCCACCATGCGTCGCAGTTCCAGGTCCGCGGCCACCAGCGAGGCACCGCGGTACCGCCCGGCCGGCGCCCCTCTCAACACTTCGGGCCCCCCTGCGTACGGCTGCCGATACCAGGGCACGCCATCCAGGAACGCACGCTCACCCACGACGCGCCCCGCGAGCACGGCGTCCCAAGGCAGGCCCAGGTAGCCACGAAGGTCCAGCGCCGCGAGCAGGTGGCCGTAGTCGGCGCCCATGAACATGCCCGCGGCGTCCGCAGACAATCCCAGGTAGGTCCCCCGACGCTCCCCTCCCCATCCCTTCCGTCGATCCCACGACCACCCGACCTCGCCGCCGTGGCCCGCCAGGGCCTCGCCGTCCACCCGGTCCCAGCGCATCGTCGCCCCGAGGTTCCAGCGATGCCCACCCACCCTCAGCCCCGGCCCAGCCGTGACCCTCGCGCCCTCGACCCGCCACTCCACCACCTCGTCTTCCTGGTAGAGATCCTGCACCCAGCGAGCGACCATGCCGTCGCCATGGCCAAAGACCCGGCCGGCACTGACGAAACCGGCGGCAAGCCAGGCGCTGCCGCGGGTGGTGGCCCCCGCCTCGAGGGCCAAGTCGTGGTCCCGCCAGAACAGGTCGGGGTGGACGAAGTGCACACCTCCGCCAAAGCCGAGGCCCGGCCCACCCAGCAGACCGAGGCCCAGCAGCCAGGTGCCCGGGTAGGCGGGCAGGCGGCCCTCGTTCGCCACGATCCCGTCCCCCAATCCATCCCGCTCCATCCCCTCCAGGCTCTCGAGCCCGGCGGGATCGGGCTCCACCATCAACGTGCGAGCCAGCGCCGGCCCTGGCAGTTCCCCTTGGACCTCCTTCACGATGGCGGGGACCTCCTCGGGCCGGGCACCCACCTCTCGCGGCGCGAGCAGGTGGTAGTCCGCATCGGCGATCCAACACCAGGGGTCACCGTCGGGGCATGCTCGAAGGGCGCGGTCGATGCGGGGGCCGTGCACGACCATCCCCCAGTTGCCGGTGAACTGCAGGAGTCGGAGCCTTGCCATGGCCTCCGAGGGGAGCTGCTCGCCCTCGGCCGCGCGCCGCCAGCAGGCCACGGCGGTCTTCCTGTCGCCGTCGAACCACGCCCGGTCCCCCTCGGAGAGGGCCTCGAGCCCTTCCCCACAGGCGAGGGTCTCCGGCGACCACAGGGCGACCGAACAGAGGAAGAGCGTGAAGCAGCGGACGATGATCATCGGACAGCGCGCATGGGGGGTGGATGCCGGGAGTGTCGACTATAATTCCACCGCCCCTCCCCCTGTCCCGTGACGAGGTGAGCTTGTTCCACACACACCCACGGCGGCTGCCCGCCGCTGTCCTGCTCCTCACCCTTGGCGGCTGCCCCAAGGGCACCGAGCTGCCAGAGGACACCGAGACCGAAGGTCCCGTCACCATCGAACATTGCGGTGAGATCGACGGTGAGGAGACCTGGACGATCGACGCCACCCACGTGCTCACCTGCGACGTGACGGTCTCCGGCACCCTCACCCTCGACCCGGGCGTAGAGATCTATGTCGACCGCGGATACGCCTTGCGCATCGAAGGCGGCAGCATGGTGGCGATAGGCGAGTCCGAGGACGCCATCCTGCTCGCCAGCCACGAAGGGTTCCCGTTGGCAGGTGACTGGGTGGGCCTGGTGGGGCAAGACGCGGACATCCAGCTGGCCTGGGTCACCCTGCGCCACGCCGGGAGCGATGGCGCGTTGGTGGCACTCGAGGGTGGCGCCGCCAGCCTCGATCAGGTCATCCTGAGCAACGGTATCGAGGCCGGCCTGACCGCCGAGGGCACCAGCTTCTCCAACATCAGCGCCATCGAGGTGGCCTACGTGCCTACCCCCCTGGAGCTACCCTGGACCGCCGCCCAGGTGCTCTCGGGTGTGTTCTTCCAGGAAGTCGGCAGCGAGTATGTCGCGCTGTCCGAACCCACTCTCGAGGCCGAGGCCAGCCTGCCAGCCCTGGACTTCCCCTACCACTCGACCGGCGTCACCATCGGCAACGGTGGCTGGCTCCAGGTTGGCAGCGGCGCCACCCTGGTCATGTCCGGTGACATCGTGGTGGAGGACGGCAGCTTCCTCGCCTACGGCGATCAGGTCACGAGCGCGACGGTTCGAGCGCTCGACGAATCGACCGGTTTCGCTATCCAGATCGGTGACCAGGCCGAGGCTGCCACGTTCCGCTACGCGACCATCCACGGTGCGAGCATCCAGTCCGCCGCCTCGGAGCTGTACTTCGAGGACTGCGAGGTGACCGGAGCCCTGGACACCGCACTCACGGTCACCGGCGGCATCAAGGACGCCCATCCCGACAACCTCACGGACAACAGCTTCGCCGGCGCGGGCCTGGGCCTGCTCGTGGACTTCGACCTGCTCTCCGCCATCGGCAGCAACGACCTGTCGGGCAGCAGCTTCGACGGCGTAGCGGTGGCGTCAGGCAGCGTGGAAGCCGGCATGACCACGAGCGACTGGCCGAGCGAGCAGGTCTTGGTCACCGGGGAGCTCGAGCTGGCGGGCGGCGACTGGGCGCTCACCGGAGGCACGCTGCTCTTCGCCGACGGCGCGGGGCTGACCATCGACGGCGCCACCTTCACGGCCGAGGGGGTCACCTTCCAGCACCAGGGGGAGACCGCGGGAGGATGGACCGGCATCACCGTGGCCGAGGGCAGCGACGATGTCACGATCCAGAACGGCACCGTCAGCCATGGCGGCGCCGAGAAAGGTGCCAACATCACCCTCGCCTCCCACGCCAGCGTCAGCGGCAACACCATCAGCCATTCGGCCGGCTGGGGCATCATGGTCCAGGGCGACGCCGAGCCCACTATCGAGGGCAACAGCTACCAGAACAACACCCTGGGGGACGTCGGACCCTGACGAGGCGTCAAGGCGCCGCGTCGATCTCGATGCTCTGGGTGTTCAGGGCGTGCAAGGTGCGGTCCTGGACCACCGCGTGGTCGCCAGCAGGGCGGATCTCGGCCACGTCCACGGTCTTGCTGCCCACGGCCATGACCACGACCCCGGCTTCGGGGATCATGCTGCCTGGGCTGACCACCAGCTCTTTTCCGCCCGGCAGGCCGAGGATGGCCCGTGGGGGCTGGGCGTCCGGGACGGTGGCCACGACGCGAAGGGGCCAGAGAAACCCGTCCGCGACCGGCAAGGGCAGCGACTGCGGCACCGGCGAGGCTTCGGCGGCGACGGGTGCGTGTTGGAGTTCCGGTTCGGACTCGTGGGCTAGTTCGACGGGGTCGGCTTCGGCCACCCCGTCTTCTTCGGGGACGGCTTGGCCCAGCTCGCTCGAGTGGATCACGACCGGTTCGTAGGCGGGGAAGAAGTCGTCCTCCTCGAGCTCGGCCCCTGCAGCGGGCTCGGCAGACAGCGGCTCGTCCGCCGCGGAAGCCTGGGACGCCGCGGGCACCGGCTCGAACACGGCGCCTGGCTCCGGCATGGGTTCGCAGCCCACGAAGAGGAGGAGAGCGAGGGGCAGAGGAGAGGATGCACGCATGGAAGCCTCCGGCGACCGATTGTAACTCATCGCCACCGGCCGAGGACCAGCGCCCTCAGAGCAGGTTGTCGTAGTCGATGCTTCCATCGGAGAAGACCTGCACCACACGGGCGGCGCCGCTCTCCTTGGAGGCGTCGGTCACAACCACGGGGATGTCCTCGTAGGCGTCCTCGTTGAGGTAGTCGAAGTGCCAGTGGCCGGAGAAGATGGCCGCGACGTCTCCGACATAGCCGCCGTCATCGAGCATGGCGGCCATGGTGGCGTGCTCCTCGCTGGAGAAGCTGTCCAGCTCGAGGGGCACGGGAGGGTGGTGGGAGAAGACCAGCACGTGGGGCTCCTCCTGCCCCCCCACGGCGGCCAACCGTGCTTGGAACCAGGGCCAGGTCCCGCCGTCGAAGTCGTGAAGGTCGGCCTCGGGGCTCTGGCCCGGGTAGCCCTCCTCGGCGTGGCTCCTGGTGACGAGGTCCAGCCCCAGGATGGTCCAGCCTTGGTAGGTGAACGACAGGTTCCAGAACCAGCTCTGCAGATCGTGTTCCGGATTGAACACCGGCACGGGCGCGAGGGCCAGGTCGGGGAAGCTCTGGGTCGCGCTCTGCACCTGGGCGCCGAAGGTCTGATGAAAGACCTCGTCTCCCACGGGCCCGTCGGCCTCGTCGAAGCCGGGAGCCTGGTCGGTCCGAACATAGGGCCAGGTGTCGTGGTTTCCGATCAGGGGCAGCCAAGGCATCTCGAGCGTCCCGAGCAGCTGACGCGCCACCTCGTACTCGCTGCGCTCCGCGCTGTCGGTCAGATCCCCCAACACCAAGACGAACTCGATGTCGTAGTACGCAGCGCTGTCGTTCACCGCCTCGATGGACAGAGCGACCATGTCTCGGACCGCACCGCCCTCACCTCCTTGGTCGTCGTAGCCGGGATCCCCGTGGTCGTCCTCCTGCTCCCCGAGGTGCAGATCCGCGATGACCGCGAAAGAAAACAACCTCGACGGGATGTCGGGCACCGGCGGTGCCGAGTCCGTGTCGGGCGTGCAGGCTGCGAGGACGACGACGGCAGGGAGGAAGCGGGACATGGCTCCCATACTACCCGCGTTCATTCCTTGGGAATAGGTTCGGGCACCGGGTGATCCCAGGGGGGCTCCTCACTGTCGGCAGACAGACCCTCCGCCACGCGCTCGTCGGAAAGCCAGCCACGCAAGCGCGGCGGGGCGGGACGGGCAGCCCAGCCATCGGTGTCCGGAGGCCGCGGGCCGCTGAGAGGCCGCCACGCGGGTTCTTCCGATTCCGGGCTGGGGCCCAGGTGCCGCGCCCAGAGCTCGTCGAGCTCACGCTGGAGCGTCTCCTCGCGCTCCATCCAGGCTCTGCGCTCGCGATTGCGGCGCCGGACCCGGAGCCACCCCACGAAGAGCACCAAGCCGCCCAACCCGAACCAGACGCTGTCGGACACCAGGGGGGGGAACCACAGGTTGCTCTTCTGCAGCCGTGCCCGCCAGGCTTCGTCCACCTGGTCCATGCTCGAGCCCGTCGCCTCTCGGAACGCGGCGCGGACGGGCGTGCCCATCGCCATCTCCCGCACCAGCGTGCGCAATGCGTCCTCGCCGTATTGGTTGCGCAGATACGCCACCAGGTCCGCCGACTGTGCATAGGCAAGCTGGGCTCGCAGGGGATCGTCGGGGAAGCCCGTGACCAGGTAGTCCAGAGAGTAGAGGCTGTCCCCGAGCACACCCCGGGAGATGGCCCTGGTGGTTTCCGCGGTGTACTCCTTGGCCACGTACTGGGCGAGGCCCTCGTGCAGCCACCGCGGCACGGGCTCGCCGTCGAACCGCTGCTCGAGCAAGACGTGGGTGAGTTCGTGATCGGTGACCTGCTCGAGGGGCTTCGCCATGCCACTTCGCAGGTGCGAGGCGCGCAGGAAGACCAGCGCCCGCCGGGGATAGGCCGTGGCGTCCGCATACGAGGCAGGCGAGCCGGGCTGCAGCGCCTCGAACTGATCCTGGGAGTGGGTCAGGTAGACCCTCATCGTACGGCCCGTAGGCACGCCTAGCTGGGCTGCAACTCGAGGCACGGCCTCTTCGACGTGCCGGGCGATGCGCCGAACTGCGGCCTTGTCGGCCGGATCACCGCCTACGGTGGCGTACAAGCCCTGCTCGAGTACCCAATGCTCCGGCCAAGGGGGTGGGGACTCGAGGACGACGGCTGTGCTCTCCATCGTGGGTGCGCTGGTCCAGGAGGGTCCGCTGGCCCCCGTGGCGAACAGAAGCAGGAGGGGGAGAAAGAGTAGAAGGACAAACCTGGGAGCCTTGTGGAAGCCTCACCTCCGGGAAGCCCGCGGAGCACACCGCGGAGCTGCCTGAGTCTACACACGTCTGACGGATCCGACCACTGGTGGCCCCGGCCCGGCGTGGTATGAGCAAGGCTGGACCTGGGCTTGTCGGAACTCGCCCCCCACCTGGTGCGTGCATGCTCTCTGCCACCCTCCCCCTCCTGGCCTTCCTCTCCTCCCCCTCGGTCCTGGCGGCCGACGTGCCATGCCCCGCCAGCGTTCCGGACATGGACAGCTGGATCGAGCGGGCTCTCGACGCCTACTCGGTCATGGACACCGATGCCTTCTTCCAGGCGCACCGCAACGCCCGCGCAGCGCTAACTTGCATGGAAGAGCTCCTCGAGCCCGAAGACGTCGCCGGCTACCACGGCGTTGCGGGCCTGGCGGCCTTCCTGACCGAAGACGACGAGGGTACCCTCGCCTCCTTCGCTGCGGCGCTGTCTGCCGACCCGACCTGGCAACTCCCCGAGCGCGTCGCGCCCACGGACAGCGTGCTGGTCGAGCTGCAGGCCCAGGCCGTCGACAAACAGGGTGGCCCCGTCAGTCCCATGGGAGAGACCGAGAGCTTCTTTCTGATGGTAGACGGCGAGCCATCCCTCGAGCACCCG
Source organism: uncultured Enterobacterales bacterium (assembly GCA_964626835.1). Lineage (GTDB taxonomy): Bacteria > Myxococcota_A > UBA796 > UBA796 > JAFGLY01 > CALDOK01. The sequence goes on from CAZVHW010000023.1 coordinate 12,685, forward strand.
AAGACCCGCCCATGGGTGCTTCAGGTGGCCGACGAAGACTGGCAAGTGCTCTGGAGCGGTGCCCTCGCCCCGGGTGAGGGCCTCCCCCACGCGGCACTGAATCCAGAGCGCTACACCAGGGGTAGCACCGCCCTCGCACAAGCCTTGGGCGACGAAGGGGGCTACGACCGCCGAACGGCCCAGCGACTGGGCTACGGCGCGGCGGGATTCGGGGCCGCGGGCCTGGGCTTGTTCGTGGCCTCCGGCATCAGCAAGGCCATGCGCACCGCCTCCCAGAAGCAGTGCATCGAGGATGCGGCCTGCGTGGCGGACGAGGACAGCTGGACCGACCGCATGGACGGGCTGCATCACCGCTCCGTGGCCTTCGGCTGGACGGGTGCGGGCTGCATGGTCGCAGGCGCGGGCCTCGGTGTCGGAGCGGTCATCGAAGGTCGTTTCTGAGCCCACCGTACCCCGCACCGCCCTGCTGCCCGGCGGGCTGCACTGCACCCCGACCGACGGCTGTCAGGACGCCGCTTCACCGCTGGCGTCCTCAATCCGCTATGCTGTCTGTACGGACCAAAACAGCAATTCCCGATGACCTCGAACTCCCCTGCAATCCTGGTGGTCGATAGCGACCTGCGCGTTGTGCAGGCGCCCGCGTCTTCCGCCGCGCTCCTGGGCTACGACGACGTCCAGAACCTAATCGGCATGGACGGCCGACAGCTCGTGGTCCCCCACGAACACGACCGCACCCGCCAGGACATCGAGGCCTACCTCACCTCCCCCCCGCCCGGCGGTGCCGGCCGCTGGCATCTGCGGCGATCCGATGGCTCCGCCTTCGAGGCCCAGCTCGAGGTCATGCACCTCGGCAGCGGCGATGGGTGTGTGGACCGCTACGTCGTCTCCATCCTCGACGCCGCCCGCCAGAGCGAGCTGCGTGCGCTGATCGACGCCATGCACGATTTCCAGGCGGCCGATGACTTCGAAGGGTCGGCCTACGCGCTGCTGGCCCGCTGCATGGAGGCCACACAGGCGACGGCTGGCGCCCTCTTCCTCTGGAACGTGGGCCCCAACGTCGATCCCGTACTGGTGGTGCTGTCCGACAAGCACAAGGGGACGATCGAGCCTGAGTCCATCGCGACTCCCGGAGATCTCCTGGATCACGTGCTCGCCGTGGACAGGCCGGTCTTCCACAACGACTTCCCAGCGAGCCCCTGGGCCGAGATGTTGCCCGCTGGACACGCCCCCGTAGACAACGTGCTCTTCACACCCCTGCCGACAGGTGACACTGTCTCCGGCCTACTGGGGGTCGTGAACAAACCGGATGGCTTCAACGCGGATGACGCTCGCCTGCTGGAAGGATTCGCGAGCTTGCTGGGACTTGCCTGGAGCAACCGCCGGGTGGCCGAAGCGATGCGGGTGAGCGAAGAGCGCTACCGCACCATCTTCGAGACCGCAGCCACACCCATCGCTCGGCTGAACCGCGACGGCATCGTCCTGGACAGCAACAGCCAAGCCGAGCGGGTCCTCGGTTACGAGCTAGAAGAGCTCCGCGGCCTGGCAGCCACCCAGTTCATCCACCCCGACGATCACGAACGCCTGGCAGTGGACCTCGCGGACATCGGCGAGCTGGGAGTCTACTACCGGCGACGCTACCGCGCGCTGCACCGC
>CAZVHW010000023.1:14347-19319 GCA_964626835.1 uncultured Enterobacterales bacterium
TACGAGATCATCTGACAGGTCGCCGATGTCTCCGCACGCAACCGCCGCGAGCGGCTGGACAAGCTCGCCATCCGGCTGCTGCGGATCTCCCACGAACAGAGCGACATGCGGGGCCTCGCCCGCGCCTTCTGTGAAGAGGTCAGGGACTCCATGGGCTGCGCGGCTGTCGCCGTGCGTCGCTTGCGCAACGACGGCAGCGCACCCCACCTCGCCAACCTGGGATTCCCCCTCGCCTACGTCGAGAGAGAAGGGGAGCTGACCAGTGACAAGGGCTGCGGCTGCGCGATGGTACTGGGCGGATGCACCGATCCTGACGATCCCGCCTTCTCCCGCGGAGGCTCGTACACCTACTCCGAAGACGGCGAGTTTCCCGACGAGGCCACGGAGTCTTGGTACCGCAGGTGCAGGGCGAGCTGCATCCAGACGGGGTTCGCCACGATGGCAACCGTCCCCATCCGCATCGGCAACCGGATCCTCGGCCTGGTGCAGGCGGCCTCCCACGAGGTCGCTGGCATTCCCCACGACAGCCTGGCCGTGCTCGAGGACTCGGCCCTCCAGCTCGGCGTCGCCATGCAGCGCATCAAGGCCGAGAAACAGCTGCAGGCACAGGTCCGCTTCCAACAGGAAGTGCTCGACGCCATCCCAATCCCCGTCTACTACAAGGACGTCAGTGGACGCATGTTGGGATGGAACCGAGCTTGGCTGCGGTCTACCGGCTGGAAGCCGGGCGAGGTTCGCGGGCGCACCGCCGGGGAAGTCCTCCCGCCAAGCCTCGCCGCCAAGTTCGACCAAATGGACCGGGATCTTCTTGGCAACCCCGGTCGCCAGGTCTTCGACCACCGCTTCCAGGACGCCAGTGGCCAGGTCCGAGAGACGGTGATCCATCGCGCCACGTTCTCGGGCTCGAACGAAGACACCGGTGGAATCATCGGCGCCATCGTGGATGTCACCGCACTCAAGCAGGCCACCACCGCCCTCCAGGAGATGAACACGAACCTGGAAGGCAAGGTCCAGGAACGCCTCCAAGAGCTGCAAACACTGTACCGGCTCTCCCGCGAACTGGTCCACGCACACAGCCTACACGAGCTGGCCCGCACGGTGTTGCACTACCTTCATGGCCCGCTTCCGGCGGAGCTGAGCGCACTGGCGATCGGTGTCGGGGATCGCTGCCTGCTCTTCCACCGATGCGATCGGCCCCTGGCCGATCCAGTGGTGCACACGGTCAACCAACGTCTGTCCCGCGAGCTGGAACGCCTGGGCGTCCCGAAGTGCCCGGCCATCGAGCACTGGGCCGAGCCCACCATCCCGGCGCCTCGCGATGCACCGCCGCTGGCGCAGCTGGGTTCGAACTACCTCGTGCCCCTGCAGTCGGAAGGACGCTCCCGCTACCTCGGCGTACTGCTGGTGGCCTGCGAGTCCGACCAGAGCCTCACCGAGAACCACGTGCGCCTCCTCCACGTGGCGGCAGCCCAGGCGGCGGACGCGGCATTCCGCCTCCTGTCCAAGCCGCGGGCGACCGAGCTCGCGATGGCCGTGCCCAGCACCGACGAGGACCCACTCGAGACACCTCTACACGACGCCCGCCCACTGTTGGACCGCATCCACTGGCTGGCCATCCTGCTCGACGCCCAGCACAGGATTCTCTACGTCAACGATCCCGCCATGGCACTGATGGACACGCAGCGTGAGGCCATGGTCGGCGTACCCATCCATCGCTGCCCCTCGAGCTGGGATTGGGCGCGGCTCGAAGAAGCCATGCTGCCCGCAGCCCTCGTCACCGGCAGCTCCCGCGTTCCCGACCTGCGGTACACCACGTCGGACGGGCGCACGGGCGTCCTGGACGTTCGGATCGTCTCGCTAGCCAAGGACGCCACGCCAGGGCCGCTGGTCCTCTTGGCCGAAGACGTGACCCAGAGACGCGATCTCGAGGCCCGCCTGGTGATGGCTCGCAAGATGGAGTCGGTGGGGCAGCTCGCTGCGGGCATCGCCCACGAGATCAACACTCCCACTCAATACGTCGGTGACAACCTACAGTTCTTGGGTGAAGCCTTCCAAGACATGGCCGACCTGTTCGGTTCCATCGAGGCTCTGCTGGACGACCCGGGCGACGACGTTCTGCCCCCAGCCCACCGCCAGCGCCTCGAGTTGGCACGCGAAAGCGCAGATCTCGAGTACCTCAGGGAGGAGATCCCCTTGGCGGTGACCCAAGCGCACGAGGGGATCGAGCGAATCTCGGCCATCGTGCGCTCCATGCGCGACTTCTCCCACAAGGGCAGTCAGGAGAAACGCGTGGCCGACCTGAACCGCTGCATCCAGGGCACCGTGACCGTCGCCCGCTCCGAGTGGAAGTATGTGGCCAGGGTGGTCCAGGACCTCGACACGGACCTTCCCTCGGTGCCTACCCTCGCCGCCGAGCTGAACCAGGTGCTCTTGAACCTGCTCATCAACTCGGCCCAGGCCATCGCCGAGACCGAGCGAGGCGAGTCCAGCGGACTCGGGACCATCACCATCCGCAGCGAGCGCCGAGCGGGCGAGATCGAGCTGTCGGTCACCGACGACGGCTGCGGCATCCCCTTCGAGCTCCAGCGCCGCGTATTCGTGCCCTTCTTCACCACGAAGCGCGCAGGACGGGGCACGGGCCAAGGGCTCGCGATCTCTCGCTCCATCGTCGTGGACAAGCTCGGAGGGCGCCTGGACTTCGAGAGCACACCCGGCATCGGTACAACCTTCACCATCCACCTGCCCATCGAGACCTAGGCAGCACCGGTTTTTTCGTTGCGCGAAAACGAACAGCTCATGCCCATGGAGTCACTGCGAATCCTCTTCGTAGACGACGAGCCCCAGGTCCTCCACGGGCTGCGTCGGCTCCTGCGTCCCATGAGGGACAAATGGGCCATGCACTTCGCCACGTCCGCCGCCCGGGCCCTCGAGCTGCAGGAAGCAGAGCGCTTCGACGTGGTCGTGTCCGACATCAGGATGCCGGACATGGACGGAGTCGAGCTGCTGGAACGGATCAGGCAAACCGCTCCGGACACGGTGCGCATCGCACTTTCAGGCCACAGCGAGCCGAAAGAGCTCCTGCGCGCCGCGGGCACCGTTCATCGCTACCTCACCAAGCCCTGCCGCCCGAACGAACTCCGAGCCACCATCGAGCGCACCCGCGCGCTGCGCCAGGTGTTGGGCGACGCCGGAGAAGCGCTCTCTCAGGCCCTCTTCGTCAAGGACCTGAGGGTGGGCATGATCCTCAACGAAGGCGTGACCACCCGCGACGGCCTGCTCATCGTGGCCAGGGGCGCCGAGGTCTCCCCGCCCTTGCTCGAGAAGCTGCGCACCTGGTCCGAGCTCGACCGCGTGGTCGAACCCTTGGTGGTCGAGTCCACCTCCCAGATCAAGCCCCAAGCACGCGAGTAGGTTCCAAGCGAAATGAAGCTCACACCCAAGAAAAGAAGCTGGCTGTACCTCGCAACACTCGTAGCCGTGGCCGAGCCCGTCGTGGCTTTCGACGTCTACGCGCTGTTCTTCAACGAAACCGCTCACACCAGCCTCCCCACCCGCTGGCTCGCGTGGGGGCTGTTGGCCGTGGCCATCGTGGCCCTGGTGGCGTGGTGGTCGGAGCGGAAGGGGGCGTCGAGAGCGTGCCGGATCCTGGCCCTCGCCATCGCCATCGTAGGCATCTTGGGTTCCACCAACGTGCTGGCCTTCGAGCACCTCAACGTGCTCATGGACTACGAGATCTGGGTTCACGACAAGCGCATGCCCGCCAAGTACGCCCCCCCGGGCATGGGATACCAGCTCCCCAACTTCGAGGCCGGCGAGGAGCATCCTCGAGACTAGATTCGACCTTCGGGCTCAGGGACGGGGAGCCACCGTGTCACGCGTGCGAGGCGCGAGCCCTCGGGCTACCCTCCCACCCCAGCACCCCGCAGGAACCGCCACGAGCCGCCGACGAACGGAGCCCCCATGTTCACCTCCTCGCGCCCCCGGAGTCTGCTGCTCGGGCTGTCAACCGGGGCGTTCCTGTCGGCCTGTGCCTGGCAAGGCCCCAAGCCGGCCGTGGCCGCTGGTGAGGCCGAACAGACGTCTCGGGTCATCGTCCTGGACGAGGACTGTTGGCGGTCGGTGGCCCTGCAGGGCTTGGAGGCGAAGCGATCCCCCGAAGGCATCCTCGTGCTCCGACTGGAGATCGGCAATCGCACCGATGGCGACCACAGCGTCGAGCTCAGGGTGCTGTTCGGGGACGAACGCGGCCAGCTGGTGGGCGGCGATCCTCCGTGGGAGGGTCTCATGGTGCCCCGCGCCAGCTACGTGATCTACGACTCCTACAGCAAGGCCTCCGCCGAGACCTTCCGCGTGGAGCTGCGCAGCCCGTGAGCGACCGGGACGCTGCCCACCCACCATTCTGGCGCGACCGACGGCTGGTGTGGCTGGTGGTCGTCACCATCGGTCTGCGCCTGATCCTGGACGCGCTGTGGCCCACGGAGACGTGTGTGCGCGACGAGTGCATGTACATGTACACCGCCGAGCGCATGGCGGCCGGCCGGGGCATGACCTCGAGCAACGGGTGGATCTGGGCTCCGGGCCACGTCTTCCTGCTGGCATTGGTCCACAAGCTGACGTGGGGGTACGCGGGCCTGCTGAAGATCCCCCAGGCGGTCTTCTGTGGGGTCGCCGTGGTGACGCTCTTCCGACTGGGCCAGCGCGTCGTGGGCGAGCGGGCCGCTCTGACCTCAGCCTGGCTGTACGCGCTTCACCCCACCCTCGCTTTCTTCGCAGCCCGGCTCTGGAGCGAGACCATCTACGCAACGCTGCTGCTCATGGCGCTACTGGGGCTGTACCGTGCGAGGGAAGGCGTGCCCTGGCGGGCGGCTCTCACGGGCGCCCTCGTGGGCCTCTGCGTGCTGCTGCGTGGGGTGGCCACCTACATGCTGCCCATCTTCGCCCTGGGGCTGCTCTGGTCCCGATGGCGGCAGCG
>CAZVHW010000023.1:19329-29339 GCA_964626835.1 uncultured Enterobacterales bacterium
ACCGAGACCGGCTTCACCGAGTAGGCTCTGTACGCTGGCGATGCTTTCAGAGTCGTGGTACGGTCCGTCGGTTCCACCGCGCAGGATGATGTGGCAGGACCTGTTGCCGGCGGTGGTCCCGATGGCGGCAGCGGCGAGCCTGGGGCCAGGCCCTCTCCCTGCTGGCGGCTGCGGTGCTGGTCGTCGCCCCCTACTCCACCTACGCCAGCCTGAAGTTCGACACCTTCATCATCTCCGACCGGACCATGGGGCAGATGATGTGGTTGGGCAACAACGACTTCGAGCCCATCACCTTCGACTACGGCAACGGGCAGCTCTCCACGCGCAAGTACAAAAAACACACCAGGGTCGGTCGCGAACACTGCGCACCCAAGTCCAGGCCCGTCGCCCGAGACCGCTGTGAGTCCGAAGCCGGAAAGGTCTGGATCCGCGAAAACCCCCGTGAGTTCCTGGCACGCGTGCCCCTGCGCCTGGCACAGCTGTTCAACCCAAACTCCTTCCTCACCCGACACCTGCGGCAGGGGGGCTACAAGAACCTCCCACGGAGCGTGGACGAGGTGGTGTGCGTGTCGGTGGTGCTGGTCTCGTTCCTCACGGTGCTGGGAGCCGCGGTGGGGGCGTGGGGCCGCCGCGGCAGCGTGTACCTGCTGGTCGTCGGTCTCACCACCGCCTACCACCTGGCCGCCGTGGGCGCCCTCGCGGGGCTTTCACGCTACCGGGTTCCCCTCGACACCCTCTGGCTGCTCTTCGCGGGCGCTTTCTTGGCCGCTCCGTGGGCCAGCTTCCGCGAGGCGACGCGCACCCGGTGGCGCCTACTGGGAATGTTGGCGACCATCAGCCTGTTGCTCTGGCTCATGTTCTGGTTCCTCCCCGCCGGCTTCCCCTGGTGGAAGACCGACTACCCCATGTGGAAGGGGTGGTTGTCGTGACCGCTCGGGCACACAGCACGGAATGTCCACGAACGGGGTCTCACGCTCTGCGTGCGATGCCGATGCTCGGCGCCCTCGCAGCGGCACTCGCCGGCTGCCCTGGCGGAGAGGTCCCGCAGGGGGACGCGGCCGTGCCGGACGTGGTGATGGTGTCCATCGACACGCTGCGGGCCGATCACCTCGGCAGCTACGGCTACCACCGACCCACGTCCCCCTTCATCGACTCCTTGGCGGCTGATGGGTTGCGCTGGGAGCACGCCCGATCGCCATCTCCGTGGACCCTACCCTCCCACGTCACGATGTTGTCGGGGTGGCTGCCCCACCGGCACATGGCGGTGGAAGACGACATCGGCGTCGCCACCGCCGTACCCTGGCTGGCGGAATCCATGAAGGCCGCAGGCTTCACCACTGGCGGCTTCACATCGACCCTCTACGTCTCGCGCACTTACGGCTTCGAGCGCGGCTTCGACGAGTTCGACGACTTCGGAATCGAGACCTCGAAGCAGAACCTGAAGGGCGAAGTCACCGCCACCGACGTGGTGGATCGAGCCCTGCGGTGGGTGAAGCGCCGGGATCCGGGCGAGCCCGTCTTCCTCTTCCTGCACTTCTACGATGCCCACTATGCCTACGATCCCCCCCCACCCTACGACAGCCTCTTCGACCGGCCGCCATCCGATGACGACACCCGCTACCGCAAGTACCACCACTACCTGTCCCATCCCCTCGACCAAGCACGGCTTGACCACCAGATCGCCCAATACGACGAAGCCATCCGCTACGTCGATAGCGAGCTCGAGCGGCTCCACGGCGCCCTCGATGCCGCAGGAAGACAGGCGACCTGGCTGGTCACCGCCGATCACGGCGAGGAATTCGGCGAGCGGGGATCGTGGGGCCATGCCCACACCCTCTACCCGGAGCAACTCCACGTGCCCTTGGTCATCTCGGGGGCGCGGATCGGCACGGCGGCGGTGATGAAGCAGGTCGTGGGGCTCGAGGACCTTGCCCCGGGTCTCGCCTCCCTGGTTGGGGTCGAGATGCCCGCTGGCGACGGTCACGCCCTCGACCTCGACCCCCTCGCGCCCCCGGTGACAGACCGCGCCTACGTCTCCGACACCAGCAGGTTTTCCACCAACCGCCTTGGCCTCTGGCTGGACGGCTGGCGCTTCGACCTCGACCTGGCCAGCGGCACCCGCGCCCTGTACCGCACCCGCGAAGATCCCCAGGAGCAGCGGGACCTCGCCGCTGAGGAGGGCGAGAAGGCCACGTCCCTGGAGCAGCGCCTCTGGCGGGAGCTGGGCAGCCCATGGGAGGCCCGAGAGGCCACCACGGTGACCACCCGGAGAGGACGGCTGGTGCTCGACGGCAAGCCCCTGCAACGCAAGGCGGACCTCCCCGCCGGGGCGCGCTTCCAGCTCGCACCGGTGGACACCCAGCTGCGGCTGGAGGATCGCGCCGACTGGTACCGGGCTCCCGCCACCCTACCGCCCGCCGACGCAGCCCTGGTCTGGCACGGAGACCAGGGACGCAACGTGGACCTCACGCCTCGCGAGCGATCCCAGCTCGAGGCGCTCGGCTACCTGCAGGGGGATGATGACGCGGAGTGACCACGAGACCGATACCTATCGGTCATCCGGCACTTCAACCCTTGCCATCGGCGCAGGATGGAGGCTCCTTGGGGCCGGTGGAGACTCCACCGGGCGTCGGGTTCGTTCACGTAGGCACGCCCAGACGAGGAAGGATGACCGTCTGGAGCAGGATCCACGCTCCGACGAGCAGTAGGAACGCGAGGAGAGGGTCCATGGAGGCTCCGGTGTAGACAACACGGATGTTTCAGCCACCCTGATCGTTACACCAACGAGGCGGGGGTGCGGACATCACGTGGAGTTTTCTTGGAACTTTCTGGTTCCGGATGTAAACCTTTCGCGCACCCCGGCGCACTGACGCTGCAGAACCACTCCCGGCGGACCGACCCATCATGAATCTCGAGGCGCTATTCGACAGGATCCTGCACGCGGTGGACGAGCAGGCCTACCTGACGCCCTCGACCCATGTCGAGCCCGCCCAGCAGCGCGCTCTCGCCGAGATCGCCAGCTTCATCCAGAGCGGAGCCTTCGAGCCCGAGAGCGCCCGCGCCTTGATCCGGCGCTACCATCGCCAGCAACGCATCGACAAGGTGATGATGTTCTCGGCCCTCCACGTGGTCGCGGCTCACCCCTCGGTGGCCGACTGGGCCGGAGCGGCCCGCCTCGCGGGGGAGCAGGAACAGGCCGCCATGGAGTTGGGTGGTCCAGACCTGGCGACCAACCTGGCCTCGGTGGATCGCCACCGCGGGGTCGTGGCCTTCCTACAGGGCCACCTCGAGATAGCACTGGACTACTTCTCGAGAGCCTTCGAGCGCCAACACAACGCTGAAAACCTCGGCAACGTCCTGTGCTGCCTGCTGGCCCTCGCCGAGATCGACGACGCGCGCGACCTCGTCGCTCGGGTCCGGCGGTCCTTTCCCGCCGCACTGGTCGCCGACCTCGAGCAACGCATCCTGAAAGACCCTGATCTCGCCCTTCTTCGCGACAAGGAGCTGCCCTCATGACCGGCATCATGACAGCGATCTTCATCATCCTCACCAACCTGGGACTGCCCGGTCTCGAGGAATCCGCCGTCAATCCCGCCAACGCCGCCCCCTGTTCTAGGACCACGGACGCCACCGATGGCGTCGACCAGGTCTGGGACGCGGGTCAGGACGCGTCCTGGGACAAGATCTCGAACGGGTTCTGAGCGGATGCAGGACTTCCAACACCAGCTCCAACAGCTGCAGGCCAACAGGAAGAGTCCCGAAGCTCGGGCTTTCTACCTGTCCATCCTGCACTACGTAGAGCGGCGCGTGCAGGCCGTCTGGCGACAGCGCTACCGTGACCTGCTGAGCCACGCCGACACCGAAGAGGTCGTGGCTGACGTGGCGTTGCGGCTGATGACCGGCGCGCTGGCCCGCTTCCGTGGTGGCACACCCGCGGAGCTGTACGCCTACGTCCGCACCATCGCCGACCGCAGCCTGAGCCGCAGCGTGCGCCGGCGCCTGCGCGAACGCGACGCCCTCGCGCTCATCCAGGCCGATTCGGTCTCCGACCTCATGGGCGTTCTTCCCAGCCCCGATGCAGCCGCAGAGGTCAGGGTGGCCTGTCCCCTCCCCGACAAGGACCGGCGCTATCTGCTGGCTCTGCTCGAGGCCGGTTCCAAGGCAGAGTACGCTCGCCGGCACGATCAGAGCCGCGCCGCGGTCACCCGAATGGTCCAGCGCATCAAGGGCCGCATCCAGGCCCTCGAGCCCGTCCAGCGCACCGCGGTCGACGTCTGGATGCACCAACAGGCTCGGCAGGTCCTCGAAGTCCAGGCCAGCCAGCCGGGCTGACCTCCACGCTTGGTGGGCCGCGTGGTTAGGGGACGACCGTGCAGCCCGCCACATCCCGGCTCGCGTTCCTGACCTGGCTCCTGCCACTGCTGGTGGCGGCAGCCGTGTACCTGCCCAGCGCCTTCGCCACCGGCTGGATCCTCGACGACACGGTGAACCTGGCGCAGCACGCGGCCCACGGCAACCTGCTGGGTGAGTGGACCCAGCCCACCTACGCCCACGCCGGAGGCAGCTCGGGGCACATCTGGCGCCCGATCCCGGCCACCCTGCAGCACGCCACCGCGCTGCTCTTCGGACGCCGCCCCCCAGTCTTCAGGCTGCTCAACCTGCTGATCCATTTGATCAACATCGGCCTGGTCTACCGGCTGGCACGGGCCCTGACGGCCCGCGCCCCGGCGGCGGGCCTGCTCACCCTCTGCTTCGCTCTGCACCCGGCTCTTCCGGAGGCCGTGTGCTGGAGCAGCGACGTCTACGACCTGGCCCTGGCGACAAGCCTGCTCTGCATCACCGGGCTGCTGGTACAGGGCTCCAGCGGGCCGGTCCGGTGGGCAGGGACCGCCGTGGGGTTGTTGCTGGCCTGCCTGTGCAAGGAGACCGCGCTGGCCTTCGTCCCCATGGTTGGGCTGCTGGCCCTGCTGCGACATGGGTGGCGGGATGCGCTCGTCAGCACCGCCGCCGCTGCTTGCGCCGCGGTGGTCTACCTGCTCGCACACTCTGCGGTCACAAGCCAGGGATACGGTGCGGTCGGCGGCCAGAGCCCCCTGGCGCATCAGGCCGCGGCCTGGCTGACCACCTCCGGCTGGTTGCTGCTGCTCCCAGACCAAGCAGGCACGACCCACGTCTTCGATCCCGAAGCCCTCGCCGGCCCCTTCCAGGGCCTGGCCACCCTCGCGCTCCTCGGCGTGCTGGCCGCGCTCGCCTGGCGGAGACAACGCAAAGTCGGGCAGGCTCTGCTCCTGGCCAGCTTCACCTGGGCTCTCCTGCTGGCCCCGACGGGTCCCGCCATCCCGATGGTCGGCCTGCACTCCTTTCGCTACGTCTACGCCCCTCTGGCGCTGGTAGCCGCCATGGTGGCCCCCAGCCTGGCGGTCCTGCCCGCACGCATTCCACGCTGGGCCCCGGCCCTTCTGCTGCTGGCCTGGTGTGGAGCGCACCTGCCGTACGTCTCTTCCCGCCCAGCGGCGTGGATAGATGCGGAGCAGCTCTTCGAGGCGGAGCTCGATGTCGAGCCCGACAACCGCTACGCGAAGGCCCAGCTGGCACGCACGCGGGTGGTCTCGGGAAAGGACGTCCGGGCCTCACTCGCTCTGTGGGCCGAGGCGCTCGAGGGGCCCGCGCCCCGTACGCGGCTCCTCGATCCATTCTCCGAGCGCTGGGATCTAGCCAAGTCCGCCTTCCTCCGCGGGCATCCCGAGCTGGCCATCGCGCAGACACGACGTCTGCTCGCTGACTGTGAACAGTCCGAACGCGAGCCGCCGAAGCAGGCCTGGTGCTTGGTGGCAGACGCCTTGGATGCCCTGGATCGCCACCACGAGGCCAGCGAGATCGACCACCTCTGCCCAACCGCCGCGGCAGGGGATGACCCTTAGCCTGCAGCGGTTCCCATCGAGCACGGAGCCGGAAGCCAGAGGCCGGAAGTCCTCGAATCAGCCCTCGTCGAGCACCGACCGGAAGTACCCCACCGTGCGCGCTATCCCGTCCTCGAATGACACCTTGGGTTCCCAGCCCAGCCTGGTGCGGGCGCGGGTGATGTCGGGGCGGCGACGGGTGGGGTCGTCCGGCGGCAGGGGTCGGTGCACGATGCCCGCTTGGTTGCCGGTGAAGCGGTTGATGTGCTCTGCCAGCTCGAGCATGGATCGCTCGACCGGATTGCCGACATTGCACGGCTCGGTGAGATCGGACTCCATGAGCCGAATCAGCCCGTCCACCAAGTCGGAGACGAAGCAGAAAGACCGGGTCTGGTGGCCGTCACCGAAGACCGTGAGGGGCTCGCCCCGGAGGGCCTGGCCGCAGAACGCCGGGATGACGCGGCCGTCGTGCAGGCGCATGCGCGGCCCGTAGGTGTTGAAGATGCGCACGATGCGCGTCTCGACGCCCCGATAACGCTGGAAGGCCATGGTCAGCGCTTCACCGTAGCGCTTGGCCTCGTCGTAGACCGAGCGGGCGCCGATGGGGTTGACGTTGCCCCAGTACGATTCCACCTGGGGGTGCACGGCGGGATCGCCGTAGACCTCGGACGTGGAAGCGAGCAGAAAGCGCGCCCCGTCGATGCGGCAGCGCCGCAGGCAGTGGCGCGTGGCGTCGGCGCCGGCGTACAGCGTCTCGAAGGGCAGCTGCACGTAGTCGATGGGGCTGGCGGGGGAGGCCATGTGGAAGATGCGGTCCACGCGGCCCGGCACCGGCAGCTCGCGGGTGACGTCGGCCTCGACGAAGCGGAACGCCCTGTTGTCCTCGAAGCTGGACAGGTTGCGCCTCGAGTCGGTGACGAAGTTGTCCACCGCCACCACCTCGTGGCCTTCGGAAAGCAGACGCTCGCAGAGGTGGGACGCGACGAAGCCGGCACCGCCGGTGACGATGATCCTCATGGGACCCTCCTGTGGGGGCAAGCGACGTAGCAATGGGCGCCGCCCGCGGCAAGCCTAGGGCAAGAAGATAGAAGGGGCTCTAACCACGCGTGGAGTGACCATGGACAACCCCGTCCGAGACTTGAACACGGCCACCGGCGGCCTGCTCGACATCCACCTGTTCGCCCTCGGGGGGACCGAAATCACCCTGGCCACGCTGGTGGTCTTCCTGCTCATCGTGGCCCTCACCTTCTTCACGTCACGGCTCTTGCAGAAGGTCTTGGGCGTGGCACTGAAGAAGCGTGGCTTCGAGGTCACGGGCTCCATGGCCATCCTGCAGCGCCTGCTGCACTACCTGGTCCTCCTGGTCGGGGTCAGCATCGCGCTGCAGACCGTGGGCATCAAGCTGGGCGCACTGTTCGCGGCGGGCGCTGTCTTCGCGGTAGGTATCGGCCTGGCCATGCAGGACGTCGCCAAGAACTTCGTCTCGGGCTTCATCCTGCTCCTCGAGCGCTCCATCAAGCCCGGTGACGTGCTGAATCTCGACGGCGCCATGGTGCTCGTCAAGCGCATGGGGATCCGCGCCACCATCGTGCGGACCCACGACGGCATCGATCTCATCGTGCCCAACGGGGCTCTGGTGCAGTCCACCGTCCACAACCTCACCCTACGGCGCAACCAACATCGCCTGCGCGTCCAGGTGGGAGTGCACTACGACAGCGACATGGCTCTGGTACGACGTACCCTCGAGGGCGTCGCCAGAAGCTTGCCCTTCCGCGTCAAGGACGACGAGCGCTTCCCGCCCGCGATCATCATGGGAGACTTTGCCGACTCGGCGGTGCCCTGGGAGCTCTGCGTGTGGGTGGACGACCCTTGGCTGGAGCCCGAGCTGCTAGGCGCCACTCGCGAGGCTGTTTGGGGGGCCTTCCAACAGACCGACGTGGTCATCGCCTACCCCCAGCTGGACGTCCACCTGGATCCCCCACAGCTGCAGAGCGTAGGCGCGGGCTCCCAGCAGGTGGGATAGGCACAGGCCAGGAGGAACCATGGACATCGGCAGCTTCACCTCCGGGATGCGACCCTTCATGGCCCGCGTCCTCGATGACATCGGCCCGCGGCCCCCGTGCAGCGAAGCCGAGCGCCAGCTGGGCGCGCTGCTCCAAGACGAGTGGTCGGGCTTCTGCGACCAGGTGGACCTGCACGCCTTCACCTGCCACCCCAGGGCCTTCCTGGGCTGGATCCCGTGGATGGTCGCCGTCTATCTGGCAGCGCTGGTGGCCTACTGGGTCTTCCCTCCCCTCTCCTTCCTGCTGGCGAGCGGCGCTGTCCTGGTCATCCTGCTGCAGGGCGTGCGCTTCCGCGAACTGCTGGACCGCTTCTTCCCCGAAGCCCAGGGGCACAACGTGGTGGGCGTGCTGAAGCCGCAGGGCGAGATCGTGCGCCGGGTCGTGCTCATGGCGCACCAGGACTCCGCATACGAGTTCACCCTCTGGTACAAGTTCCGGGCTCTCTCTCCGGCCTTCATGGTCATCTTCGGGCTGGCATACGTGTGGATGACCGTCGCCGGCCTCGCGGCTTCCATCGGGTGGGTGCTAGGCACCTCGGACCACACCGCTTTCACCGTATTGGGCATCGTGGGGCTGGCCTTCTACCCGGTGGTCGGCCTGTTCGTATTCCTCACGGCTTGGCAGCCCGTACCCGGTGCCCTGGACAATCTCTCGGGGATCGCGGTCATCAACGCGCTGGGCCGCGCAGCGGCCCGGGGCGGCGAGCAAGGCCAGCGCCTGCTCGCCAGCACCGAAGTCCTCCTGCTGGCCGCGTCCTCCGAAGAAGCGGGCCTGCGAGGCTCCCGCCGCTTCGTGGCCCGTCACCGCGCCCGCCTGGAACAGACCCCCACCTATGTCATCAACTTCGACGGCATCGGCGAGGTGGAGCACCTCGGGGTCATCCAGCGCGAGATCTTCACGGGTGCTCGGCACGACCGCGACCTGGTCGACCTGGCGGTAGCTTGCGGCGAGCAGCACGGCCTCGTGCCCAAGCGTGTCACCCAGCTCGTGGGAGCCACCGACGCCACCTCCTTCACCCAGGTCGCCATCCCCGCTCTCACCCTCATCTGCCAGGACTCCACCCGCCTGGTCCCCAACTACCACACCCGCCTCGACACCCTCGAACACGTCGAGAACGCGGCCCTCGAGGCCGCCTTTCAGGTCTGCCTCACCATGCTCGAGCGCCTGGATGGTGGTGCGCTCGAGCTGGCGAGCGAGTCGGAAGCGGCCGGGTGGGGTGGCGGGCCCGAGCCCGCACCGGAGAATCCATGATCCTTCCCTGCATCCTCTCGCTAGCTTTCATTCTGTCCACCCACGCAGGCTCCGAGCTGAAGCTCGAAGGCGTCAACGGCGGTTCGGCGGTGCTGTGGAGCTACAGCCTGCCCAACGTGCCGAACGCCCCTACCTGCCACCTGTCCGTCACGGCGAAGCCGGGTGGAGCACACGAGGTCGAGGATCACGACTGCGCGGCCGCGCTGTACGACGCCATCGAAGAAGCGGTGGAGAGCTGGACCTTCGTGTCCGTGGTGCCGTCCGAAGGCCAGGACCACGTCAGCCTCTACATCCTGCTCGTGCCTGGTACCGACGGCAGCGCCTCCGTCATCCCTGGAAATGGCATGGCCGGCGGCACCCTCGGCGCCACGCTGGGCGCCGAAGGGGACGGTGGCGCTACCGGAGTTCACTGGTCCGAGGTCGAGGTCCTGCACCGCGTCCCGCCCAAGATGCCCGATGCCGCACGAAGAGCCGACATCACGGAGGAGAAGTGCAACATCCGCTTCTTCATCGACGAGCAGGGCGTGCCCTACGACGTCAAGGCGGAAGACTGCCCGGACATGTTCGTCGCCAGCGCCATGGAGGCCGCCTGGCAGTGACGTTTCTCGCCGATGGTGGTGGGTGGAGAGCCCGTCAAGGCTCAGTTCGGGCTCGCCATCATCTACAGGTTGACGGAAAGAAGGGGGCTGTTCAGGAACGACAAGAAGGATGGGGCCCAGGACGAGTAGCGGGCTAGCGCACCAACGGCCCCATCGTCGGCGGCAGCTGGTCCAGACCCAGCTCTGGCGCCGGCCCT
>CAZVHW010000024.1:0-28938 GCA_964626835.1 uncultured Enterobacterales bacterium
GGCTTTGCCCACCGCTCGCGTGCCCTGTCCAGCATCTCCGGGGTGAGGCGGGAGGCGATGTGCAGCGCCTTGGCGCGTGGGGTCAGGATGACCTCTCGCCGGTCCTTCACGATGGCGTCGAGCACCGCGCGAGCGACCGCTTCGGCGGTCATGGGACGCCACCGGCGATGTTCGTTGACGATCTCGGGCCAGCCAGCGCGGGCAAAGAAAGGCGTATCCACCGCGGGCGGACAGATGACGTGCAGCTGGACGCCCGTCCCGTGGAGTTCCTGCCGCAGCGCTTCGGAGTAGCCGATGAGCGCGTGCTTGGTCGCGCAGTATGCGCTCTGGCGCTCGAACCCCCGCTTGCCGGCGATGCTCGCCAGCTGAACCACGTGGCCGCTACCCCGCTCCACCATACCCGGCAGCAATGCCCGGGTGATCCGCATGACGCCCAGCAAGTTGACGTTCAACAACCGCTGCATGTCATCGACCGTGGTCTCCTGCCACGAGCGGAAGAGACCGATGCCAGCATTGTTGACGAGAACGTCGACACGACCGTATCGGTCCTGGACGATCCTGTGGAGGAGTTCGATGTCGTCGTCGCGGGTGACGTCGAGGGTGACCGCCAGGTCCACCTCGCGCGCCAGCTCGGCCAGCGCGCCCTGGTCCCGTCCGGTGCCCACGACCCGCGCCCCCACGGTGGTGAGCAGGCGGGCCAGCGCACGGCCGATGCCGGAGGTAGCGCCGGTGATCACGACAACCCTGTCGTCAAGACGTGTCATGGGGCCTCCCGAGGTCGAGGCATGGTAGCGAGACCAACCAGCTATCCCCTCTCCCCCCCGGGGCGCCTCCCCGTCACCCTCGAGCGAAGAGGGCCTCGCACCCGGGTGTTATGGCATCGCGAGTTCATTCCCCGGAGGTTGACATGGCCCCTCGCGCACACAAGGCTCTGACGGTGCTCGCCCTCGCGGCCCTCGCAGGCTGCTTCTACGAGCCCTGCGATGACTACGTGGACTACATCTGCAACTGCCACGAAGACGATCCCCAGTACGACTGCGGCACGCTCGAGGCCACATACCTGGACGCCGAACCGGAGATCCAGGACCAGTGCGCCATCGACCTGGCCGATGTCCAGGATCAGGACGAGGTAGACGAGCTGGAGTGCGACTACTACTAGCGCCGAAGGCTAGTTCGTCAGGGCGTCCGCCAAGTAGCAGATACGGCTGACGTGCCCCTCGATACCCCTGGAGGCGAGGCTGTCGATGGCCTGTGCCGCAGCCTGGGCGATGTCGGCGCCGACGACGACGAATTCCTGATCTTCGTCGTCCACCCGGACCGACACCGAGAAGCCCTTGACGACCCTGACGGCGTCCAGGACCGAGACGCTCGCCCGCGTACCGGCCACCGCGGTTCGCGCCGCTCGCCGGCGCATCCGGGATCGCCTGTGGCTGGTGGTGACACCCGCTTCGGCCATGATGGCCTGCTCGTTGGGCCTGGGTTCACCTTCGCCGCGCCAACGGGCAGCGATTCCCCGACGTTTTCGGAAGGCGCGCACGTTCTCGGGTGTGACCCCCGCCAGCTCGGCGATGAGCCGGTCGGGCAGGAGCCCGATCTTCTCGACGTAGGGATCGAGCTTGGACTTGCGACGCTTGCTCTCGGTCATGTCTGGGCTCTTTCCTGGCTGGAGCGCGCGTACAAGCGAGCCAAAGCAACCATTCCAATCGACTATTCTACGCTTTTGATGCGTGGTTTTCCGAACCATGGGGGTGGGCAATGCACACCCAACGATGGATGCCGCCCAGCTCGAGGGTTGGAAGTAGCCCCGGGCTTGGGGGTTCGCAAACCCGTCGGGCGCAGGCGACGATTCGGGTGGGTTCGCTCAACCCGATTCCCACGCTCGGACGGCGTCGAGCAGCTGCTGCCCGAAGCGCTGGAAGCGCTTCGGGCCCATGCCATGGACCGCGAGCATGGTCTGCCGGGTGTCGGGGCGCCTGGCGGCGATGTCGGTGAGGGTACGATTGGAAGCGACCACATAGGCGGGTACGTCGGCCGCTCGAGCGACCTGCCTGCGCACCTGCTGCAGGTGATGAAGCAGATCGGTGGAGATACCGGGGCTCGGTGCACCGGGCCCGCGGGCCATGGATGCGCTGGCCGATGAGCGGGGACGAGAACGTCGCAGTGCCTGGAGCACCGAACGGGGGAGGTCGAGGACGGGTTGACCTGCCCGTTCGGACAGGTGTCGCCGCCCGTCGTCGGTGAGGCCGACCACGGCATAGGTGCGGGGCCGGCCCTGTACGGGACGCGTGACATGGCGGCGCTGGAGCAGCCCGCCATGCACCGCGGCCTCGATCAGTGCTTCGACCTCGGCCACCGACCAGGAGGACAGCAGCCCGTGGGTGACGAGACGATCGAGCCTGAGGGCTCGCACCGAACGGTCCTGGCTGCCCGTGAGGACCTTGGCGACCATGCTGGGCGTGTATTCGCCCTTGACGCGCTGGATGCAGGCGAGCAGCCCACGCAAGGAGCGCAGTTGTTCGGGATCGGCCCCCGCTGCGGACGTGGCCAGGGCTTTTTGGCTGCGGCAGGCGTCACAGCTGCCACAGCGCTGGAACGGTGGCTTCTCGCCGAAGTAGGACAGCAGGTAGTGGCGACGACAACCGGCGTGGACGTAGCCCACCATGCGCTCGACCTTGTCGAGATCGAACTTGCGCCGGTGGTCGAGGGCCTGGTGATCGAGCTCGAGGGGGTGGTCTGGCCGGAGCAGCTGCACCGCGCCCACCGGCCGCGGTGCGGTGTAGGACAGCAACCCTCGGGACTCGAGGCCGCGTAGTGCGGCCAACAGCTGGTGGCGGTCGATGCCAAGGTCACGGCAGATGCGAGCAGGTTGAAGCACCCAGGATTCCCCCGGGTGATCGCCCAGGCGCGCGACCACGTTCTCGAACAGGCGACCCGAGAGACCCTTTGGAGGGGCGTCCGGCACCTTGCAGAGCTGGACCGCACCTGGCCTTTCCCGCGCGCTGATGCGCCTCAACCAACCCTGGCGCTCCAGCACCCTCAAGCAGGCCGAGGCGGCGTGCTCGCCACCCGCGTCGGAGGGCAGAAAGGAAGCCAGGCGTTCGCGGTGGGCTTCGACCACCGCATCTCCACCGGGCTGAGCACGCCAGTCGGACAGCAGCTGTTCGTACACACGCTCGACCACGGCGGCGTCGGGGTGTGCGTTGCGGACGAAGAACTCCTGGATGCGCCGGTCGGAGGGCTGGAAGAGCAGGGTGGCCAGGGCTGGCTGGCCGTCACGGCCGGCGCGACCGATCTCTTGGTAGTAGGCTTCGACGCTGCCGGGGATGTCGTAGTGGACGATGCAACGGATGTCCGCCTTGTCCACGCCCATTCCAAAGGCGTTGGTGGCCACCACCACCGGTACGCGGCCCTGCATGAAGGCGTCCTGGACACGCACCCGATCGGGGTGGTCCATGCCGCCATGGTACATGCCCGCGCTGACGCCAGCGTCCCGCAGGGAACGCACCACGCGCTCGACGTTGCGTCGGGTGGCGCAGTACACCAGCGCCGAACCCGAAGGGAGGAGGCGCGGCAGCCAAGCGAGCTTCTGCTGGGCGCTGGAGCAGGAATGAACCTGGAGGGCGATGTTGCGGCGGTCGAAGCCGAGCACGAAGCGCCGACACCCCGCGATACCGACCAGGCGCACGATGTCGCGCTGAACCTGGGGGGTGGCGGTGGCGGTGAGGGCGATGGTGGGGGGCTGGCCCAGCTGCTGGCGGACCCGGCCCAGGCGGAGGTAGTCGGGCCTGAAGTCGTGACCCCATTCGGACACGCAGTGGGCTTCGTCGATGGCGAGCAGGCCGATGTCGGCCCCGCGGATCTGCTGCAAAAAGTGTGGCGTGAAGCGTTCGGGCGCGACGTAGACCAGGCGCCAGCGGCCGTCGATCAGACCCTGGATGCGCAGCCGACGTTCGGAGGGGGTGATGGAGGAGTTGATGCAGGTAGCGGCCACGCCGCGAGCTTGCAGGCTGTCGACCTGGTCCTTCATGAGGGCGATGAGGGGGGAGACCACCAGGGTGACCCCCGGGCGCGCCAAGGCCGGAAGCTGGTAACAGAGCGACTTGCCCGCGCCGGTGGGCATGACCACCAGGCTGTTTTCCCCCGCCACCACCGCGCGTACGACGTCTTCCTGACCCTGGCGGAAGCCAGCGTGTCCAAAGGTGGCCTTGAGGAGGCGGTGTAGGTCGTCCATGGCGGGTCCGGGGGGGTGCGACGAAGGGACCATAGCCACGGTCCGGTCCTCCGCAAGGGACCACCAGGGAATGCGGTCAGTTATTGTCCGGGTTGTCGTATTTTTTCCACCGTCTGACCTCTCGACGACGATGGCTCTCGAACTTCGGCGGCTCGGGGATCTCCACCACCAGGGACTCCGCGGTCACCGGGTGGACGAGCTCGAGCTCGAGCGCCCACAGGAAGAGCCCTTGGCCGCGAAGAACGCAGCCATCGCGACCGTACAGCTCGTCCCCGAGCACAGGGTGGCCCAGGTGCTGCGCGTGACGGCGCAGCTGGTGGGTGCGCCCGGTCTCGGGCCACAGGTCGACGGTGCTGAGCCACTCGGTGCGCAGGCTCCGGGTGTGGGCGACGGCACGATAACGAGATGCGCTGGCCCGCCCCTCCACGGGTTGCTCCACTCTCCCCTCCCCCTCGAGGCGCCCCAGCAGAAGCGAGCGGTAACGCTTGGAGACCCGCCGCTCCTGGAGGAGTTGGCCGAGACGGGCTCGGGTGGTGGCGGTCTTGGCCACCATCACCAGTCCCCCGGTCCTCAGATCCAGCCGATGCACGGGCCGTGGCCAGGGCAGTGCGTCGGGCTGGGTGCTGGGCTGGAGGTGCGGCAACAGGGCGTGCTCGAGGGTGCGGTGGCGGTTGCCGCTGACGGCGACACCGGGGGGCTTCACCACCACCGCCAGGTGATCGTCCTCGAAGGCCACCTCGAGGGCGATCCGAAACACGGGCGGCGGGGGCCGTCGGGCACCGGTGAAGCTGATCTCGTCCCCGGATCGCACCCGGCTGTGGGGCTGCCGAGGTTGCCCGTTCACCAGCAACTCGCCACGCTTGGCAGCCTTCTTGGCGTGGGTGACCGTGGCCAGGCCGGGTAGCGCCGAGAAAGCGAACCGATCCAGCCGCATCCCGGCCTGTTCGGCTGGAACCACGCTCTCGTCCGGACGCTCGGGAGAAGGGCCCGCCGCGATCCGCTCGGGACGGTCGAGGGTCATGGCCGCAACATGGCCGGCTCGCGTGCAAGCTGCCACCACCGGCGCCGAACGAGATAGATGCGCCCCCCATGAAGCCGCTCTCCCTCGCACTCCGTGTCCTGGCCGACCTGGTCCTGCTGGCCGCCTTGGCCGGCATGGGTTGGTGGCTGGGCACGACCTTCGCAGGGCGAGTGGGGTACCCGTTCGACCTCGAGTGGATGGAAGGGGGCATGCTGCTGCACGCCTTCCGCGTCCGCGACGGGCTCCCCATCTACGTGGCACCATCTCCGGAGTTCATCCCCTACATCTACCCCCCCGGCTACGCATGGGTGGTGGGCATGCTGGGACGTTTCGTGGAATTGGGCTACCCCCTGGCCCGCACGGTCAGCCTCGTGAGCACCGGGTTGGCCGCGCTGGTGCTAGCGTGGGCGGTGCGCCAGGAAGGCCACCGCTGGACCCTGGGTCTGGGCGCCGCCGCCCTGTTCCTGTCCTGCTACGAAGAAGTCGGGGCCTTCTTCGACCTGGTGCGCACCGATGGCCAGCAGCTCTTCCTGATGGCGCTGGCGCTCGTCCTCTGCAGACGCGCCACGCGCCCCGCCCTCGCCGTCGGCGGCTTGGCGCTCGTCCTGGCATTCATCACCAAGCACAACATGGCCATGCTGGGGCTGCCCATCGCGGTGGCCCTGTGGAAGGTGCACGGTTGGCGCCGGGCCGCTTGGTTCGCCGCCTGGTCCGCCGGCCCGGCCCTGGCCTGGACGGCGTTCATGCAGCTGTCGAGCGACGGCTACTTCCTCACCTACATCCTGGCCATCCCGGCCACACACCCCATCGTGGGTACCCGCCTGTTCCCCCAGGCCGAGATCGAGCTGGTCTCCGCGTTCCCCTGGGCCCTGGGGGTCGCCGCCTCTCCGGTCGCGATCGCCGTGGCCACCAGGCTCTGGCTCCGAAGAGACGCCCAGCCCCGGCAGGACGCTAGCGCCATCCGGTCCGACGAAGCTCGCTTCCGGCGGTGGTACTGGCGTGGTGTGGTGGGCACCGGCCTGTTCATGGTGGTGCTCATGCGCGGCCACCATGGCGGCTACATGAACGTCCTGATGCCCGGATTCTGGCTGATGGCCCTCGTCGCCGGCCTCGGCATGGGTGCGCTGGTTCGACGCTGGTCCCACCCCCTGGCTTCCTCGGGATTGCTCCTTGCCTGCGCCGCGGTGGTGGCGGCCCAGTGTTGGTTGGGGCGCTGGGACCGCGATCGATACCAGCCCACCCAGGCCGATCTGGACGCGGGCCAGAAGGTGTTGGACACCATCGCCGCCTTCGAAGGCCCGGTGCTCATGCCCCACAACCCCTACTACCCGGTGATGGTGGGCAAGCCGCCCAGCTTCGCGTTGATCGCCCTGTGGGACATCACCCACACCCACAGCCCTCTCGAGAAACAAGCCCGCAGCATCAGACGCGCCATCAAGCAACAGCGATTCGACGCGATCATCCTTGCCAGCAAGAAGTTCAAGTACGGTCTCGTCGAGCACTACGAGTCCAGCGAGATCATCCGCTACAAGGGCCGCGCGCTCTACCCCAAGTCGGGCTGGCGAGCGCGCCCTCGCCACGTCTACGTGCCCATCGTCGAAAAAGAACCAACCGCCGCGGACCACGACTCGGAGCCCACCGAGGAGGCCTCGGAGTAGCGCTACGTCCCCGTGTCGTCTCCGCCGGTGTCCAGTGGGGCTCCCCAGTCGGGGGCTGGGCGGGCGTAGCAGGGGATCTCCAGGGAGATGTAGTCGATGTCGTTGGTCTGCACGCGGACGGAACCGACCACCTCGGCGGCCCACTCGTCCATGGTGGCCGTGATGGGGAACTCGCGAGACGTACCGGGTGCGAGCACGATGTCCTCGTAGTCGTCTTCACCCATGTAGAACACACCAGCACCGCTATCGAGGACGCGCACCTCGTAGATGTGTAGGTTGTCGTCACCCACGCTGTTGAGCTGCAGCGTGGTGCTGCTGGTGATGTCGGGCAGCAGCCCGTCGACAACCAGCTCCGTTGGGTACCACTCGAGGCCAGCATTGCCCTCTTGGTTCTCGCCCTCGTTGTCTGTGTGCGTGAAGGATGTCTCGGGCTGACAAGCCGCCGCCAGAACTACCACGGCTATAGAGATGATGTTCTTCAAGCTTCCTCCAGTCTTTCCGAGGCCTGACCCGCTGGACGTCTTGCCACGAGAGGTGCCAAGGGTCGACAGCTTCACGCGAGAAGCTATCCTTTCGCAGCACGAGTGCGTGTAAGGATCTCGCCATGACCGCCGCCACCCCACCAGCAGAGCCACGCCCTCCCGGCCTCCGGGACCGGTGGGCGCGGCATGGGGCGGCGGTCCTGGCAGGCGTAGGCTTCCTGCTCTGGGCCACCGTGCTGCTGCTCCCGGCCCTCGTGGGAGGAGAGTACTGCCTGCCGGGAACGGGCAGCCAGGACTCCGACGTCATCCGAGGAGCCTGGAGCCTGGGCCAGGCGGCCTCCGGGCTACCCGACCCCATCTGGACCGAGCGCGTGTTCTTTCCGGTGGGCATCAAGGTGGTCCCCCTGCCCTTCGGCTCCGGGGTGCTGCTGGCCCCGGCACAGCTCCTGTTGGGGCCCTTGCGCGCCTACGATGTCTCCATCGTGGCGTTGCTGGCCGCCGCGGGCTTCAGCACGGCGTGGCTGGGCCGGGAGATCGGCGGCTCCTGGGGCATCGGCGCCCTCGCAGGGGGCGGCCTGCTGGCCCAACCCATGCTGATGCACAGCATCAGCGATGGCACCCCGGAGCACCTGGCCATGTGGTCCCTCCCCGCCGTGCTCGCCGCGGCGTGGCGCGCCCAACGCACCGGCCAGCTCCGGTGGGCACCCATCAGCGGTATCCTGCTGCTCGTCCTGCTCCTGGACTCGCCCTACATGGCCGTCTACGGCCTGGTCGTTGCACCGTTCTTCCTGGTGGGCACGCTCATGTTGCGCCCCGCTGCCACCACCACGCTCTGGCGGCGGCTCCGCCCCCTGCTCCTCTGCGGGCTCTGCGCGATCCCCGCCGTGCTCGTCGTCGGCCTGCTGTACCGGGACTTCACGCTGGCACCCCAGGACTTCACCCCCCAGGCCGCGGCGGTCGAGCTAGCGGGCAACAGCGTGGTGCTGCGCTCGTGGTGGGGGCTCGAGGTCAACCCCGGCAGCGATCACAGGGGCAACCTGGTACCCGCCCTCATCCCATCCATCATGCTCGTGCCCACGGTGCTCCTCGCCCTGCTTGGCCCCCGGCGCAGCCTCCCCTGGCTGCTGGCTGGTGGCCTGATGATGGCGCTGGCCATGGGCACCAATGGCGACAACCTCACCATGCTGGGCTGGTGGTTGAGCTCCGCCTTGGGCCCCACCGGGCAATCCCTCGGCGACGGCGTGGGGCGCGCCATCCTGGACCTCAACACGGGCTTGCTCGGGCACGCCCCCTTCTCGGGCATCCGCTTCCCCCGCCGCTGGCTGGTCCCAGCAGCCCTGTGCCTCTCGCTCGCGGGCAGCATGGGCCTGCGATCCCTGCTCGGACTGGGTCTACGAAGCGCCGGGATCCGACGCTTGGTGGCGGCACACCGCGTCCTGCTCGAGGCCCTGGGCATCGCGACGGGGCTCGGCCTGGCCACGGCCCTGCTGTTCGCCCAGCCCTACCTCCACCCGCGCGCGACGACCGACTTCCCCAGCCTGGACTTCGCCAGCTGGATCGAGGACCAAGACGGACCCGGAGCGGTCATCGCCTTCCCAACGGTCCGCCCCGGACGGCCGAACACACACCGCTGGGAGCTGCCAGTCTACGCCAACATCAGCGACACCCTGCGCTCGGCGGACAGCCTCTACTTCCAGCTGGTGCACCGCCGCCCGATCTACAGCTACCCCGCCCTGTTCACGGCCACGGCCCTGGGCGAGGTCGACGAACGCGCCATCCGGCTGGTACGCGACACCAACGACATGGCCATGCCGGGCATGATCGACAAGGAGCCCCCCAGCAGCGCCTGGGCCACCGACGACAACGACCAGCGAGCCGGCGGCCGGGCCTGGTTGGTGGAGCGAGGCCTCCGCTTCGTGGTGCTCGACCTCTCCGTCTACGACGGCGTCTGGCTCGAGCGCGCCGTCACCTTCTACGAGCCTCTGGCCAGCGAGCAACGTTTCGACGACGGCGACGGAGTGCTGGTGCTGGAGCTGGAGCTATAGCGATGAAACTGTCCCCGACATCCGCCGCGTGGCTCCTGTCCCTCCTCACCATGGGTTGCCACCCATCCGACGACACGAGCGGATCCGACACCCGGGAAACAGCCGAGCCCTCCATCGCCGATCGCCTGGTCCCCCCCGAGGGGCACTGGGCCGCGGACAGCTTCACGGTCGAGCCGGGCCGCGGGCTGGAATGGGAACGGGACCGGGACTTCGTCCTCGAGCACTTCACGGTCCCCCACCTCTACGTGCGCCCCGACGGTACCTACGTCATGATCGCCACCAAGCAGTTCCAGGAGACCCACCGCTGGGCCCTCACCAGCGAAGACGGCCTGACCTGGACCGAGGCGGACGAAGCACTGATCCCGGGGGATGGATGGGACCAGGACTGCGGCAACTTCCTGGCAGACGCAGACGCGGTCTATCGCCAGGACGGCAGTCTGATGATGCTCGTAGAGGGCACCGACGCGGTCGCGGGTGAAGATGGCTCCCCCCCCACGTGGCACCGCTGGTGTTGGGCGACATCCGATGACGGCGAGCACTTCCAGCAACAGCCCGGCTACATCTTCGAGGGAGGGGAGACCGACGACAACCTGCCCTCGGTCCCCGACTCCCTTGTGCTGTCCGACTGGGAAGCCCTGGTCTACTACGCAGGCGATCTGTACAGGAACTACAGCACCACCGAAGGCGAGAGCATCCGCATCGCGAGCATCGAGGCCGACGCCACCGAGCTGAACACGGTGGTCAACACGGGGGTGCTCGAGGGAGAGCGCGTGGATCCGTGTCCCGTCTACGTCGAAGGCGGCGGAGTGCGGCTCTACTACACCACCAAGCCCCGCAAGGTCATCTCCTCGTCCGAGAGCCAGGATGGCGTGACCTTCACGGACGAGCGCGACCTGCTCGCGCCAGACACCGCCTCCTGCAACTTCAACGTGATCGGCGAGTGTCTGCTCGATCCGGCCTACCTGCGCCTGGCCGACGGCACCATGGTGATGTACTTCACCTGGTGGTCGGTCGTGGCCGAGAACGTCTTCACCTTCAACATCGGCCGGGCCTTCGCGGTCGACTGACCGCACGGACGTCGGGGCGCGTCCTGCGCACCAGGGCCAGCCCCGCGATGCCGAACCAGACCACGCCCGCAGCCGGAGCGGACGCCGAGCAGCCGCACCTGTCCGGCCTCTTGGGCCCGCTCCCGGTATCCTCGGGCAGGCCGGTGTCGGGGAAGGCACCTTCGACCCACAGGCGGTAGCTGTAGGAGAAGGACTCGTCGTCGTAGGTGGTGGCCGCCCAGGCACCGATGGAGACGTAGACGGCGTCGTACTGGGAGACGTCGTCGCCGGTGTAGTCCACCAAGCGGTCCTCCACCTCGAGGTCTACATACTCCCAGGCACCGTCCTTTTCGAGCACCAGGCGGATCTCCCACTCCGAGAGGCTGTCCTCGCTGCCGCGGTTGTCGCCCTCGAACTGGAACCGCAGCGGGCCGGCCGCGGGCTCGAGCAGCTGCACGTAGTTGGCTCCCAGGTTGTGCGGGGGGTAGTCCCGCGGGCGGAGCGCTTCTTCCATTCCGCCTGCGCTGTAGCTTCCCGCCAGGCTGCGGTCGTCGTACCAAGACTCGTAGTAGCCGATGATCTCCTCGTACAGATCGTGGTCGAGGTAGTCCCACACGGCGTTGTGGGCCAAGAAGTCCCCCCAGATGTCCTCGAATTCCCGCCCCGTGGACTGCCCGAGGAGGGTGCCGTAGTGGTAGAGGGGATCGCCGCCGGCCGAGCCCTCGAGCCACACCTCGATGGTCGTCTCCGGGTCCGCCACGTGCTCGCCGACGAAGCGCGGCCAGATGAACGCACCGTAGTGGTGCATCTCCACCAGGGTTCCCGTGTCCGGGTAGTCGAAGTGGGTCAGGGGCAGGTGGCCGTAGTACGCGAAGCCGGGAAGCGGCCAGGCGTAGTCCTGGGAGTCGATGTAGGTCTCGCCCTCCGACCAGGTCGCGCTGGCTTCCCAGAACCACATGGAGTCGTAGGTGACGTAGTTTCCGGTGGCCCACTCACAGGCGTGGAAGAACTCGTGCACCGCCGTGGTGGAGGCGTATTCGCCGTAGGAGAGGATGTCCGGATCGATGACGATCATGGGGTTGCCGTCACCGTCGGTCGTGAAATAGCCCGAGGCCCCGGAGATGCTCGGGATGCCGTCGCCGGTGTTGCCAAGGTAGACGTTGAAGTAGTGCTCTTGCATGAACGTGGGAGTGGGCATGCCCCAGCCGTCGACGTGGTTGTCCCAACCGTCCTCGAAGGCCCCGATGAGGTTGGTGATCCAGCTCTCGTGCAGGCCGTCGTCGCTGTCCCAAAGAACCACGAAGTGCTCGCTGGTGAGCTGGTTGGGTGCGCCGTAGGGATCGGCGACCGTGAGCTCCGGCAACAGGGCGCGGCTGGCCTGCACTCCACTACCAGCGGCCATGGGTTGCTCGGGCAGGCCACGGTCGCGCATGGCTGCCTGAACGCAGGCAAGTTGCCTGGGAGTCTCGGCCCGCAGCCACGCCGCTCGGATGGCGGGGGTGAGACATCGGGCGGGGGCATCCAGGGCCTGCAGCGTGGCTCCGAGCTCGGGGCAGGGCTCGGTCGCGAGCAAAGGCGAGACAACAGCCAGCAGGGTCAAGGAGACGACCATGGCGTTCCTCCCGCGGTGAGGGAAGGGGATAGCCCGCAGCAGCTCAGGCCGCTGGCGTCCAGCCGGTCCAGGCTCGGACCGCTCGCGTGACTCGTCGATCCCCCAGCGGCCTCGAACCTGGGCATCGCGATCGTCGACCCAGTGACCGATGAGGCCCTGGTAGGTCTGCAAGGTGTCGAGCGCGACTTCCTTTGACCCACGCTACAACGATGTCCGAGGGGCCGCAGACCAGCGGCGTCAGGGCCTGCGCCAGATACGAAGCAGGTCCTCCACCATGCGCAGGGTCATGCCCCACAGGACTTCGCCCTGCAGCCTGCGGCAGGGGAGCTCGAGCTGCTGGCCGCGCCATTCCCAGGTCATGGTGTCCGTGCCGACACCATCCAGGAGGTGCCGGAAAGGCACCCACAACACGCTCGCCACCTCCTCGTTCGAGACGAGCGCGGGGGAGCCTTGGACGGTCGCCAGGAAGGGGTGCACGAGCAGCCGCTGGTCGAGCGCTGGCAGCGTGAGCTGATTGGGGAGTTCACCCAGCAAGCGCCCACATTCCTCGAGGTCGAGCCCTATCTCCTCGCGCACCTCGCGCAGCGCTGCCCCCCAAGGGCCGTCGTCCCCCGGATCCATCCGGCCTCCGGGGAAGGCAACATGGCCACTCCAGGGATCGCCCTCGACCTCGGCGCGACGGATGAGCAGCAGCTGGGGATGGCCCTTGGCGAGCCCATCGTGCTGCCGGGGGGCGGGCCGAAAGATGCCGACCACGGACGCGTGGCGGGAGACCCGGTCGGTCGTGATGTCAGGGGACGGCGCAGCAGCCAGGGCACCCTGCAGCCGGCGCGTGAAGTGGTCGAAGTCCATGGCTCGGACCTAACCGGACCCAGGACCGCGACGAGAAGGGAATCCAGCGGGGGAGATCAGGGTCTTGCCCGACGCACGTGTTATGGACGGGTCCTCGAGATCCACGCCGGTACCGGGCCAGCCGAGGAGCGACCGTTGTCCGAAAACCAGGAAGAGATCCAGGAACTGCTGGACGACGGCGATCACGGCTCCATGGGCCAACGGGCGGGCCACTGGCTGTGGGATCTGCTCAAGACCTGGGGGCCCGCGTTGCTGGCGGTCCTGGTCATCCGCTCGGTGGTGGCCGAACCCTTCCGCATTCCGTCGGGTTCCATGGTCCCCACCCTCGAGATCGGGGACTACATCATCGTCAACAAGTTCGCCTACGGGCTGCACGTACCCTTCACCAAGATGGTGGTCGTTCCCATGGGCCAGCCCGAGCCCGGCGACATCATCGTCTTCCGCTATCCAGACGATCCATCCATCGACTACATCAAGCGGGTGGTGGCCGTCCCCGGCGACGAGGTCATGGTTCGGCGCAACGTCCTGTACGTCAACGACGACCGCGTCGAAAAGGAATTCGTAGAGGACTACATCTTCATCGACGACGGCTGCGAGGAGTCCGCAACGGCCCTCTACAACGAAACGATGGAAGAGGGCGACGCCCACACCATCCTCTACTCCCGGGACAGGACCAGCCACCTGTCCGAGTTCGGTCCGTACACCGTACCGCCAGAAGAGGTGTTCGTGATGGGCGACAACCGGGACAACTCTTCGGACAGCCGTGCTTGGGGCACGGTCCCCAAGGAGAACATCAAGGGCAAGGCCATCGTGGTGTGGCTCTCCCTCGACCACTGCAACGGGCCCCGGGTAGGGGACCTGCAGCTCAGCCTGCGCCTGGACCGCTTCGGCACCGTGCTGCGCTAGGCAAAGCTCGGCCGCGGGACGAAGCTCGCAGCGCCCGCACGACGCGTTGGCTAGTCATCGGGCCGCTTCACCTTGATGGTGGGATCCGAGTCTTCCTCGTATTCTGGCACCAGAGAACCCGAGACGAGCCCCGTCATCATGGCGGTAGTGCGCCGGAGGTTGCCCGACACCGCAACCAGCAGGTTCCAGAGCAGCTTGACCGCCAGGGTGGGATTGCCCTTGAGCAGTGAGTAGAAGGCCTCGCGAGGGATGACCAGCAGCTCGCCCTCGGCCAAGGCCTCCACCGTGGCGGAGCGAGCGGGGGCGTCCAGCAGGGCCATCTCGCCAAATGTGCTTCCGAGCCCCAGATGGGCCACGCCGGTACCGGCGCTGATGACGCTGACCTCGCCCTGGACGAGCAGGAAGAGCTCCTCTCCCGGTTCACCCTCGGTAAAGACCACGTCACCCTGTGCCATGCGCCGGGGACGCGCGACCGCGGCCACGTCCAGGAGTTCCTCGCGGTTGCACCAGGCCAGCAATGGAATGCGGGCCAGCACCGGTAGCAGGCCCACCACGCTCTCGTGTACCTGATCGGGTTGGCCGGGGACACGGGCCAAGAAAGCGCCCAGGGCGCAGGCAGCACCCCGTTCCCGCGCCATGTGCAGCAGACCCTTGGCCGCCTGAGCGGGCTCGAGGCAAGCCAGCAGGGTGCGCACGTCGGCGTCTTCGAGTCGGTTCGCGAGCCCGCTCGACAGCAGCGCGAGGTGATCGCCGGGCCAGACCTCCAAGATGAGCGTCTCGACATCTACCTGGCTGTCGCGGCCGAGCAGCAACGGCTCGGCTGGCCGCTCGGCCCAGCGACCCTGGGACGGGGGACCCTTGATCCGCTGCGCACGTCGCCCCCGGGCCAGGCGGTGGAGCAGGTCCCGGCGCACCATGTAGATGCCGCCACCGCCGACGTGGGCGGCGAAGACCTCGTTCCGCACTCGCAGCAGGACGTCCATGCCCACCGCCATGCGGCTCTGACGCCGCCGTGCGAAGATGTACAGCTCGTGCCCCGCCCGCAGCAGCCCCTCTTCGAGCGCCTTCACGAGCTGGGCCCTCAGCCGGTCGTCCGGCCGCTCACGATAGGCCTCGATCTCTCCAGAGTGCAGCTCGAGGTAGTTGCTGACCGCGTTGATGGCCAGGTGAACCGCGGCTTCGCCGTCGGCGCCGCCCTCGCTGCATTCGCCCAGGGCCAACAACCCCAGGTCGTCGTCTCGTCGCACCACGATGGGGGGCGTGGTCTCTCGTGGAGCCGGCGTGAGCAAGGCGTGGGTATCGAACTCGATGGCCATCCGGCCTCCCCGTGGGAATCCTGCCCGGGACTGGCGTGCCGTTGAGCTGCGGTGTCGCCGACACCGACCGCTCGAACGGCAGAGCGAGGGCTGCCAGCGGTCAGCCCTTTCCATGTTATCCCAGGGCACCCGAGTCCACCCGCGGTGTGTCCACAACGTCGTCGAGGCATCCATCCCGTCCGCCCGCCCACGCTCACGCCGCGCCCTCACCCCACTCCTCCTGGCGGAAGTGTTGGTGGTGGTGGCTTTCCTGGGTTTTGCGGCCTGGGCCGTCACCCGCACCGAGACGATCGGCACCATGCGGCCCATCGATCCCGCCGCCCTGGCCGCAGGCCCTGGGCAGGACCGCTGGATGGGAATCTTCTTCGAAGAACAGCCCGTCGGCTACGCGGTCACCAGCCGGACCCCCACCGTGGACGGGGGCTTGCTCATGCGCTCCCGCAGCCTGTTCCAGATCGTGGCCATGGGCAGCATCCAGCAGGTCATCACCGCGGGCACCGCTGTCATGTCCCCCGACAAGGCCCTCGAGCGCTTCGAGTTCTACATGGACTCCGACCAGGTCAAGCTGTCGGTGCGGGGCGAAGTCTGGCCGGGAGAGCTCCGCATGGAGGTGCTGCAAGCCGGCGAAGCGCAGACGCTCACGCTGCCCATGGACAGCCCCCCCCAGATGTCCCTGTCCCTGGACCGTGCCCTGGCCCGGGACGACATGGCGGTAGGCCAGAGCTACGAGCTGCCGTACTTCGATCCCGTCACCCTCGCGCAAGACACCATGGAGATCGAGGTCACCGGGATCGAGCTCATCCCGGGCACGGCCGAAGAAGCCTACTGGCTCACCACGCGCTTCGCGGGGGTCGAGAGCCGTCGCTTGGTCACACCCTCCGGCGAGACCCTGAGGGAGGAAGGGGGGCTGGGGCTCTCCATGGTCCGCATGACCCGCGAAGAGGCCGAAGCCTTGCTCGAAGACGCGGAGCCGGTCGACCTCATCGCTCGCTCGGCGGTCCGCCTGACGGCAGCCATCCCCACAGCGAGGCAGAGCAAGGTCGTCGCGGTGGAGGTCTCGGGAGTCGATCCCGCCAAGATCCCTCACGAGCCGCCAATTCAGACGGTCGAAGGAAGCCGCGTGCGAGTGGTCATGCCCTTCGAAGCCGAGATCCCCAGCCTCCCTCGCTACCTCGAGGGCACCCTCTGGGAGATCAACGGCTCAGCGCTGCTGGCAGACGAAGCGGACCGCCCTCCCCCCCCCGACCACGCCGTCCAAGCCGCCCTCGAGCCTGGCCTGCTCACCCCCTCCGATCACCGAGAGATCCAGGACGCAGCCTGGTCCATCCTCGAACACGTGCCCGATCGCAAACAAGCCGCCGCCGAGCTGATGCGATGGGTCTACGAAGAGGTCACCAAGCGCCCGGTGTTCTCCCTGCCCAACGGGCTCGAGGTGCTCCGACGCCTCGAGGGCGACTGCAACGAACACACGGCCCTGTACGTCTCCCTGGCCCGCGCCGCGGGCATCCCAGCCCGCATCGCCGCGGGGCTGGTCTACACCGACCAGATCGACGGACGCCCGGCCTTCTACTACCACGCCTGGCCCGAAGTCCACCTGGGCGGCGCCTCGCCCTGGGTTCCCGTGGACCCCACCTTCGGTCAGTTCCCCGCCGATGCCACCCACCTCAAGCTGGTCGAAGGCGATCTGGACCGCCAGGTGGAGATCCTGGGCTTGATGGGCAACATCGAGGTCGAGGTGGTGGAGGTCCGATAGATGGCACAACCGGAGAGACACCCTTGATCCACATCGAGAAGCTCGAAAAGAGCTACGGGAGCTTCCAGGCCCTACGCCCCCTGGATCTCCACGTCCGTCGAGGCGAGGTGTTTGGTTTCCTGGGCCCCAACGGGGCCGGCAAGACCACCACCATTCGCCTTCTCGCGGGCGTGCTCCCCCCCACGGCGGGTAACATCACCATCGACGGTCACGACCTGTTGGCCGACCCGGTGGCGGCCCAGCGGTACATCGGGTTCATCCCCGACCGGCCCTACCTGCACGAAAAGCTCACCGGCTACGAGTTCTTGGAGTTCGTGGCAGGCATGTACGGCCTCCCCATCAAGCATGCCCAGACCGAAGGCCGCCGCCTGCTGGATCTGTACGAGCTGGGCCCCTTCGCCGACCGTCTGATCGAAGGCTACAGCCACGGGATGAAGCAGCGGTTGGTGCTCTGCGCGACCCTGCTGCACGAGCCCAGGTTGATGATCGTGGACGAACCCATGGTGGGGCTCGATCCCCACGGCGCACGGCAGATCAAGGACGTCTTCCGCTCCATCGCGGAGAGCGGGCGCACCGTCTTTCTGTCGACCCACACGCTGGACGTGGCCGAGGAAGTCTGCGACCGCATCGCCATCATCAACAAGGGCCAGCTGGTGGCGCTCGGAACCATGGCCGAGCTGCGAGCCAACATGGCGGCCGGCGACGCCGACCTCGAACAGGTCTTCCTCACCGTGGTCGAGGAAGCCGGACGTTCCGCCGCCTTCATCAACCCCGTTCAGGAACGCAGCTGATGCACGTCTCCCGCTGGCTGGCCGTCGCGCTCTGCGCCTCGCTGGTCGGCGGCTGCACACCCCGCAAGGTCCGCCAGGCGCGCAAGCTCGAGGGCCGCTACCACACCGGCATCCCCAATCCCGCCGTCTGGGCGTCGGTCGACCCGGGCGGAGCCGACAGGGCATGGTACAGCGAGCCGCTGCGCGCCAGCATCTACACCGACAGCAACTGCGGACCCCGCTTCCTGGACAGTCAACCGAGTCTACTCCTCGAGCACCTGATGCACGGCCTCGAGGACCACGAGGAGATCACCAACCAACCAAGGCAGGTAGCCCGCCGAACCGGGCGGCTCTGCGTGCGCCAGGGCACCCTCGACGGCGTCCCGGTTCGGGTGGGCGCCGTCGTGTTCAACAGGGGCGCCTGCACCTACGATCTGGTCTATATCGCTCCCCCAGACGGGTTTACACACGGCTGGGACGACTTCGAGGCGGTGGTCGACGGCTTCCAACCCACCGGTGGCGAGCTTGACTGACGCCCCCAGGGCACCCTCTTGGCACGGCTGGGCCGTGTTCCGCTTCTTCGGCCACATCGGGGCGATGACGACGCTGTCCTTGCGCAGCGCCAGGGCCCTGTTCAGGCGTCCCTTCGAGCTGTCTGCATTGGTGGACCAGCTCGACAACGTAGGCATCGGCTCCATGTCCGTCACGGTGCTGACCGCCGTGTTCGTGGGCATGGTCATGGCCCTGCAGTTCTCCGCAGCCTTGGCCGCATACGGCGCAAGCCTGTACACGGGCAGCCTGGTGAGCGAGGGCCTGGTGCGCGAGCTGGGGCCCGTGCTCACCGCCCTGCTGGTGGGCGGGCGC
The DNA here is from genome assembly GCA_964626835.1 of uncultured Enterobacterales bacterium. GTDB lineage: Bacteria > Myxococcota_A > UBA796 > UBA796 > JAFGLY01 > CALDOK01. The sequence goes on from CAZVHW010000024.1 coordinate 18,557, forward strand.
GTGGCCTCGGGCATGACCGCGGAGTTGGGCTCCATGGCCGTCACCGAGCAGATCGACGCCATCCGCGCTCTGGGCGCCGACCCGGTCAAGAAGCTGGTGGTACCCCGCTTGCTCGCCTGCCTCATCGCCATCCCCCTGCTCACCCTCATCGCCGACATCGTCGGCTGCGCCGGCGGCCAGCTGGTGGTGATGATGGAGGTGGGCGTCACGGCCCGCTTCTACTGGGAACAGGTGGTCGCCACCATCCAGCTCCACGACCTCTTCCACGGCCTCGGCAAGGCCGTCTTCTTCGGCTACTTCATCGCGCTGATCGGCTGCTACAAGGGCATGACCACCCGCGGGGGCACCGCAGGGGTCGGCCGCGCCACCACCGTCACCGTCGTCTGGGTCTCCATCTGCATCCTGGCCGCCGACTGGCTGCTGACAAACCTCTTCCTGGCGCTCTGATGTCCGTCGAGCTCGAGCAAAAAGGCCAGGAGCCCCTCATTCGCTTCCGTGACGTGTACAAACGTTTTGGCTCGAAGATCATCTACCGAGGGCTCGACCTCGACGTCTACCCGGGCGAGGTGCTCACCATCATCGGCGGCTCGGGCGTGGGCAAGAGCGTCATGCTCAAGCTGCTGCTGGGGCTGATCCGCCTCGACTCGGGCAGCATCGCCGCCTTTGGCCAGGAAATCACCACCCTCTCACCGCTGCACCTGACCGCCATGCGGCGTCGCATCGCGATGCTGTTCCAAGGCGGCGCCCTGTTCGACTCCATGACCGTCGCCCAGAACATCAAGTACCCCATGCTCGAGCACGGCTGGGGCGAGCGCGACGTCATGAACGCCCGGGTGGCCGAGGTCCTCGAGATGGTGGGCCTTCCGGGCGTGGAGCAGCTGTTCCCGGCGGAGCTGTCGGGGGGCATGCGCAAGCGCGTGGGCCTGGCCCGCGCCATCGCGGTGGAACCCGACGTCATCCTCTACGACGAGCCCACCACCGGACTCGACCCCATCAACATTCGCCGCATCAACGGCCTCATCCGCAGCCTGCAGCGGCGGCTGGGTGTCACCAGCATCGTGGTCACCCACGACATGGACTCGGCCTTCACCGTGGCGGACCGCTTCGCCATGGTGCGCGATCAACGCATCGGCTTCACGGGAACACGGGCGGAGACGGAGCGAAGCGAAATACCTTGGGTACGCGACTTCGTAGTAGGGGGAAAAGGCGTGCTGGAAGATTAGGCTCTCTCCACCGAGTAGCGGAGGAATCATGGCTGACGAAAACGAAGACAAAAATCCCTGGCTCGAACGAATCCGGGTCGAGCTGGATCCCGAGCGCATGGATCAGTCCCTGCGCGTGATGACCGACAAGCTCAAACACTACGCCGAGCAGGGACGCTACACCCGCGTGCGCATCAAGTACAAGGGCAAGGCGATCATCCCGGACATCCCGCTCTTCGCCCTGCTGGCGATGGAAGCCGCCACGCTGTGGTGGGCGGGCCCGCTGCGGGTGCTCGTGGTCAACCTGGGGGTCAAGACCTTCGTGGAGATCGAGCTCGTTCACGCGGCGGGCGAGAAGGTCCAGGAAGGCCAGACCTTGTTCCTGGACGGCGAGGTGGAGCAGGCCGAGGCCATGTACCGCGAAGCTCTCGCCATCAAGCCCGGAGACCCGGCCGCCCTGTACCACCTGGGCGTGCTGCTCAAGGTCACGGGCCGCCGGGACAAAGCCCGCGAATGCTTCGAGCTGGCGGCGAAGGCAGAAGACCATCCGGACGCCGAGCGGGCGGCGGTGGCGTTGGAAAAGCTCTCAAAGTAGCGACAGCCCACCATCCACCACCAACACCTGCCCCGTGATGAACGCGGCTCGGGGTGACACCAGCAGGCGCACCGCGTCGGCCATGTCCTGGGGCCTGCCCATGCGGCCCAGGGGGGTGTAGGTGGTGGCGAAGTCCACCATGCGCTCCCGCTCGGGGAAGTAGCGCAAGGCGTCGGTGTCGATGAGCCCGCCGCAGACGGTGTTGACCCGGATGCCGCGAGGTGACAGCTCCACCGCCAGCTGGCGGGTGAGCGCCTCCACCCCGGCCTTGGCCGCGCCCATGGCGGAGTAGCCGGGCACGAACTTGCGCGAACCGGTGGAGGTGATGCCGACGACGCTGGAGCCGGAGGGCAGCTTGTCCAGGCAGAGCTTGGTGAGCAGCCAGAAAGGCCGCAGGGAGGACTCGAGGGTGAGATCCCACTGGGAGGTGCGGATCTTTTCGGTGGGCTTGAGGGCCCCGATGGCCGCGTTGTGGACCAGCACGTCGATGGAATCGAGGGTCGCTGCCAGGCGCTTGCAGTCCTTCTCGGAGCGCACGTCGCCCTGCACCACCACGGGCGTGCCACCCGCCCGCTCGACCAAGGCCGCGGTCTCGGCCGCCGCCTCGTCGTTCATCAGGTAGTTGACCACCACCTGCCCGCCGTCTCGGGCGAGCTCGACGGCGATGGCGCGGCCGATGCCGCGGGACGAGCCGGTGATCAGGACGTTCATTAGAACGCCACCCCGGCCGTGAGCCCCGTGTAGATGATCATGCGCCAGCCGATATCCGCAGAGAGGAACCAGCGCTCGGAGGGCTGCACCCTGATCCTGAGCCCGAGATCGGCGCCCTTGAACTGCTGGGGCAGCCGGACCGACTTGCCACCGATGCCCTCGGCCTTGGTGCGGTCCTCGACCTCCGTGTCCTTGTCGCCGTCGGTGGGGTACTGCAGCAGCTCGCCCTCGAGTTGGACGGGTACGAAGCCGATGCCCGGCATGATGGAGACCGGGCCGACGATTCGCCACTCGTAGGCGAAGACCACCCCGTAGGACAGCAGCTTCAGGTCTTCCTCGATCCAGATGGCGTCCATCTTCTTGTCGCCCTTTTCGAGCCAGACCTGGGGCGGCGTGTTGACGAAGATGATGTCGCAGACCCCGATGGCGTGGAACCCGTCCTTGGTCCAACCCAGCTCGATACCGGGGCCGAAGCCGCGGATCTCGCCGTGCACGTCGAAGAAGGAGTCCAGGAACGAGCTGGGCAGGAAGCCGTAGCGTCCGGTCACGGAGGCCTCGAAGCGCCACTCGCGAGCCTGGGCCCGGCCGGGGGCCAGGAAGAGACAGATCAGGGCGACGACCACGACCGCTTTGCAGGTACGGTTCATGGCGCGCTACCCCTCGACCTCTTCGGCGTCGGGGTCGTACGGGTGACCCTTGGCGTCGATGGGTTCGCCCTGCAGGCGCCGCTCGAAGATCTCGCGCTTTGGCTTGCGGTCGAGATCGTAGACGATCTGCATGGTGGTGAGATCCTCTGCCTGGAGCCCGACCACGCCCACGACCTTCCACGCGCCGCTGACCCACTGCACGGCCAGAGTGCGTTTCTTGCCGCCGCGCCTGGGCTCGATCCCGACGTGGAACAGGCTCTTGTCGTCGCGATCGGCGAACACGCGCTTCAAGCTGTCGAGGCTGTCGAAGGCGTTCATGGACCAGGGAGGGCCGTCTTCGGGGCGGGTAGCACCGTTCCGGGCCAAGGGCGCCAGGTTGATGAGCTCGGCCACCGAGCAGGTGCCGTACTTCTGTTCCTCGAAGACGTTGTAGCAGGACACCAGGCCCAGGGCCGCCTCGAAGTCCCGGTCGTACAGGGCGTTGTCAAACTCGGTGAGGAGGCTCTTGACCTCCCGCATGCCCGGCGGGTGGGGCGCCTTGGTGCTGGGGCGCACCGCCGAGCGGCGTTCTTCACCGCCAGGGAGAGGCTGAGGGCAGTTGTCCTCGAACAGGGCGAGGGCACCCTTGACCCGGGCGCTGCCATCGTCGGCCTTGACCACCGCAACCTGGCGGTTGAGGGCGTTGTACTCGAGGCACTGGGCCCAGGGGCTGGGATCGGAGAAGCTCAGGATCGTGAAGAAGTCCCAGTGGTCGCCTTCCCAGCTGCCCTGACGGATATCGATGCGCGGGTCCGCACCCATGTACACACACCAGCCCTTCTCCGTGAACCCGGTGATGAAGCGCTGCGCACCGTAGGTCGGGCTGATGCGCAGCCCCTTGCCGCCCCGTGGACGTTTCTTGGCGTCGTCGGAGAACGCCAGGTCGTTGTCGTGTAGACACTCTTCCTGGAACATGGACGCGGTGAGCCAGACGGACTTGCCCGTGATCTCCACGCCGTAGCGACCCTGAGGGTTGGCGGCCTCGAAGGCCTGCTGGATGGCAGCGCGGGCGTCTTCTTCGGGCACGGTGGGACAGCCGGTGAGCGAGGCGACGAGGAGCAGGGAGCCGAGGGACACGACGAGACGGCGCATGGGTCCTCCAGGATAGGCGCGGGACGGCTGCATATCACGCCTGGTCCCTCCCACGGCTCCGACCCGGGCCCCCACCCGCAAACACCTCGCAAGATCGCGCAGCCGCCCCGCCCAGCACCTGATTTCCATGAAGGCAGACCCCTTCCGTCCGTGAGAGGGACGATGCTCGGGACTCCGGCGGCGGAGAGAGCGCTATCGTCCGTGAGAGGGACGATGCTCGGGACTCCGGCGGCGGAGAGAGCACTATCGTCCTTGAGACGGACGATGCTCGCGTCTCCGGCGGCGGAGAGCGCACTATCGTCCGTGAGGCGGTGCCCACGGGGTTCCCGCTACGCAACGCAGGGTTCGACTTCCGGCAGGCCCAGGGCGACAGCGAATGAGGCGGATCGTCGAAAGTTCGACGTTTTCGTCGACGAAGGGTTGACACTTCGACACTCTCGAACCGGCGAACGCCGAAAATCGGATGGCACGAACCTTGCGCAGGCCATGGCCCGACACCGAAGGAGGTCTCATGCAGCCCTGGCACGTCACCTGGTCGACCGAGGGACGACACCCGATATTCGCAACCGAAGCCCACCTGTACCGCGCCGTTGTCGCGCTGGGAGAAGTTGCAGGTGAAGACATCGTCCTGTTCTGCATCGTCGACGAGCACGTACACGTAGTGTTCTACGCCGACCGCGCGACCCTGCACCGACGCATCCGCGGGCTGACCCGGGTCCTGCGCAGGCTCGCTTGCGTGAAGGTAGAGCCAGCCCGGATCAGGAAGATCGGGGGGCGCAAGCACATGCTGACGGTGCTGGACTACGTGCTTCAGCAGCCCGAGAAGCACGAGCTACCCGGGCACTCGGCCCTCTGGGGTGGAGGGTGTCTCCCCGATCTCGTGGGCGCACGGGTTGTGCCACGGCTGAACCTGCAGGTCCGGCGATGCCTACCCAGATTCCGCCTTGGCTGGGCGTTCCATGCCGTAAAGATCTCTACCGCACCGCTGGATCCAATGCCCATCGAGAGGCTGGCACAGCTCGGCCCAGCGAGGCTCGCCGACGCAGCCTGCTTCGCGCTCTGCGTCGCGTCGGATGCGACCGACAAAGGACCGGCCACGGTCATGGCCCGGCGCTCGGCCTGCGTGCTGGCCAGAGAAGGCGGGCTCGACCTGGCCGCCCTGGCCGCGGCTCTCGGAGTCACCGCGCACACCGCACGTCGGCTCGCCCGCGATCCGCTTCCCCCCAAGGTGCGTCGAGCCGTGCTCCTCTGCCTGGCCCTGAGGGAACGGGTGCATCAAGCTGGCCCGCGCCCCGAGGCAAAGGAGCGCCGCTAGCCGGGTTCATCCGTGCACCTACCTGACCAGGGTGTGCAGACTCGACCTGCCAGCATGGGCCACCGCGATCGGGGCCATCGCAAACACGCAGCGGCATCGCTCTCGTGAACCTTCAGCTGCCAGCGCGGATCGCGCAGCGCAGCCAATCATGCCCCGGCGGAGCGCACTCGCCCGGCTGCCCCACAGCCTGGGGGAAGAGCGCGCCGACAGTCCGGCTCACCGTGCTCCTGCCTGGAGATGAGACGCGACAGGAGACTCAGGCGGGCTGTGGAAACGGCACTATCGTCCGTGAGAGGGACGATGCTCGCGTCTCCGGCGGCGGAGAGCGCACTATCGTTCGTGAGAGGGACGATGCTCGGGACTCCGGCGGCGGAGAGCGCACTATCGTTCGTGAGAGGGACGATGCTCGCGTCTCCGGCGGCGGAGAGCGCACTATCGTCCGTGAGAGGGACCGTCCTGGGCGAGTCGGCGCCGACCGTTGCGGCGGTCCAGTGCGCCTCGTCAAGGCTCGAGTTCGGGGCTAGCGCCCCAGCCTGCTCCGCACCCGGGACACGACCATCCGCACTTCACCGATACCCAAGGCCCAGGCGGACACGGCATAGAGCCCGCCGCCGACGACACCGGCGCTGCCGAACACCACGAAGTTGACCACGCAAGGCCCCTGCTCCCAGGTGCCCAGCAGGCAGATGGTCCAACCGGCCGCCGCTGCCGGGATGGTGGCCAGGGCGATGGTCCCGAGGGGTCTGAGCATGGCCATCAGCCCCAGCTTGCCGCCCGTGATGCGGCCCAGCAACAGCAGGTAGGCCGCCAGCTGACCCGCGGTGGAGATGGAGAGCGCTGCGGCCAAGCCATCGACACCGAAGCGCGGCGCCAGCAGGATGCCCATACCGAAGGTGAGGCCCACGCCCAGCACCCCCACCACCACTAGCGAGTTGCGCTTGTTGAGCGCGAAGAACGGCTTCTTGACGATCTGGATGCCCGCCAGCGCCAGCATGTAGGGCACCAACCAGCGCAAGGCCGAGGCGGTCTCGCCCACATCCGCCCAGGTGTAGGCCCCGTGCCGGTAGAGCACGGCCACGAAGGGGGGGGCCAACAGCAACACGAAGGCCGCGGCCGGGAAGAGCAGCGAGGCCGCCAGGCGGGTGGCGCGCGCGAAAGAGTCGCGGAACTCCTCCCAGTCCTTGCCCGCCACCGCCGCCGCCATGGCCGGCAGCAGGGCCGAGCCGACGCCCACCGCGATGATGCCCTGGGCGAAGTCCACCAAGCGGGTGGCGTTCCAGTACCAGGTGACCGCGCCGGTCTGCAGGTGGGAGGCCAGGTTGCGCAGCACGATGACGTTGACCTGGGCCATCAGGCCGATGGCGGCGACCTTGCCCATCTCGCGGAGCAGCAGGCGGAAGCGAGGATCGTGGAACGCGTCGAAACGCGGCCTGACGACGCCCCAGTGCTTGACCAGGGGCGGCACGCAGACCAGCACGTGGGCCAGCCCACCCACCAACACGGCGGCAGCCAAGGTGTGCACGATGTCCTGGGGATCCCCGCTCGAGGGCCAAAGGGCCGCGGCCACGATGGCCGCGCTCACCATGCCCGGCGCGATCTTGGGCACGAAGAAGTGGTCGCGGTGATTGAGCAGGCCCTCGCACCAGGAGACCAAGCTCACGAAAGCCACGAAGGGCATCATGATGCGGGTCAGGCGCACCGTGAGGGCGAACTTGACCGGATCGGCCCGGAAGCCCGAGGCGAACAGGTCCACCAACCACGGGGCCGCGGGAATGGCCACGGCGCAGATCAGCACGCAGACCACGATCAACGCGGTCAGCGTGCGCCCAGCCAACCGCCGCGCTTCCTCGGTGCCGTCCTCTTTCTCGGCCATCGCCACCATGGGGACCAGCGCCCCCGTCAGCCCCTCGTCCGCCACGAAACGTCGGAACATACTGGGGATCGTGAAGGCCATGAAGAACGAGTCGGACGCCGTGCCAGCCCCCAGAACCCGTGCGATGGCCAATTCGCGGAACAGCCCCATCACCCTGGACAGCCCGGTGCCCAGGGAGGACGAGAGGAATGCGCGGAGGATGGAACGTTTGGCCATGGTCAGCCTTCAGCCGTCAGCTATCCGCTTCGGAGCGGGTGGGCGTGGGTGGTCCACGCTGCAAGGTACGTGCCGAAGACGGGCTCACGGACAGAGACCACCCACGTGCAGGAATGCGACCCATCGTAGATGACCCGCTATCTCCTATGATCTCCGGGATGAAACCGGATATCTTGCCTGGATGCCCTACCGCCTGATCCTCGCCGAGAAGCCCAGCGTCGCCCGCGACATCGCGCGGGTGCTGGGGGTGCGCGGGCGCCATCAAGGTTGGATCGGGGGAGACGATCTGCGCGTCAGCTGGTGCCTGGGGCACCTCGCGGAGCTGGCCGAACCCGCGAGCTACGATCCTTCGTGGAGACGTTGGAGCTTCGACTGCCTGCCCATGCTGCCAGAGAACTTCGGACTTCAACCACGGAAGGACAGCGGCCAAGACCAATGGCGGGTGGTGCGCGACCTGTTGAAGAACCGCGACTGTGCCGAGGTGGTCAATGCCTGCGATGCGGGGCGCGAAGGGGAGCTGATCTTCGCTCACTGCTACCAGCTTGCGGGCGGCAGAGCCCCGGTGAAGCGGCTGTGGATCTCGAGCATGACCGACAAGGCCATCCGGCAAGGCTTCGCCCGCCTACGGGATGGCACCGCCATGCGCGATCTCGAAGCGGCAGCTCGCTGCAGGACGGAAGCCGACTGGCTGGTGGGGCTCAACGCCACCCGGGCCATGACGATCCGCCTGGCCACGGGCCCCGGGGGTGCGCTCCGCTCCCTCGGCAGGGTCCAGACCCCCACCCTGGCCATGCTCGTCGACCGCGAACAGGCCATCGAAGACTTCGTCCCACGGGACTTCTGGCAGGTCAGAGCCACCTTCGCCCGCCAGCATCCCGAGGGCGAGCGCTGGGAGTCCGTCTGGACCACCACCGGTGAAGACGGCAAGCCCCTCGACCGCCTCCTCGCAGAGGCCGATGCCCGGGCCATCGCCGACCGCGCGCGAGGCCGGCTGGGCCACGTGGACCGCGTGGATCGCAAGCGCAAGCGAGAGAAGCCACCGCTGCTGTACGACCTCACCAGCTTGCAGCGCGAAGCCAACCAGCGCTTCGGCTTCACGGCAGAACGAACCCTCCAGCTCGCCCAGGCCCTGTACGAACGCCACAAGGTGCTGACCTACCCTCGCACCGACAGCCGGCATCTCGGCACGGACCAACTGCCCGAGCTCCACGACATCGCCCGTGGGCTGTCCTTCGGCCCCTACCTCCAGGCCGTCGCCGTGGCCCTGGGACGCGACCCGTCCAGCCTGGGCAAGCGCTTCGTGGACGACAGCGAGGTCAGCGACCACCACGCCATCATCCCCACCGGCGTGGATCCCCGGCCGCTCGGCATGGACCTGGACGAGAAGCGCATCTACGACCTGGTCACCCGGCGTTTCCTGGGGGCCTTCCACCCCGACGCGGTCTTCGCCACCGTAGCGATCCACACCCTGATCGGGGACGACCTGTTCCTGGCCAAGGGCCGCAGCCGCCTCGAGGCCGGCTGGCAGTCGGTGGACCCACCCCGCAACAAGAAGAAGGAGGTCCTCCTGCCGGCCGTGCAGGAGGGCGAAGACGCACCCTTGATCCAGGTGGATCTGCACCAGGGCCAGACCCGGCCTCCCAATCGATTCAACGACGCCAGCCTGCTCGCCGCCATGGAGAGGGCCGGGGAAGAGCTCGAGGACGCCGAGCTGAAGCGTGCCATGAAGCGCAATGGCCTGGGCACCGCCGCAACCCGGGCCGCCATCATCGAGACCCTGGTGAAGCGTGGCTACGTCGCCCGCCAGCAACGCCACATCGTCCCCACGCAGGTAGGTCGGGCGCTCATCCGGGCACTCCCCGTCGACGCGCTGCGCTCCCCCCGCCTGACGGGCGAGTGGGAAGCCCGCCTGGTGGCCATGGCCGAAGGGCAGGACAGCCGCGATGCCTTCATGGCAGACATCCGCGCCTTCACGGCACGGGTCGTCGCTACCCTACGGGACGCACCCGTGGCCCGCGAGCTGCGCGACGTGCTGGCCACCCAGCCATCCGACGGTGAAGAGCTGGGAAGCTGCCCCCGCTGCGGCGGCTCCGTGCGCCAGGGGCGGGGCGGCTGGTCCTGCAGCGGTTGCCCGCTGTTCATTCCCGGAAAGGTCGCTCGCCGCGAAGTCAGCCCCCGCATGGCCAAGACCCTGCTGGCCCGGGGCGAGACCTCGGCGGTCAAGGGCTTCAAGTCCCGAGAAAACAAGCCCTTCACCGCGGCCCTGCGCATCGACGAAGAGGGCAAGGTCCGGCTGCACTTCCCCGAACCCGACCCTCTGGGTGCCTGCCCCGCCTGTGGCAAGCCCGTGTGCACCCGGGGCAAGATCTACACCTGCGACACCGGCCGCAGCTGCCGCTTCGTGGTCTTCGGAGAGATGACGGGCCGCAAGATCCCCGAAAGAGCGGTCAAGCAGCTGCTCGCCAAGGGCCGCTCCGACCTGATCGAGGGCTTCGAGAGCCGCGACGGGCGCAAGTTCGACGGTGTCCTGGTCTGGACCGACCAGCGCGTCGAGGTCCGGGGTCAGGAGGAAGCCCGGGGCCCGGGCCGGGCGGGGGCCGGGCGCGCGGAAGCCGCGCACCCCCGAGGCGTCCAGGGCGGCGTCCAGCACGCCCAGGCGTCCTGCCGAGACGCCCAGGCCTTTCGGCGCCCG
>CAZVHW010000025.1:0-21737 GCA_964626835.1 uncultured Enterobacterales bacterium
CGTCGGGTCGACCCTCGAGCTTGCCCCCCATGGGCGCATAGACGGGCACGAGGTCTCTGGGGGTGGGCATCTCGGTCGCGACGCGGTCGTGGATGTCCCAGACCAGGAAGTCGAGCATGCGCCGTGCCATGGTGCAGTAGCGCAGGTCGTAGGCGCAGCCGTCGCTGAAGCGGATGGCGTCGTAGAAGCAGCCGCCGCCGCAGATGCCCAGGGCCGGGCAGCCGCGACAGAGCGCGTGCTTGATGGGAAGCAGCTCGTTCCAGACGTCGAGGTCCTGCGGTCCCATGGCGTTGGCGGTGTGGCTGATACAGTTGGAGACCGAGCCGTCGGGGAAGACCACGATCTTTTCGCCGAGGGCGGAGCAGTCGTGGTGCTTGAAGCGCTGCTGTACCAGGGGCCTGACGAACTTGGCCAAGGGGTAGAGGAAGAGCCGGCGGTCGATGGCCCGGCCGAGCATGGCTTGCATGGCGTCCAAGACGCGCTCGAGATCGAGCTCGCACCGAGGGTAGGCGTGGGTGTAATGGGGCAGGTTGAGCCCGATGCTCGCTGGCTGGTAGCTGTCCAACAGCCACGGTACGTCCTGGGCCAGGGTGGGGGCGTTGTGGGGCCCTACGGCCACGGACATGCCTGTCTCGCAACCGGCCTGTTTCGCGATGAGGTAGCCCTGGATGCTTTGCGCGAAGCTCGGTTTTCCACCGATGGTGTGGCGGGCCTTGTCGTGGACGCGGGCCGGACCATCGATGGACACCAGCACGTTGACCTTCATCCGGGCCAGATCGGCAGCCCGCTCGGGCGTCAGGTGGAGGCCGTTGGTGAACATGACGGTGTGGCAGGGTGACTTCTCCGCCAGCCAGCGGGTCTTGCCCCAAGCCAGCATGGGCTCTCCGCCGTGGAGGATGAGCAGCCCCTGGCCCGAGGGCATGGCCTCGAGCCAGGCCAGGCATCGCTCGAGCATGGCCCGGTCCATGTCCTTGTCCTGGGCTGGCTGGGGCAAGTTGAACACAGTGCAGTAGGTGCAGCGCAGGCTGCAGCGAGAGGTGATCACGGCCTGGAGGACCTTCCTGACAGGAGCCGGTCGAGGGGGTGGGGCGTCGTCGTGCGGGCCGAGCAAGGGGGAGACGGCCCGGGCTGGGCCCATGGTGTCGAAGCCGTCTGCGTCCATGAAGCGCAGCCGAAGGCTGTGCCGGTGGAGCAGCGCCACTCTCCCACCCCTGCGGAGCACGTGGACCGGCTTGCCGGGCATCGCCAGCGGCGCTTGGCTGGCAGCGATGTTCGCTGCGAGGTCGGAGTCGAAGCCCATGGTTGGGTCGAGGGTGTCGGGCGTGGTCATGAGGGTTTCCGTGGCGGCGGTGCGCGAGAGGCTGGGCTATCACGGCCCGGCGCTCGAGGGAGCAGGCCCCATGTCCCCGAGGCCGACCGCGAGGCGGTCACCGAGGCTCCGGTGTGCCCGTGGGCTGGGGTGGTAGTCGCCCGGAAGAACGAAGAGCTCCGCGGGCTCCATGTCGAACAGGACGTCGTCCAGCCGGAGGACGGGGAGCCCGGCTGGGACCCGGATCAGCCTTGCCAGTACTCGTCTCCCGGCCGACCTCGTGGGGATTGGTACGAGCTAACGAGCATAGAGGCTCGAGACCCGCTCGGCGTACGAAAGCCACCAGCCCATGCCGGTGTTGAGTCGCTGCACGAGGGCTCCGTCGGCGGTGACCTCGTCCATCTGGCCCAGCTTGGTGAAGACGGCCAGCGTGTTCCCGTTGTCCAGCCGCCAGGCGTTGCCCAGGTATTCGGTGAGCAGGCAGTCTTCGGTCTCGTAGGTCCAGCCGCGCGATGCCGTGCCCGCCTGGGTGTCGATCTCGATCTCGAGTGCCTCGGAGCAGTCGTCATCCAGGGGGTGTCCCTGGTTGAAGAGCAGCAGCCCCCCGTCGATGGGCTCGATACTGTGGGGAAACTCCACCAGCGCTTGTTCGTCGTGGACCTCGAAGTCCCCCAGGTTGTCGGCCAGGGTCCAGAGGTGGGCGCCCGTGGAGCGATCGACCTTGTAGATGGCCTCCACCGAACGGTCCGTGATGAGGTAGGCGTCTTGGTCGGCGCTGTAGGTCAGGTAGTTGGAGTGGGAGCACTCGAAGGTGCCTTCGCGCCAGGCTGACTCAGGGAAGGGCAGGTCCGGATCGATCGCGACGTGGTCGAACAGATCCCAGATGACTTCCGCCGAACCGTCCGGTCCGACCTCGATGATCGTGTCGCCCACCAGACGCAGCTCCTCGTCGCCGATCTGGACGAGCCGCTCCGTGTAGCCCAGCACCGCGGTGGTGTTCTCGTCGACGATCGCGAAGTCGTGGTGGGCGTCTTCGACGGGGATCTCCGACACCTCGTCTCCAAAGAACGACACGCTCCGAAGCTGGACCGGGTTGTCCGGGCTGGTCTGGTAGTGTGAGACGAAACCAGAGCCATCCGGTGCGAAACGGGTGCGGTGGGTCTGACACGGGATCTCGCTGGCCCACACCGGGCGCCCCTGTTCGTCCAGCACGCATGTCCAGCAGTCGTAGTCGCCCTGCAGTGGCACGATGGTGTACCCATCTGCGCTGGCATCCGCGTCGAAGAAGCTGAGCTCGAGGGCGGGCAGGCTGGCGGGCAACGAGCCGGTGACGAAGGTCTGCTCCTGGCTGGTCTCCGTCACCTGCTCGGTCTCCGTGGTGACGGTGAAGCCCACCTCGGTGGTGGGCAGCAGGCCCAGGAGCAGGGCTTCGTGGCTGATGGACTCCTCGCTCGCGGGCGTCTGCATCGTGAGGTCGCCTGGGGTGCCGAAGCTCACCCAGCCCGTGGTCGGTTCGGTGGTCTCCCAGAGGACCCTCGCCACTGTCGGCACCTCGGAGCTGACCTCGACCTGCAGGTCGAGCAGGAGGTCGCTCGAGCTTGGGGTGTCGGTGTCATGGGTGGAGGTGTCGTCGGTGGGTTCTGCGTCGCAGCCTACGGTCATCGTCAGGAGCATGGTCAGGGTCAAGCTCGAGATGGTCCGAGGCTGGGTGCGTGGCTTCGACATGGCCTGCCCGTGGGGTGCGAAGTGAGGGCTGCGTGGCAGTGTGCGCTGTGAGACGACCATACCGCGGAAGGGCACATTCTCCTCAACTCGGCTTCTCGGAGTCCGAAGAAACAAGCAGAACAATGCGACATCCACCCCACTCTCCTGCCCTCGCCGCCCTGGCCCTCGCTTCGCTCGTCGCGTGAGCGGGGGTCGCGCCTGACGCGGGTGCACCCGACGACTCGGGTGGCTCAGACGATGTCTTGGTGCTCGGCGACGAGGACAACAGCTCGGTGTCGCTCTCACTCGACGTGGAGCAGCGAGCGCTGGCCGCCGAGTCGGACGTCCTCATCGACTGGACATCGCTGTCCAACGATGCCTGGGGAGTGCCCCTGACGACGATGCCCGCGGCGGACCGCGCACTCCTGTACCATTTCGACGACATGTCCCTCGACCGGGTGCTGTCGGAGCTCGTGGACGGGTCGCTGTCCCCCACGAGCGTCAGCTTGGACGTGTCGTGCGAGACCACCTCGAGCGCCTGCTCGTTGAGCGACTTCGCGTTTCACGACAGCCACCCCATCGACGTGGTGGAGCGCTTCCGGGCCGGGTCCGGCACCTGGCTGCTCACGCTGCGCCAGGGCAACTCGCCCGACGACCTGGCCTACCTCTCGTTGCAGCCAAGCAGCGACTCCAGCGAGGACGTCGCGGTGGTCACCGACCGCTCGAGCGCGGGAAGGGCCAGCTCGGATCTGGGCGATCTGGTGCCGCTTTATGCCGGTGGCCACCAGAGCGTGGACTGGAGCGAGCTGACCTTGGATACTCGCGGGCTCGAGCTGCACCCCTACCGGCTCGATCGACTCGTGGTCGCGAGGGTGTCCCACGAGGCTCTCGACGACGTCGAGGCGGTGGTTCTGGACCTCGAGGGTGAAGCCGACGAGCTGTGGTCCGCCGACGTGGACGGCGTGACCTCGTTTCCGCTCGGCGACCTGGTCCACGCGGACACGGGCGAACGGGGCTTTCCGGGTTTCGGTGGTACCGACGGCTGGGTGCTCTCGCTGTCGTGCACCAGCTGTGGCGATCCCATTCCGGAGTTCGTGACGCGCATGGCGGATTGAGCGCCTCGGCCGACGCATCGAGCGGGACAGCGGGGTTTGTTCGGTGCAGACTGCTGGGAATCAGGGCGAGAACTGGAAGGGGTAGGACACGATGACGATCCCGCCCCCCTTGGGCTCTGGGAACTGCATACGCATGAAGCGGCTGTTGATGCAGCTCTCGACGGCTTCGTTGCCCATCGTGCTGCGCTTCGTGGCGGCGGAGGCGACCGTGCCATCCTTGGCGACCACGAACTTCACCGTGATGGCGCCGCTCAGGGTGGTGTTGGTGGTCAGCTCGCGTTGGTAGCAGTACCGGATCTGATTGAGGTGCCGCTTGATGACGGCGTCGATGAGGCTCTTGTCCAGTGCACCGAGGATGATCGGGTCGCCCATGCTGGTGACGGCGCCATCGCCCTTGGCTCCAAGGTTCCCGCCGCCGGAGCCGTATCCGCTGGCGCCGCCACCTCCGGTGCCGAGGGTTCCGAGGCCCTCCGCGGTTCCTCCTCCACCGAGCCCGGACCCCCTGGAGCCTAGGCCGCCAGATCCGATCTGAACGCCCTTGGCCCCGATCAGGCCACCGATGCCACCGGTGAGATCCGTATCGATCGAGCTGGTGCCGAACACGCCGTCCAGCTCGGTTCCGTCCCGCAGGGCGCCCAGGACGCCGGCGCTCTCTGCGATCTCGAGTTCGATCCGAGCGACGTTGATCTCCACCTTGTTGCCCTTGACCTTGGCCATCTTGCTTCTGCTCGCCTGGGCGTACGATCCTTCCTGTTCGGCAGGAGTGGAAACCCCTGCCGACCGGCAACGACCCCACGCTACCGGATCCTGCGCCTTGGCCATGCAGGCCAGGGCGCTCAGCTCCCGATCGCTGGCGAAGCTCCCGTACCAGGTTTCGCACTCGCGCACCGTGCGCTCATCGATGGCGGGCACGTCTTCGTAGAGCCTTGCGTTGGCCAGGGCGTCCCCACAAGACGCGACGGCGCGCGCCACGGTGGATCCTCCGGAGCCGGTGATCAGCCTCGCCAGTCCCCTGCAAGCTTCGAAGGACGCATCTACCACGCCGCTACACGCCAGGGACGACAGCAGAGCAGGGATGGCTAGCACCGCAAAGAGACGCCGCCTCATATCGCACCTCCCGCCAGGGTGGAGAGGGGGAAGAGCTCGCGTCGGACGCTCTGCCAGTACTCCCAGGCTCCTCGCTCCGCGTCTATCGGGATGTGGGGTGCCCAGCGGGCGTGATCCAGGACCCGCACGAGCACTTCGAAGGAGATCTGGGACTCCGGCACGACGATGACTCGCAGATCGTCGGGGTATTGGTCCTTGATCGATCCCAGGAGCCGACCGAGCTCGGCCCAGTCGTAGTCGTCGATCCCCGTGCATTCGGCGCCGCCGAGACAAGGAAGGGTGGGGGCGTCCGCGTCCTCTCCACTGTCGGAGTGACCATCCGGAAAGAGGACCGCGTCCGCACCCATGACACTCAGACCCTGATCGCTCACCACGATGGAGAGGTTCAGGGGCGGCTGCTCGTCGTAGTCTGTCCGCGGGGGACCGATGGCCGGCAGCGAGCTCTCGATGGTGGTCAGCGCTTGTTCCCAGGGGTTGTGCGCCACGAATAGGAACGTGCCGTACTGCGCCTGTCCGGCGGTGTAGAGGACCTCGCGTACCACCGAAAACGGCACGTCCCCATCGACGCTGACCAGCAGCTCTCCCTGGTGGAACAGATCGTCGCGTTGGGCGAGCATGGCAAGCGTCTTGCGGGCGTCCATCAGGTCTTTTTCGGCCTCGGCCAGCTCGAGGAGTCGATCGTAGAGCCTCGAGACCAGCATGCCCCGTTTTTCGTCGTCGGGGATCGCCAGGGTGCTTGTTCCATCCTCTCCGACAAACTCGTCGAGCGCCATCACCCGCGTTCCGTCCACCGAGATCTGGTCTTTCCTGACGGTGATGGTCGTACGGTAGGCGAGAGCCTGCTCGGCGGTGGAGTCGGGAAGCGTCAGCTGGGGGGAGAAGCAGCCCTTGGGAGATGGGGGCCCAGTTTGTGCGCACGCGGGGTCGTAGCGGCCGAGC
This sequence comes from uncultured Enterobacterales bacterium, assembly GCA_964626835.1. Lineage (GTDB taxonomy): Bacteria > Myxococcota_A > UBA796 > UBA796 > JAFGLY01 > CALDOK01. Next base: position 6,175 of record CAZVHW010000025.1, read on the forward strand.
AGCATGGCTTGTACCGCCTCTGCTTCGTCCGAGAGATCCAGGGCCATACAGATGCCGGGAACGACGAGCGCGGTGGGCGCGAGCAGTCCGGTCCAGACGAGGGTGGCCCGGAGCCCAGTGGTTTCAGCGGTGCGGACGCAAGGATTTGCGTCTCGCTGCGGTCTTCCGTTCTCTTTGGGGTCCATCGATTCTCCCTGCGTTTGTCGTCGCTCGAGGCAAGGACGTAATGCGGTCAGGCCGAAGGTTCGACGGGGATCAGTGGGCGGGTCTGCGGGCCAGGAAGAGGCTCATCGGTATCGCGGCATCTTCGTCGTGGGCGCGGAGCCAGGCGAGGTGCGCCCGGCAAGCGGAGTCCTCGAGGATGCCGTAGCGGGTGAGCGACTCCGGGCGGTTCACGCGCTCGATGGCGAGTAGCTCCAGCCCTGCATCGAGCAGCCGTGTTCGCCAGCGCTGCTCGTCGGGATGGGATTCACCCGCTCCTTCGTGTGCCCGAAGGGCGTCGCGGAGGGCCACGAGGTGGTGCTGGGCTTCCGTCGTAGGCGTGAAGGCCCAGTCCTCGACCAGGACCAGGCTTCCCCCCGGCCGCAGCCAGCTGGCCAGTCGCGAGAGCAGATGGGTGCAGTCCGAGCTCTTCAGGTGGTGCAGGGTGGCCATGGCATAGGCGCTGTCCACCGAAGACTCAGGCAGGACGAGCTCTCCGTGGTCCGCTCGGACCACCTGCACGGGCAGGGATGCCAACATGGCGCAGAAGGCGGGGGAGACATCGGTGGCTACGAAGGCTTCGTCGGGCTGACGGGCCGGGTGCGCCAGGGCTTGCTTCGTGAACACGCCAGGCCCCGCCCCCAGCTCCAGCACGGATCCCCGGGGCGGGAGCAGCTCGAGGGTGCGCCGGTCCACCGCGGAGGGCTTGCGGAGGACCCGATAGGATTCGGCTTCTTCGTCCCAATAGGCTGCGGTGTCGACCGAAGGCCTCACCGGTTCACTGGATCGGCGTGGAAGTCCGCGAGCCGGGTATGCTGCTGGGGCCGATAGTCGTCCTTGATGCGGCCTATCCAGGTGCAGAGGTAGTTGTCGTGCACCCGCAGGCCGTTGGCCAAGCCGATCGGCGGGTTCTTGGGGAGGGCGGGGGGCTTGCCGCCGTGATCGGCGAGGTACTCGAGGGGGCAGTAGGGATCGCGTGCGTCCAAGCTGCCGTTCACGAACCAAGCGCGCGCGGTGCAGCCCCCACGGCAGGTTTCCGTGTAGGGACAGTCTACGTCCCGGCATGCCTTCGGTGGTCCACGTTGCCGCCCGGTGAATCGTCCGAAGCGACCGTTGTTCACGATCGAGGAGAGATCCTGCGCGAGGATGTCGCCTCCGCGGAACTCGTGGACGTAGATGCAGGGGCCTACGGGCACCGTACCCTCGGCGGTCTTGCCGTTGACGCGGAAAGAGCTGATACCGCAGGGGCAGCCGCGCCCACCGGTGCCAGTGAAGGCCGTGAGGCAGGACTCGCCGAGGGTGATGCAGTCGGTGTGGGCCATCAGCTGGGCGAAGCCGTGGAAGAACGCGTCCCGGGTGGGCATGAGCGGGAGCAGGGAGGGGTCGACCGGCTTGAGGGCGTTCACCCGAAGCTCGCAGCCCAGGAGTGCTGCCAGGTCGAGGAAGCCGGTGATGATCCGGGGCTGGAAGCTGTCGCGGGTGGCGCAGGCGGTGATGCTGCAGTCGATGCCTATCGCGTGGCACTGCTGGATGGACTCGACCACCAGGCCGAACAGCCGGGCGCAGCGGTGCCCGTCGTGGTCCGATCGATAGGGGCTGTCCAGCGAGAAGTCGATGTCGTTGACCAGGCGCAGCTCGTCTGGGTGGTGCTCGGCCAGGTAGCGGAAGGTGACGCCGTTGGTCGTGATGCCCACCGGCAACCCAGCGTCGGCCAGCCTGCGGAGGAGCAGAGGGAGCTTGGTGCGGGTGATGTCCGGACCGTGGGTGTAGATGGGCTCGTTCCCACCGATGTTGACGGTCTGGATACCCAGCGAGATCAGCTGGGCGATGACCCGGTCGATCTCGGCCTCGGTCAGGTACAGCTCGCTGTCCCTGCGCACCTGCCAGCTGTAGCAGTGCGAGCACCGCGCGTTGCAGTAGCTTCCCACGGTCCAGCCGATGTTTTCGAAGCGGGGAGAGGTCACCTGGGCACGCCTTGGAGAGTGGCGATGCAAGCTACCGGGGCGTCTACCTGGCGTCAAACGTCCTGCTGTCTCTCCGTAACAGCCACGCTATCAGCAGAGCACCCGCGCCCCACGTGGCCAGCAGGGGCAGAATGGATGGTACGCCTGACAGGCCGAGCGCTTCGCCAAGGTTGATCGAGGCGGCCGCGGCCTGTTCCTGGGTCTCCGGCTTCCAGGATGGCCACCAGAGGAAGAAGTTCTCGCTCACCCGACCCTGCTGGAGCGCCGGCAGCACGTACTGTCCGAGCAGTGAGTCCACCTGGAAAGGACCCAGTGGGTTGACCAGCGTGATGGTGGTGGCGAGCAGGGTCGATAGCGCTGCGATGCCCATGGCCACGACGCGGAGCCGGGTGGCCAGGAGCGCTCCGGCTGGGGCCAGCAGGAGCGGCAGCGCTGGCACGAGATAGCGTGGACCGCTGCAGTAGCCGGCTTCCCAGTTCGGGTAGGAGGCGTTGAGGAGCAGGAACCAGGTGACCAGGACGGCGCTCGCCACCAAGGCCGCCCGCGCCTGCTGCCGCCGCCAGAGCAGGACGGCGCCGACAGGCCCCAGGATGCATGCAGGGTACAGCGAGAAGAGTCCCCGCTTGGCACCGAAGGTCAATCCCCAGATCCGATCGAGCCTCGGAAGGGAAAACAGCCCCAGGAACACCTCTTGGTCAGGGTAGCGGAACATGTCGGCGTGGTGGGCGTAGCCGGTCGTGAACGGGGAGCCGAAGCAGAGCTGGTGGTAGGCCCCCACGATGACGAGGGGAGGGAGGGCCGCGGCCACGAAGCGCAGCGCGGCGGGGACGCTGCGTTGTCTCCAGAGCAGCAGCACCAGGGTGACCGGGAGGAAGATGACGGCCGGGTACTCGAGGGCCACCGCGCAGCCAGCCAGCAGGCCAGCCGAGACCGCTGCGGGCGGTCTGGAGTCTGGTCGTAGCACCAGCAGCAGAGCCCCCAGGCCGGCCGCGGCAGCCAGGCTGTGGCCCAGCAGGACGGTCGCAAAGGGGAAGGCCATGGTGCCGAGCCCAAAGACCAACAAGACGAACAGCCGCTGTCGGAGTGAAGCGCCGAACCAGCTACCGGCTGCAAGGGCCACCAGCCAGGCTAGCAGTGCCGTGGAGCCACCGCCTAGGATCCAGGTGACGATGTGCCCGGAGGCTGCCCGCGCTTCAGCCGAGTGCAGGTCGAGGTGGGCGACGCTGCGAACCGAGAGAAGGAGCGCGTGGATAGGAACCGCCAGGAGGGACACGCCCGGCGCCTTGGCTGAGTAGTGGTGCCCCTCGAAGGTGGCCATGTCGCCCGTGTTCGCGACATAGTCGTCGATGACGACGCTGCCCTGCTCGACGAGGGACCATGCCAGGTCCATGCGGACCGCCTGGTTCCAACCACCGCCCTGCAGGAAGTAGCCGTAGGTGGCGAAGAGCAGCAGTGCCGCTGCGGCCAGGGCGAGACTGGGAGGACGTCGGGCCTGGGAGGCGGGCCTTTCGGGCAGCAAGCGCTAGCGCTCCGACAGCTTGCGGCGTGTCGCGGCCAGCTCGGCCTCGAGCGCGGCGACCTTGGACTTCAACCGCTCGAGCTGGTCGTGGTCGCGCTTGGCGGAGCGCCGCATGTGGCGTAGGAGCGCGGTGCGCTGCGGCCCGATGGGGAGCTGGCTGAGGGCGATGCGGGGTCGGGTGGCGAGTTGCTGCTCGGAGAGCGACACCGGGACTTCGTCGGACCGGGTAGGGAGGTCTTCCGGGGGGGAATCCGGATCGGGCTCGGGACTGGGGTCCGGGGCCTCGAAGCTGGGGGCGAGGCCGTCGGGCGGCAGGTCTTCTGGCAAGCGTGGTGCAGGCGGTGCGTCGAACATGGACGCCGAAGCGAGCAGCGTGTGCCCAACCAGCGCCCGCGCTTCTTCTTCGGAACCGCCCCCGATGAAGATGGGATCGTCACCGATGCTGGGATCCGTGTGGTCGTCGGTGAAGTCGAAGAGGGAGACTTCGCCGTCACCCCAGCTGCGCTCCTTGACCACCGGCGCCTTGGGGTCGGGTTGGTGCTCCCCCGCATCCGGACCGGCCGTGGCTTGGTCGTAGCCGGACAGGATGTCCCGGACCCGGCCGATCTGGGACAAGGGGCGGTCCCTGGGGTTGGTGATGAGGTCGTCGGGCTCGCTGTCCGAGTCGGGAAGGTCCGAGTTGCCCATTCCAGGCATGCGTGTGCGGGGCACCAGGAGTCGCATGTCTCCCGCGACCCGAGGTGTGAGCTCGACCCAGGCATCGAGGGGTAGACGGTCCAGGAAGGCATCGCCCAGGGCCGCGAGGAAGAAGCCCTTGCGCGTGCGTCCGGCGTCCGCAACGAGCAAGAATCGGGAGGCTCGCACGACCTCGGCGCTCAAGACGTCTTGCTGGCCTTCTTCGGAGGCGGGGGGATCCAGGAGCACGTCGGGGTGGGCTACCCGGAGCAGGCCCTTGCCGTGCCGAACGCGGAAGCGCAGCGAGAACGGATCGGAGGCATCGCTGACTCGCCGAATCCAGAACTGGAAGCTGGGCTGGTGGGAAAGGCGCACGGAAACTCCTGCAGGATCCATTACCTCCCGGTTTGTCAGGAGGCCAGTGTCCGTGGGTCGGTGTGGCCACTCACCTCGGGGCGGACTCGAGGGCGGCAGGGAGGATGCCAGGCAGGGCCTTTCCGGGTAGGTTGGGCGGCCTTGCCGGAGGTTTCCATGCTGCCAGCCCACACGTTGTGCGCGTCCGCTCCCTTGCTGTTGCTCGCCCTCGGCGCCTGTGTGCTGGCACCGACCCGAGTCCAGGAAGCCGACATCGATCAGGGCTTGGCTCTGGGGGCCTACAACGTGGTCTGCAAGGGACTCGAGATGGAAGATGCCGGCGTGCGCGAGTACGCTACCACCAAGTTTCACAAGGTCGAAGATCCCGCCGCCGTCGAGTGTGTCTGCGAGCACGTGATCCGCGATGGCGTATGGGACTCGGCGGTGGCCCGCGGACTCAAGGGCAGCAAGCGCGACGACATGGTGGGCTGTCTGGCCGACGTGCTCGAGACGCCGGACGTCGATCGTGAAGCCGAGTTGGTGGCCGCGCTCAAGCTCACCGGAGCCCCCATGGTAGCGGACCGGCTCTACGCCTATGCCAAGCGCGCCAAGGACCCCAAGGCCCGCGCCGTGGCCGTCAGCGGTCTGATGGGCGCCACCGATCCGGCGCGCCTCTCCTGGCTGATCGACACCATGACCTCGGATCCGTCAGCCGACGTGCGGTCGGCAGCCATCAAGGCCCTCTCGGGTCAGAAGTCGGACGAGGTCCAGGCCGCGCTGCGTACTGTCTTGGCCGAAGACACGGAAGGGTTGGTCCGCGTCGAAGCACTTCGCAGGGTCACGGACGGTCGGCCCGACGATAGGGACGCGCTGATCTGCGGTGCGATCATGGACGACCCCGCCCCCGAGGTGCGCATGGTCGCCCTGGGCATGTACAAGGGTACCAAGCGCGACGTCGCCCTCGACTGTCTGCGCAAGCGGGCATTCACCGACGAACTCGACGGCAAGGTTCGGGAGAAGATCCTCGAGATCCTGAAGTCCAGCACGGCCGACGGGGCCGCCGACATCCTCTGCGATCTCGTCCCCCACTGGCTGGCCACCTACGCGGCGGACGACGTTGTCTACAAGGTGCCTGGGCTCCAGGTCATGGAAGCCCAGAACGATCGCGACTGGCGGCGAAGCCTCGAGTGCGCGCAGAAAGCCAACGCCCAGCGGAGCAAGATGGACTGCTACGGCAAGCAGTACATTGCCCACTGGATCAACGAGCTGGGCGGCAAGGCCTGGCCCCCTCCCTGCCCCAAGACCGACGGCGAGGCTGCAGTCTACAAGCAAGCCGGCGGTGGACAAGGCGTCATCTCGTTCGAATAAACAACCACAACACAAGGAGCACCCATGGGCGCTCTCTCCGAAGTGATCAAGGACCCCGCGCGCAGGCGTGCCATCATCGACGACGGTGTCCGCGTCGTCGAGGCCGAAGTCTCGAGCAAGCGCGGCATGAGCGGCATGGCCGTCAAGGCTGGCTTCAGGGTCGTCAAGGGCGTCAAGCCGGGAATCGTCGGCGAAGCTCTCCACATGTTCTTGGACCAGTTTGCCGAGAAGGTGGACCCCCACTACGACCGCTGCCAGGAGTCGGGTGGCAGCCTGCGAGCCTACTTCGTGGCCAACTCCGACACCATCGCCGACGACCTGCTCGGCATCGTGGATGAACGTGCCAACCGCGCGAAGCATCGCACCCTGAAGAAGGCCTACTTCAAGCTTCGGCCCCAAGGCAAGAAGCACACCGTCGAGGCCATGCCCGCCGTGGCAGGCTTGGTGCAGCGACACGTCAAGTAGCTTCGGCTCTCCAGCGAGCACTGGCTCTGGTCACTCTCCCTTGGAGCCAGCTGCCCGTCTCGGTCTGGCCGAGGCGAAAGGCCTCCACGGCCAGCCGCTCGAAGAGCCGGACCGTGTCGTGGTCCCAGGGCTGAAGGTCCCGGTTTCGTAGGCGATCGACGAGGTCTTGGCAGGGCCCCCAGCGTCCCTGGCGTGCGGCGGCCAGCGCTCGTCCGGCGATGATGAGTGCATCGAGGGAGGGGACCGCGGTCTGCTGCCTGCATGCCCGGGCCGCGGCGAGGCCTGCCTGCTCCGCGGCTTGCGCCTCACCGGACTCGAGCTCCACCAGGCAGAGGACGGCCTGGGCCCGGACCGCTTCCAGCGGAACCCTCCGTCGCTCGCCCCACTGGGCCACCGTACCCAGAAGACGGCGCGCTTCGTCGAGCTGACCCAGCAACATGTACACCTCGGCGTGGGCCTGTTGGGCTTCTTGGGACCAGCCTCCGGACTGTACGGTGGACAGCAGGGTGTCGGCGCTGCACAGGTGGGACCGGGCGCGAGCGCGTTCGCCACTGTCGCGGAGGACGGTGCCGAGACAGTGGTGGCAGAGGGCCAGCTCTTCTCGGGACGTCCCTGCCGTCGCACTCTCGAGGGCGCACTCGGCCATCTTCTTGGCAGCCTGGTGATGGCCGCCCAACCGGAGGGCGCTCGCGCACACACGCTCCATGCGTGCCTGGCGGGTTCCGTCGGCGGCGGTGGCGAGCAGGGTCAGGGCGTGCTCGGCAGCACGTGTGGCTTGCTCGAGGTCCCAGTATGCCAGTGCCCCCAGGGCCAGAGCTTCTTGGGGGGGCAGGGCCACCTGGGGATGTGGGTCCTGCGCGGTCTCGGTCACCAGCGCCTCCAGGAGCGCACGAGCCCTCGACCAGTCGCCACGCATGGTCGTGATACGCGCCAGGGCGGCTCCGGCGCCAGACCGATCCTGCTGGCTTGTCGAGGCGGCGAATGCGCGATGGGCGAGAGTCTCGGCTCTCTGCAGATCGGGCCGCTGCGCAAGGGCGTTGGCGACGACGGTGAGCAGGGCTGGGGCGCCCAGGTGATCGTCGGGTAGACCTGCCTGGTCCTGGGCCTCCAGGGCGGCTTCTCCCAGCCGGAGAGCCATGGGTCCTCGGCCACGCTCCCACGCCGCCACCGCCGCGGATGCCAGCGGTGTGAAGGCGGCTCGGGGCTCCCCGGCCGCGAGGCGCGCCTGGGCATGGGGAACGGACACGTCCTCGCCCGTTTCCTCACCGAAGCGCGCCCAAGCTCGGGCGACGTGGGCGTGGAGCTCGCGAAGGTCTTCGCGGAGGCTGGCCGAGTCCACCAGGACCTGGTGGAGGAGTTGGTGGTCGAAGCGGCAGCGCCCTTCGGTGACGTGGACCAGGCCCGAAGCCCGAAGCTCGCGGTGGTGGGACTCCGTCAGGATGTGGAAGAGTCGCTGTGGGATGTCACGACCGGCCAGAGCCAGGCGCACGAGGTGATACATGAACGACTCGTGGTCCGGCACCGCCGCGGCTGCCTGGAAGGCCCGGTCGAGGAAGAGGCTGCGTGCGTCGTCGGGGATCGCAGCGGTGGGGTCGACCCCGGGAGCCAGGGTGTACAGCAAGTCTCCGACCTCCTCGAGCATTCCCTGACGGGCCCACGACGTGATGAGCATGCGCGCCAGCAGCGGATTTCCTTCACAGCGGGCTGCCACGACCTCGCGTAGATCGGGGTGCAGGTCGAGGGAGCTGGCGAGCATCGCGCGCATCTCGTCCCGGTTCAGGCGGGGTACGTCGATGCGCACGGCGCCTCGAGACTCCAGCAGCTCGACCCGCCGGCGGAGCTCGAGGTCCGAGCCGAGCGCTTCCGAGTGCAGCGTGCAGATGATCAGCGTGGGGGAGGGCTGCCCCAGGGCCGCACGGTTGAGGAGGCGCAGTGGGATGCCTAGCCCCTCGGCTGGCTCCAGAGCCCGGTGGACGTCCTCGACCGCGAGGACCGTCAGACCTCGTCGGCAGCGGGTCTCTAGCACCCACTGGACGAGCTGGATGTTCCAGGAGGCTGCGTCCGGATCGAGTTGGTTGGCGGGACGGTGGGCGGCGCTTGCACCCATGGCAGCCAGGGGCGCTGCGGGAATGCCGGGCAAGACATGCCGGAACCACCGCTCGAGACGCAGCCTGGTCTCGTCTTGGCTCTCGCGCCATGGACCGATGAGCCCTAGCGCGGCGCCTCGTAGGCCACTCGAGTGGGGAACATCGCCCTGGTAGCGGATCACGAGTGATTCGGCCCAGCCGCCTTCTTCGAGGACGTGCAGCACCGACTCCACCAGGCGTTTCTTGCCCGCGCCGGCTTCACCGACGATGAGGGCAACCGCGGGCTGGCCGCTCGAGCGAGTCTGGCGGGCGAGCTCCCAGATCGCTCTGCGTTCCCGCGATCGCCCCACGATCGGGGTCTCCCTGTGGGCGTACAGCTCGATGGAGGCCCGCTGCATTCCTTCCCCAGCCGTCTCGTCGGGCGGCTCGATGGGAGGGGGAGGTGGTTTCAGGTGGTGCCAGGGAATCCAGCTCGGTTCGGCGAGCGGTGCTGCCTCTGGAATCACGGTGTCAAGCTCGCCCAGCTCGCCCAGCTCGCCCAGCTCGCCCAGCTCGCCCAGCTCGCCCAGTTCGGTGATCCAGGTTGTGTCGGCCCGACGCAGCAGCGCGAGCTGTAGGGGCGGGAGGGGGGCGACCGGAGGCCCCAGAGCGTCGAGCGACAGTCGCACGTCGGCAGCCAGGGAGGGACGGCAGAGGCGGTCGGGATGCGCCAGGCCGAGGATCACGCGATCCAGACCTTCCGGTACGTCGTAGTCTGCGACCAGCTGGGACAGGATCACTCCGGCGGCGTACAGGTCGGTGCGTCGGTCGAGCTCGGCGAGCCGTCCGGCTCGCTGTTCGGAGGGCATGAAGGCGGGCGTGCCCGCGACGACGCGGGTGTCGGTGTCCGGATCCGCCATCAGGCGCGCGATCCCCAGGTCGGCTAGCCAGACATGGGGCCGCTGATCCAGCCCGACATGAAGCAGCACGTTCTCGGGCTTGAGGTCCAGGTGAATGACCCCGCGGGCGTGGAGCGCCGCCAGCACGTCCAACAGCTCGTCGGCGAGGGACAGAGCCTGCGGCCAGGGGAGGCCTTGGGGCAGGTAGCGAGCCAGGGAGCCCAGCTCGGCCAGGGCCATGGCCACCCAGGGCAGACCGTCCGCCGTCTGGCCGGTGTCGTGCAGGGGTACCAGGTTGGGGTGTTGCAGCCGCGCCTGCAGCGCCACCTCGCGATGGAAACGCATCCAGAAGCTGCGCCGCGTGGCCACCCTGGGGTGAAGAACCTTGATGGCGACGGGCAAGTCCAGGACGAGGTCTCGCGCTTCCCAGACTCGCCCCATGCCCCCCTGCCCGAGCAGGGATCCGAGCTCGTAGCGCTCTGGGAGGTTGGGCGGGGTAGGGGTGGGATGGGTGGCCATTGTCCGCTGCTATCTCCTGGCTTTGAGGAGCCAGACCTGGCGTGGGGGTTGCCCGGGGTCGGAGGGATCGCTTCGCATCCCCAGTGGGCGCATGACGAAGGTGTGTTGCATACGGAGCGCGCGATCGTGCACTCCCAGGCTGGACCACCGCAGGTGTTGCCAGTCCTGCAACCAGTACCAGCACCCCTCGTCGAAGGAGACATCGAGGGGGCTCGCCTGCCCGGGCTCCCGGGCAGGGGAGGAGATGACTTCCTCGCAACCGTCGATCTGCGATTCGTTCGCCAGCTGGGGGTTGGCAGCTTCGAGGACGCCGATGAGTGGGGCGGCGGGGGCATGGTAACGAAGCGAGATCAGGGACGTGTCGCGGACTAGCTGTGCGATCACGTGGATGAACACGAGGGCGGAGGCGGCCCCGAGCGTCCAGCGTCTCCAGCCGATCCGGGTCTTGGACAGGGTCCGGAGCGCATCGACACCGAGGGCTTGAAGGCCGCAGAGGGCGACGCCGCCCGTCAGCGCCTGGCGAAACCCGCTGTCTGCGAAGGCCAGCGTGGTGAGCTGACTCGCCACCAGCATGCACAGGAGAAGCAGCCCGGTCTTGCGGTGATGCCAGCAGCCCAACCCGCCCACGGCGAGGGCGGGTACGAGCAAGGCGAGGCTGTCCCAAGGTGCGAGAAACACCAGCATGCTCGCGTTGCTGGCGATCGTGGCGGGCAGATCGTCCAGCAGGCCTTCCGGGTGTGCACCGGGCTCGAGCACGGCGAGCAGGCCCGCCGCATAGATGGCCGCGACCGCCGCGAGCCACGCGATGCGCCTGGGCCAGCGGTGGTCGCGCAGGAGCAATAGGGCTGGCAGGACGTAGACCACCACTTCCAACCGGCTGCTGGCAGCCGCGCCCATGAGGACGGCCGAGATCCCGAGGGATCCCCAGCCCCGAACGGTGAGCAGGGCCAGTGCCACCATGAGCAGGGCGTGGGGCGCGATCACGTTGTACGCGGATGAGGACCAGAAGGCGTGGTTGCCGTACAGCACCACGAACAAGCCCGCGAGCAGGCCCGGCCCTCCGAGTCTTCGGATCAACACCACTAGGGCCGCGATGGAGGCCACCCCCAGCGCCAGCGAGAACCAGACCAGGGCGGCCTCGCGCTGGGTAACGAGCCCCAAGATCCGGTAGCCGGTGCCCAGCACGGGGACGACCCGGGTGCTCCAGCTGCCGTGCCAATCTCCCAGGAAGACGGCAAGGTACTCAGCCTCGTGGCCTTCCCAGCCGTGCCGTGCCAACGCGGGGATTCCCCAGGCGCGGACCCAGAGTGCGAGCCCCAGCGCGGTCGCGAGGCCCAGCGAGAGTTGGAACCGGCGGGCACTTCCGCGAGCTTTGGGGTCAGCGTTCACGTGGGGAGTCCGGCTCGAGGCGTGGCATGGGGGACCTCCGGCTCGCCACCGGCCTAGCTCTCTAGGCTCTCCAGGAACCTCACCAGCACGTGGGCGAAGGCGTCGGGCTGATCGATGAAGGGCCAGTGGCCGGCCGGCGTGACCGCGCTGCAAGGCACGCCTGCTGCTTGCAGGGCTTGGACCGATCGCGGGCTGACACCTCGGGGTTCGCCCGCCAGGTAGCGGGCCGGCATGGACAGGTTGGCCAGGCGTCTGGCCAGGTCGCCGGCGGCGGACAAGGCCACGAGGTCTTGCGCGTGGCGGTGGAACACCCTGGGGTCGGCCAGGCGCAGGCTCGCGTAGTAGCCGCGATGTGCCGGGTCATCGAGGCCATCGCGGTAGATGTCGTCCCGCAGGTGGTCGAAGCCGGCAGCGACGAAGTCGTCGAGGGACCAGCGGGCGGCCTTTCCGGAGTAGCGGCAGTCGTCCAGGGTGATGTTGCCGTCGACGTTGAGCACCGCGCGCACGCACGATGGGTGGCGGTCGGCCATGAGGAGGGCCAGCACGCCTCCCATGGAGTGGCCGACCAGGATGGCGGGGGGCTCGTCCCTGGATGCCAGCCAGCCCGCCAGGTGGCTCGCCTGGTCAGGCAGGGTGATGGGCTCGCGAGGCCAAGCGCTGCGACCGTATCCGGGCAGGTCGGGAACCAGGTGTCTCCACCGGTGCAGGCTGGCGTGGCAGACGATGCGCTCGAAGCTCAAGCCGGACTCGCCTAGCCCGTGAAGCCAGAGCACGGGACCGAGGTGGCCTGTCTCGCCGCAGCTGCGCAGGAACATACGCTGTTCGATGTGGTGCTCGACTAGAGCCATGGGGGCCTCCGAGGGCCCCCATATCTCGGACGAGGCTGGGCTGGCTAGGGGGCGTAGTCGTAGGTTCCGGACGTGGTCTGGTTGTAGCCGCCGTAGACGGTACTGTAGGTGTCCGAGGTGGTGTTCCCGCGTCCGCCGAGGACGGCGTCGTAGCTGCCACCCGTGGCGTTGTCGTAGCCACCGACCACGGCGGAGTAGACGGTCGCGGCTTCGTTGTTCTTGCCGCCCAGCACCGAGGCGCCGCTGCTGCTGGCGATGTTGTCGTAGCCGCCCACCACGGTGGCCAGCAGGTAGCTGGCTTCGTTCTCGTAGCCGCCCAGAACGGCGGAGTGGTCGCCGCTCGCGGTGTTGCCCCAGCCGCCCACCACGGTGGCTCCTTCGTAGGCTGCGGAGTTTTCCTTGCCGCCTAGCACCGAGGCATACGGCTCGGAGATGGCGTTGTCGTAGCCGGCCACGATGCCGCCGTAGCTGGTCCAGCTGTGCTCCTCGCCCAGCACGATGTTGTGAGCGCCAGTTCGGCCGCCCATGATGCTGTGTTCGGCGTAGCCGACGATCAGGTTGCCCAGGCCGCTGCTCTCGTCCTCGGTGGTCCCGGCACCGCTCTGGATGCGGACGTTGGTGCCGGAGAACACGACGTCGCCGCTGGCGACCGACATGTAGTCCAGGGGCTCGGTGAGCTCGTCCAGATCTGCCAGGGCTTCGTCGAGGTCCTCGATGTCCCCGACGGCATCTGCGATGTCCGAGGCGACGTCCACCATCTCGGAGGCGGTGTCGTCGAGCTCGGAGGCGATGTCTGCCACCTGTGTCGTCACGGCGTCCATGTTGGTGGAGAGGTCTTCGAGGCTGGCCTCGACCAGCGCCAGGTTGGTATCCAGCGTCGCCAGGCCGTCCTCGAGGCCGTTGTCCATGGCTTCCAGCTCACCCAGCGTCGCGCCGAGGCCTTGGATGTCCGATTCGTTTCCCGCCACGCGCCCGGAGAGGGTCTCGATGGAAGACTGGTTCTGGACCACCCCATCTTCGAGGTCCGTGAGGTCGACCCCCCCGTTCACGGCGGTGAGCTCGGCCTCGAGGTCCGCGTAGGCAGCCTGCAGGTCGTCTTCGAGTTGGTCGATGCGAGCGGTGAGCCCGGCCAGCTCGGCCAAGGTGTCTTCGTGTTCGTGGGCGTCGGTGGCGGTTCCGTCGGTACCGCGCTCTGTCTGGCAGCCGCCGAGTGCCAGGATGGCGAGGATGAAGAAGCTGTTGTTCATGGTGTCTCCGATGTGTCGAGGGTGATGACCGTCCAGGGGCCGCCTCCTGTCGAAGCAAGGAGCGTGCCGGAGGTGGGTGTTGGGGCGGTCCCGGCACGCTCGTGCTGGAGGGAAGGGAGGGAGGAAGGGCGCTATGCGCGAGCCTGCCTGCAAAGAAGGTCCTCGTTTTTTCGAAAGACGAGCGTCGAAAAGCGTCGAAAAGCGTCGAAAAGTGGACGGATCTTCGACGATGTCGGCGGGCCTCGCCGAGCCGACCAGCGGGCTACGTTCCTCCGACTCGGAGGAATCATGAGCTACGACCTCGAGACCGTCGCCGCCCCCCGCACGGCGGGTTGGACCCTGCGCCTGATGGTGGCGCTGCTCGAGCGCGCATCTCCGCGCTCGTTCTTGGTGCACAAGCTGCTGGATAGCGCCGGCATCGCGTCCCTCCGCAAGGTCGGGGCCGGACACCACGCCGCCATGTACACCCCACCCCTAGAGCTCGAGCCTCGTCGGGAGGCCTCCGCCAGTGAGCGTGTCTCGGTCCAAGACTTCCTGCAGACCCGCCTGGGTGACGTCACACCCTCGGGCTCCGGCCACGCTTTCCGCTCGTCGCAGTGGCTCGTCCGCGCCTACCGAGAGGGTTCCCTGACCCCAACGGCGGTCGCCGAGCGGGTCCTGTCGGCGGTCGAAGCTTCCGAGCAAGGGGATGCCCCCCTGCGGGTCTTCATCGCCCAGCAGGCCGAAGACCTGCTCTCGCAAGCCCGCGCCTCCACCGAGCGCTATCGAGACGGAGCGCCCATCGGGCCTCTGGACGGCGTGCCCATCGCGGTCAAGGACGAACTCGACCAGGCCGGCTACCCCACCACCTTGGGTACGGTCATCCATGGGCGCGAAGACGCCACCGCGGACGCGTCCTGCGTCGGTGCGTTGCGCAAGGCGGGTGCCCTGCTCTTGGGTAAGACCAACATGCACGAGATCGGCATGGGGGTCACCGGGCTCAACCCCCACTACGGAGCGTGTCGCAATCCCTACGACCCAGCCCGCGTCACGGGTGGTTCGTCATCCGGACCGGCGGCTGCGGTTGCCGCGGGATTCTGTCCCATCTCCGTCGGCGCCGACGGGGGTGGGTCCATCCGCATCCCAGCCGCCATGTGCGGTGTGGTGGGGCTCAAGGCCACCTTCGGCAGGGTCAGCGAGCACGGTGTGGCCCCCGTCTGCTGGTCCGTAGCCCACGCTGGCCCCTTGGGAGCCACGGTGGGCGACTGTGCGCTGGGCTACGCCATGATGGCGGGGGCCGATCCCCACGATCTCGTCAGCCAGCGCCAGCCAACTCCCCTGCTGCCGGACCTGCGCGATGGCGACATGACCGGCATCCGCATCGGTGTCTTCCGTCCTTGGTTCGAGGACGCTGAACCCGCCATCGTGTCGGCATGCCGAGCGGCCGTCGACCGCTTGGTGGCCGCGGGTGCCGAGGTCGTGGAGGTGGAGATCCCTGAGCTCTCACTGGTGCGCTCCACACACCTGGTCTCCATCGTCTCCGAGATGGCAGCGGCACAGATCCTCGAGCTCTCCGAAGACCGCAGCCGCTATGGCTTGGACACCAGGCTCAACATGGCCCTCGCCCAAGCGCTGACCGCCCAGGACTACGTGCACTCCCAGCGTCACCGCACGCGTCTCGAACAGCACTGGGCGAGCGTACTCGCCGAGGTGGACGTCATCGCCACCCCTACCACCGGCTGTACGGCGCCGAAGTACCCCGCCGACGCCCTGCCCTACGGCGAGTCCAATCTCCCCATGACCCTCACCATCATGCGCTATGCCCAGGCCGCCAACCTCTTCGGGCTCCCCGGAATCTCGGTGCCCGCAGGCTACGACGACGCAGGCATGCCCATCGGATTGCAGCTGATGGGACGAGCCTGGGAAGAAGCCCTGCTGCTCAGGATGGCGGCGGAAGTGGAGCGGGGCTTGGAGCGGCAGCAACCGAAGTGCTGGTGGGACCTGGTCGGCTGACCGGCTGGGGCGTCTACGGCGCCCCCTCTACCGCCAGGGTTCCCGTGCCCGCCATGT
>CAZVHW010000025.1:21747-27715 GCA_964626835.1 uncultured Enterobacterales bacterium
TCCAGGCTGTAGGTGTCCAAGGCGGTGGTCAGGTTTGCCTGGTCCGAGTCGCTCCAGGCGAGCTGGGCCTCTCCCCAGCTCTCCCAGCCGTTGGACGAGGCCACCACCGTCTGGCCACTCCAGGCGCTGCCCTCGATCTCCGTGTCGCTCTCCTTCACCTGGATGGTGACGGTCTCTCCCAGCAGGATGTCGGCGTTGGGCTCCGCGAGGTCGGGTGTGCACGTGAACGTGAAGCCGAGCAGGCCGTCTTCGCGGGTCATGGTGCCGGGGCAGTCTAGCGAGAAGACGTATTTCTGGGCTTCGTAGACGGCCGAGGCCGTGACTCGGTGGCTGCCGGTGTAGCTGCCGTCGCCATCGATTCGACCATCACAGTCGTCGTCGATCTCGTTCCACGTCTCCTCGGCGCCCGGGTAGATCGTCGGGTCTCGGTCGTCGCAATCGACGGTTTCGTCGTATCCGTCCTCGTCCAGGTCGTCGGGCGGGGGAGGCTGGGTGTCCTCGCCAACCTCGCTGTCATGCGGGGCCTGGCTGTCTCGCACCTCGCTGTCCTCGGTTGTGGGTTCAATGCAGGCGAGTGCGAGAGACAGCAGCAGCATGGCGGCATCATGCCATGGTCTCGCGGAGTTGTGCTGCCGATCCGCCCCCGGCCCCCTCGTGCACCCCCTTTCCCGAGGACTGCTAGTACTCGTCGTACTTCTCCATCCGTCCCCGCACCCTCTCTACCGGGTACTTGGCTTCGTTCTTGGCCAGCTTGGCCTCCACCGCGGCCGCCAGGTCCACTCCGGCCGCCTCGCACAGGTTGAGCAAGCAGATGGCGACGTCGGCCAGCTCTTCGTGGACCTTGGCTTCGCGGCTCGCCACACGAGGCTGTGGGCCGCCGTCCTCACACCAAAGGTAGAGGGCCAGCAGCTCACCCACCTCGGAACTCAGCGCCATCGCCAGGTTGCGGGGCGAGTGGTACTGGCCCCAGTCGCGGGCTTCGTTGAAGCGGCCCAGGCGGGAACGGATGTGGGCGATTGTGGTGTCGCTGTCTTTCATGGCGCTGCGGCTCGTGGCTGTGCGGGTCGGAGATCCGCCGTGTAGCGTGATGGGCTACAGCGCGCTCCCTTGACGCTGTCATGTCGGCGGGTGACGTGCCCGCTCGCTCGAACCACCTTCACGCGGAGTCCTCATGTCCCGCCCGGCGGCCCCGCTGCTCGTGCTCGCGCTGATCGCTTGCCACGAGTTCGAGGGCAGCGCCTACACCGCTGAATGCGCCTCCATGATGCCGGTGATCGAGTGGTCCAGCGACGACGCCGGCACCTCGTGGGTTGAGTACGGTCTGGACGAGGACTACGGCAACACCACGCTCGAGACCACCGAGCCCACCAGGGACCACCAGCACTTCCTCATCGGCATGCCCCCCTTGAGCGAGGTGTTCTTCCGCACCGTCACCGAAGTCGAAGGCAAGGAGAGGTGGACCGAGGGCAGCCTGGTCACCGGTGGCGTGCCCTCCGACCTGCCCGACTTCGACGTCACGGTCGAGCTTCCAGAAGACCACGACTCCGATCCCTATGTCTTGGGCACGGCGTTCGGCGGCCAACCGGTGGTCTTCGTGGTGGACCGGAGGGGCAACTGGCTCTGGTACAAGCGGATCGAGCCCGACAAGAATCCCATCGAGCTGGCCTTCGAGCCGGGCACCGGGAACGTACTGTTCAACAGCTTCCTCACCGACCACGGCGAGGACGACAGCAACGTCACCCGTGCCTCCTTCGACTGCACCGTCACCGAGGACATCGACACGCCCCAGGGACACCACGCCTTCACCCTTGTCCCAGACGGGGGCATGGCCTATGTCGCCATCGACGTCCGAGACTACGACATGGACGATGGCCTGGGTGAAATGTCCGTGGTGGGCGACGCCATCTGGGTCATCCCTCCAGACGGTGGCGAGCACGAGCTGCTGTGGAGCACCTGGGACGACTGGCGCCCCCCCGAGAAGACCGAAGGTTGGGACTCCAGCTTCTACCCCCAGGGCGCCGACTGGACCCACGCCAACTCGCTGCACTACGACGAGAAGCGGGACACCTATCTGCTCTCGCTGCGCAACTTCGACATGATCCTCGAGATCTCCGGCGAGGGGGGTGACCCCGTCTACGAGTACGGCGGCGCGACGGGCTACGCGTTCGAAGCGGGCAGCAAGACGTTCGAGTACCAACACGATCCCGACTGGACAGCCGATGGAACGCTGCTGATGATCTCCACGGACGACCTGGCCCGCGAGACCACGGCGGTGGAGTACGAGGTGGACCACGCCGCCCAGCTGCTCCGCCAGGTCTGGTCCCACGGTGAAGGTGATGGCCACCATGCGGCCGTCCAGGGTGCTGCCCGCGACCTGCCCAACGGCAACCGCTTCGTCAACTACGGCTCGGTGGGCCTCATCCAGGAGGTCACATACGAGGGCGAGGTCGTGTGGGAGATGTCCGCGCGCATGGGCTCCGCCTTCGGCAACACCGTGCCCTTCCCAGACATGTACGATCCCTTGGGACAGTAGCGGGCCCGGAGTTCACGTGGGCTGCAATCACGTGCTAGGGAGCCGATGTGTGAGACGTGCTTCCATTCGCGCACGAACCCGGAGTCTCCATGCTGCTCAAGCCACTCCCGTTGCTCGCCCTCGCCTTGTCGGGCTGCTGCCATGACTTCCTCGGTTCCTGGGACGGCACCGCCACCCTCGAAGAGTGCGCGGGCATGGTCCCGGTGATCGAGTGGAGCAGCGAAGACGCTGGCACGTCATGGGTCGAGTTCGGGCTGGACGAGGACTACGGGATGGTCACTCCGACCAGCGACGAGCCGTCCACGAGTCACAGCCACCACCTCCTGGGCATGCCGCCCTTGAGCGAGGTCTTTTTCCGCGCGTACACCGAGGTCGACGGCAAGCAACGCTGGGCCAGTGGCAGCGTCGTCACCGAAGGCGTGCCTCCGGAGCTGCCCGACTTCCGCATCACGGTTCCGCTTCCCGAAGACTACGACAGCGATCCCTACATTCTCGGCACCGCGTTTGGCGGCCAGCCCGTCGTCTTCGCCATGGACCGCCGCGGCAACTGGCTCTGGTACAGGATGGTGGACGGCGACAAGAACCCCATCGAGCTGGCCTTCGACCCGTCCACCGGCGACGTGCTCTTCAACAGCTTCCTCACCGACCACGGCGAGGACGACAGCAACGTCACCCGCGCCTCCTTCGACTGCGAGGAGGACGAGGACATCGACACCCCCTTGGGGCACCATGCCTTCACCGTGCTGCCCGACGGCTCGATCGCCTACATCGCGATCGAAGTGCAGGACTACGACATCGGAGACGCCGAAGGTTCGGTCCCTTGGGTCGGCGACGCCATCCAGATCGTTGGCGAGGACGAACCCATCTGGAGCACCTGGGAGTGGCGCGAGCCCGAGAAGGTGGATGGCTGGGACGGCACCTTCTACCCCCAGGGGCACGACTGGACGCACGCAAACGCGCTGCACTACAGCCAGGAGCGCGACAGCTATCTGCTGTCCCTGCGCAACTACGACATGATCCTCGAGGTCGCGGGCGACGGCTCGCAGGTGCTCCACGAGTACGGTGGCGACTTCGGCTACGCCTTCGACGAAGGCAGCCGGGCGTTCAACTACCAGCACGATCCGGACTGGACCGCCGACGGCACCCTGCTGATGATCTCCACCGACGTGGACACCGACGAGACCACGGCCGTGGAGTACGAGGTCGACCACGACGCACAGCTACTACGAGAGGTCTGGTCACACGGTGACGGAGAGGGGTTCAGCGTCCTGATCCAGGGCACGGCCCGCGACCTGCCAAACGGCAACCGGCTCGTCAACCTCGGCTCCGAGGGTGTCATCCGGGAGGTCACCTACGAGGGCGAGGTGGTCTGGGAGATGAGCGCCCTCGCTGGCTCGGCGGTCGGCAACACCATCCCGTTCCCGGACATGTACGACCCGCTGGGCGAGTAGCCCTGCGGTTTGGGCGGGTGCCAGACCCGCTACTCCGTGAAGCGGAACTTCAGCGGCTTGGCGATCTCGTTCAGGGTGGCCAGGTCGAAGTTCAGCTCCAGCTGCTGGAGCGCTTCCTCTCGGCTCATCAGCCCCTGGCGGATCATCTTCGAGCACTCCACGTGGTAGTGCGTGTAGCCGAAGTGTTTCAGGGACCGGTAGACCGAGATGAAGTTCATGGCGCAGTTGGTGGACCCTCGGGGGAAGGAGAAGTCCGGGGCCTTCCAGTCCAGCTCTCGCTCGATGAGTGCGATGTATTCGGCGGTGTCGTGGGGCAGGAACCAGTGGGGCGAGAGCACGGTGGTCTTGAAGCGCTTGCGGGAACGCTTGAGGACTTCTTCCATGCTGTGAGGAAAGTCGCCGTAGACGGGATCGCCCTTCAGGGTGTCCAGGAAGGCGTGGGTCGCGACACCCATGGCTTGGAACTCGGGAGCGCTGATGTTGCAGGCGCACTTGGACATCATCTCGCCATCGGTAGACTGCCCCTTGGTCCAGCCGGCGATGATCACCGGGATGCGGTAGCGCGCAGCGATCTCGAAGGTGGTGTCCATGTACCAGATGGAGCAGAGGTGGCAGATGACCGCCTGGGACCCCGAGGACATGATCCGGTCGAACATGTCGTGCATGAACGTGGAGCGGAAGGTGAGGAAGTCCACCCCCAGGATCTCCACGGCCCGCTGTACGTTCGCCTTGGCTTCGTCGGTCTCGAAGCCATGATCGAACATGAAGGCCAGCACGCGGCGCTTGTAGCGGCGCACCATGTAGTACAGGGCCGAGGTCGAGTCCTTGCCCCCGCTGCACATGACCAGCGCGTCGTACTTGTCCTTGCCCCGGTTTTTCTTCAGCAGCCGAAGGAAGTCGGTCTCGAGGGCTGGTCGAGTGCCCGCCGCAGCCTTCTGCATGCGGTCCCAGTCGTGGCAAAGGCTGCAGACGCCCTGGTCGTCGAGGGTGATCCATGGCGGGGACGAGGGCATCACGCAGCGGGTGCAGGTGGGCCTGTTTGGAAGGTTCATTCAATCCCTCGCTCGATGAGGACTCGCCACCCCTCGCTGTGGCGTTCGCGTTGGAGGACCCCATGTCCTTCCAACTCGAGGGCGTCGGGCACGTTCTGGATGGGCTCGCCGTCGTCGAGAAGCAGCTCCAGTTGGTCGCCAGGATCCATGAACTCGAGGGCCATGAGCGCGCGGGCGGCGTTCTGTGGGCATGGGACGCCGGTGAGGTCCATGCGTTCGAGAGGTGTTGTCATGGGGCCTGGTTCTGGGGGAGCAGTTCTTCGAGGGCCGTGAGGAGCCCTTCGATCTGTTCCTCGCGAGTGTCGTAGCCGGGACTGATGCGTAGTGTCGAGCGGGCCATTGTCTCCGACATGCCTGTCGCCA
Source organism: uncultured Enterobacterales bacterium (assembly GCA_964626835.1). Lineage (GTDB taxonomy): Bacteria > Myxococcota_A > UBA796 > UBA796 > JAFGLY01 > CALDOK01. The sequence continues at coordinate 27,147 of CAZVHW010000025.1, forward strand.
ACAAGGTGGAGCTCGGATCCGTGCTGCCCGCTTTGCACGCGGAGCCCACCGAGAGCTGGAATCCCCGGCGGTTGAGAGCCTGGAAGAGGGCCTTCCCGTCTTGTCCGGGAAACGTGAGGCTCACTACATGAGGGAGGGCAGCTCCCGCCGGCCCATTCAGGCGCGCCGCGGGGAGTCGCTCCGCCAAGCTCGAGACGAGGGAGGCGCGCATCGTGCGCAGTTTCGAGAGCCGCGCGGGGGTGGCGAGGTTCGTGGCCGCCGCAAAGCCCACGATCCCCGCCGTGTTGATGGTGCCCGAGCGGAGGCCGGCTTCCTGCCCACCGCCGTGAAGCCCTGGCTCGAGCCGGAGCCCGGGGCGAACCCAGAGGGCGCCGACGCCTTGTGGGCCGTAGAGCTTGTGGGCGTTGATGGAGACGAGGTCCACCGTCAGTGCTGCCAAGTCGAGGGGCACCTTGGTGAAGCTCTGGCAGGCGTCGACGTGGAAAGGTACCGCGGCCTCGCGACAGAGTTGGCCCAGTTCTGTCAGGGACTGCACCGTACCCAGCTCGTTGTTGCCGTGGATGATGGAC
>CAZVHW010000026.1:0-4450 GCA_964626835.1 uncultured Enterobacterales bacterium
CTCGAGGTAGCGCATGGCCTCCAACGCCTTGGACAGGGCGCCGACGTAGTTGTACTTGCGGGTGGCATGGATGGCCTCGACCCCCACGACACCCACCATCAGGAAGTACTCCCAGGCTTCGTTCCCCGGGGTCTCGATGGCCGTGAGGAGCTGGCTCTTGGCCGCGCGCCAGTTGGTCTCGTACTGGGGCTCGTAGTCGAAGTCGAAGTTCTCGAGCATCTTGGCCTGGAAGATGAGTCCGCGCCCCACCGGGCCGAGCGCGGATCCCGGGTACTCCTCGTCCATCTGGCCGAAGTGCTCCATCGCTCCCGCGTAGTTCCGCAGGTAGATGAGCTCGAGACCTTGGCGGGCACCCTGCACGAACTCGGGCTGCAGCTGCAGGATCTCGGCACCCCGATAGACGATGGGAGCAAAGGCGAGTCCAGCCTGCTCGGTCAACACTTCCCGCAGGGTGTTGCGCGCTTCCTCGTCTGGCAGATCCTCGATGGGAGGCGCCTGGTTGCGGGTCATGGTGCCTTCGTCGATGTCCTCCCCGGCGTTCTCGTCCTCGGCGTCGTCGCTCGAGCCGGGCTTGGAGGTGCGCGTTATCTCGGCAGCCCAGGTCGGTGAGGGGGAGAGAGCGGCCAGGATGACGGCCAGGGACAGTGTCCCGAGAAACAGGTTCATGCCTTGTCTCCGTGCAAGAGGCGGGCTCGCTGGGCTGCGGCGTCGATGATCTCTTCCTCGAGCCAGACACCCATGAAGCGATTGGCCTCCTGGATGCCGGTGGGGCTGGTCACGTTGATCTCCGTGAGCTTGCCTCCGATGACGTCGATGCCAACGAACAGCATGCCGCGTTTCTTCAACGTGGGCCCGATGGCAGAACAGATGGCACGGTCTCGATCGTCCAGGTCGCAGGGCTCGGCACTCGCTCCGACGTGCATGTTGCCCCTGTGGTCGTGCTCGCCAGGGACGCGGTTGAGCCAACCACGGGGCTCGCCGTCGACGAGGATGATCCGCTTGTCTCCAGCCGCGATCTCGGGCAGGTATTCCTGCACCAAGGCGGCGTGGCGGCCCTGTTCGGTGAGCAGCTCGGCCAAGGCGCCGAGGTTGGGATCCTTGGCGTGGGTGAGCACCACGCCCCGCCCGCCGCAGCCGTCCCAAGGCTTGAGCACGGCCCGCCCCAGGTCGGCCACCACGCTGCGGATGCGAGCGGGGCTGGAGGTGACCACGGTCCGGGGACAGAGCTGCGGCCAGCGCAGGGCGAAGAGCTTCTCGTTGGCCATCATGAGCGCCTTGGGATCGTTCAGCACGGTGGTAGACCGCGCTGCCAGATCCAGCAGGTAGGTGGCCAGGACATAGTCCATGTCGAAGGGAGGGTCCTTGCGCATCCACACCAGCCGACAGTCCGACAGGGGCAGCACCTCGGGCAGCCCGAACCGGTAGTGGGGCTGGTCCGTGCCGAGCACGAGGCTGCGGGCCATGGCGAAGACCAGAGCCCCGCTGGAGTAGAGATCCCGCGGCTCGCACCAATGAACGGGCCAGCCCCGACGCTGGCTCTCGACCATCAACATCCAGGTGGAGTCGGTCTCCATGTCGATGCCGGGTACCGGATCCATCACGAACAACGAGCGCATGGTCACTCCGTCAAGCCGAGCTGGGATTCTATCCCAGGCTGCTACTTTCCGATGCAGAAGCGCGCGAAGAGAGTGTCCAGCACTTCTTCCCGCAAGCCCCGTCCTCCCAGCTCGTCGAGCTGCTCGAGGGCCACCAGGACCTCCTCGGCAGCCACGGCGGGACCGGCGTCACCCAGCTGCGCACGGCGTGCCGCGGCCACGTGCTCGGCAGCGCGCAGCAACAGATCGTGTTGGCGCTGGCTGGCGATCACCACGGCCGCGTTCCCTGGTGCGTCGCCCACCAGGGCGCTGGCGATGGCTGCGCGCAGCGCATCGAGACCCGTGCCATCCAGGGCGCAGGTGTGCAGGAGCCGCTGGCCGCCGATCTCCAACGCGGCCCCTGGACGGTCCGCGTGGTTGCCCACCAGCACCCGGGGTCGGCCAGCGGTGGCGGCCAGCAGGTCCAACCCCTCGGCCAGCTGGGGCAGATGGGCAGGAAGCACCACCACCAGCAGGTCCACGTGGACGAGCAGCTCGTCCCGCAGGGCCAACCCTGCCGCCTCGAGGGTCTCCGGACGCCGGTTCTCGCCAGCGCTGTCCATGAGCACCACGGGCAGACCCCCGATCTCGCAGCTGGCCTCGAGCACGTCGCGGGTGGTCCCCGGCCGTGCGCTCACCAGAGCGCGGCGGCGGCCCAACAACACGTTGAACAGGCTGCTCTTGCCCGCGTTGACCGGGCCGACCAACGCCACCTGGGCACCCTGGACCTGGACCCTGGCCTTGCGAAAGGTGGCCGCCACCCGCCCCAGCTCCGTCTCGGCAGCCTCGAGGGCTCCGAGCAGCCGCCGCTCGTCCAGCGGATCGAGCTGATCGGGGAAGTCGAGCAGCGCCTCCAGCTCGGCCGCGAAGCCCACGAGGTCGAGGCGCTGGCCCTCGAGCCAGCTGGACAGCTCTCCGCGCAGGGCCCGCGTGGCCACGTCGAGGCCCTCCGGGGAGCGGGCTTCGATGGCCTGCAGCACGGCCTCGGCACGCAATAGATCGAGCCGCCCGTTCTGCCACGCGCGACGCGTGAACTCACCGGGGCCGGCCATGCGGCAGCCGGCGTCGACACAGGCCGCAAGCAGCCTCTCCACCAGCAAGGGGTTGCCGTGGCACGAGATCTCGGCGCTGTCCTCGCCCGTGTAGGAGCCAGGGCCGGGCATCCAGGTCAGCAGGCCCTCGTCGAAGACGCTCGAGGACGCGTCCACGTCCCGCAGCTTGACCAACACGGCGCGCCGCGCCCGAGGCAGACCCCTGGGCCGCGGACAGACCCGCCCGAGCACCTCGGCCACGCCCGGGCCGGAGAGGCGCACCACCCCGATGGCCCCGCGACCCCAGGGCGTCGCACTGGCGACGATGGTGTCCTGGGCGGACGGGGCCGATCGGACGGCAGCGGCCATGCAGTCTAGGCCGTGCCCGCTTCCTCGCCCTTGGGCATGATGCGGATCTGCTTGTGCTGGCCTTCGCCCACCGACTCGGTGGCCAGGCCTTCGTACTCCGCGACCACCATGTGCACGACGCGGCGGGCGAAGCTGTTCATCTCCTTGCGGATGAGCTCGTCCTTGCCGCTCTCCAGCACGCGCTTGGCGAGGCGGTGGGCCAGACGCTCGATGTCGCGCTGGCGGGTCTTTCCGCCCTTGTCGTCGTCACGGTCACGACCACGGCCTCCACGGTCGTCGCGATCACGATCACGACCACGGCCTCCACGGTCGTCACGGTCGCGGCCACGGCTTCGGCGGTCGTCGCGGTCACGACCACGGCCTCCACGGTCGTCACGGTCACGGCCTCGGCCACCACGGTCGTCGCGGTCACGACCACGCCCACGGCGGTCGTCGCGGTCACGGCCTCGGCCACCACGATCGTCACGATCGCGGCGTTGGTCCATGACGTCCACCCGGAACTTCCAGTCGGGGTACTCGGCACCCATGGAGGCGACGAGCAGGGTACGAACGGCGTCGATGGTGACGCCCCGCTTGCCCACCAGGTAGCCGCCCTTTTCCGTATCGACGCGCAGCTTCACGAGCTTGCCGTCCACGGCGACCAGGACCTTGCCCCCGAGCTCCATGCGCTCGAGCAGCTCGGCCATCCAGGCCTGGGCCTTGGTGGTGATCTCGATGATGGCGGGATCCTTGGGGAACACCCACACCTTGACGGTGTCGACGCCCATGTTGATGCCCGACTTGGGGTTCTTGAAGTGGGCCAGATCGAGCTTGTAGTCCACCATGGACGGCTCGAGCTCCAACAGGGCTGCGCCTGCCTGGATGGCTTCCTTCAGGTTGTCGCCTTCGCCGCTGACGGCGCCTTCGACTGGGGGATTCGTGTTGGTATCGGTCATTTTTTTCTCCTCGCCTTCCTTGCTTCCTTCTTCGCTTCCTTCTTCGCGTCCCTCTTGGCCTGTCGCTGCTCGAGCTTGTCCTCGTCCATGGCTGGAGCGGGGGTCGGCAGCGCAGTCCCGTACTTACGACGAATGAGCCACTGCTGGATGATGGTGAGCGTACTGTTGATGGTGATGTAGAGGCACAAGCCCGAGGGCAGGCTGAACATGATGAAGATGAAGATGAGCGGCATGAGCTTGAACATCTTCTGTTGCGCCGGATCGACGCCGGTCATGGGTGTCATCCACTGCTGTGCCAGCATGAGGACGCCCACGAGGATCGGCAGGGCCGCGAACGGGTCCTGGGCCGATAGGTCTTTCCACAGCAGGAACTCGCTGTGGTAGAGGTCCACGCTGTACAGGAGCGTGGAATACAGTGCGAACCAGATGGGCATCTGGATGAGCATGGGCAGACAACCCGACATGGGGTTGACGCCGTGCT